>DJFY01000032.1 GCA_002431545.1 Cellvibrionales bacterium UBA5860 | reverse complement strand
CTGTACTTGGCGTAAAGCTGAGTTGACTCAACCGAACGTGGTTCGCTACTCGACAAAGCTTTTCAGGGCCGCGCCAATAAAATAAGCCATGGCTGCCGCTGCGCCGCCAATCAGCACTGTTTCCAGGCCACCTGCATGCCGGCTTTGGTTGATAAACCGGGCCTTGGCCGCACCCACCCAGTAAAAAGCTATTGCCGTCATCACCGAGCTCCAGACAAACGTGTAACTTAATAGGCCAGGAAACAACCAGTTGGTCAAATAAGGTAACAGGGGCACGAGGCCGACCAGAACAAAGGCGACAAATGTCGCCAGGCCGGCCTGCGGTGCGTCGTGATCGTGCAAAGCCATGCCATGTTCTTCCTGTAACATGGTGTCCACCCACCGATCGTGATCGGCGGTTATCACATCGACCACCTGATCGAGCAGTTCGCCCTCGAAGCCCTTACCCATATAGATTTGTCGAATCTCTTCGCGCTCGCCCTCGGGAAATTTAACGATCTCGTCCAATTCCCGGCTGCGCGTTTGTTCGCGCAGCTGGTTTTCCGCCTTGGTGCCAAGGTAGTTGCTTATCGCCATGCTAAAGCCGTCGGCGACCAGATTGGCGATACCCAACACGATGATGACGCCAGCCGCCATACCGGCACCGGCAACGCCGGCAACAATGGCAAAGGTGGTCACGGCGCCATCGACCGCGCCGTAGACAAAATCCTTTAAATAGACCGAACCTGGACCTTCCTCGAGGCGCGAAGCTATCTGTTCCGGGGTGTGACTGGCCTTATAAGCGGCTTTTGATTCGTGTTTGACATTTGGCGTCATGGATTCTCCTTGCGCGACTGTAATGCGGACCTGCCCCGGTGTCAGGGCACTACGGTGTCGATCGAGATTGTCAAAGATTTCAGGTCACCGGGCTCGACCGGACCGCGGCGTCCTTCAAGGTCTCCGCTAGTGGCGGTCAAAACGCCGCCCAGCGCCACTCTAGCTATAACCTCCAACGGGCCTGCCTGGGAAATATTGCGCGCCGACGAGAGCGCCATATCATCGGAAAACGCCACGGTTAAAGGCAGGTCGAGTGCACGATAGCGTACCGCCGCCAATGGCATGGGTGGTCCCTGCCAGCTTTTCAGATAGACATAAACCGTACTCTCGGGCGGAATTGAGTGGGTTTGTGCCAGGTCCGGAGCAATATCCACCGTTACCGACAACAAGGCCTCGACTGCCCTTTTTTTGCTGTCTTCAGCATCGCCATTTGCGGCTGAAAGTGTCGCGCCGTTGGCGGCAACATCTGCTTCCTCGGACGATGGCATGTCGCCCCGCCTATCGGCCTCGGACCGGGTTCGCTCCAGGCGATCTCGCGCAGCGTCGATACCGGATTGCAGGGCGGCAGCGTGGACGGAGTGATTGCCAACCACGGCTAAAGCCCGTTGCCAGAAGATCAGGGCGCTGGCGTAGTCACCGGAAGAGAAGGCGCCGATACCGGCCAGCTGTAAACCCAGGCCATTGTCAGGCTCCAGCGTCAGAGTCTGCGTCACCAGAGCCGCGACCTCCTCTGTAACACGATTATCGCTGCGCAAAAACAGAACCTGAGCCAGGCTGGCCTTGATCTCCGCATCATTCGGCGCCAGCGCCAAAGCTCGCCGGTAGGATTCGGTCGCACCCGACAGATCACCTGTCCGTTCCGCCAGCCGCGCCTGAATCAACCAGTAGTGGACATTATCAGGCGCCGATGCCAGACGCTCGGCAACGGCCGAGCGAAGCTCTTCAGCCTGAGTATTTGAGCCGTCCTCACGATAGGTGGCCAGCTGATCGGCCAGGCCAACGTCGTCGATGGCCCCCAGTTTCCAGTAGATCACCGTCGCCGTGAGTACAATCAGGAGGCAACACAGCATCACTGCTCCGGCACCCTCACCACGCCATGCGGTTTGTTCGGCCACCTGTTGGTGATCCGCGAGCAGTTGTTGTTGTGCTTCCTCCAGCAGCTGCTCGCGCTCGGCAGCGCTTGCCGGAACAGCCCAGGTCTCCAGGTCCGCCGCACGTTCGCGATACAGGGCGACGTTCATCTGCAAATCCGGCGCCGTATCCGCATTTTCCAAATCACGATCGCGGCTGCCTCGCCATACGGGGTACAGGACAAAAGCCCCTGCCAGAAGCAGCATGCCGACGACAACTATCCAGAACATCACTGGGGCTTGTCGAGTTGATCCGCTTGCGCTGCGCGACCCAGAAGCGCCTGCAGCTGCTCGCGTTCTTCCGCCTGCAGGCCCGGAGCCTGTGATCGACGCCTGCGTTTCACAACGGCGACAAGAATCAGCGCGCCAAGCGCCACAAACGCCAGGGGGGCCAGCCACAACACATAAGTACCCGAGTGAAAAGCAGGTCGGTAAAGAATAAATTCTCCGTAGCGGGCCACCAGAAACTCGCTGATCTCCGCATCGCTGGCGCCCTCTTCCAGCATACGCCTGATCTCGCTCCGGAGATCTTTTGAAATAGGCGAATCGGACTCGGCGAGGTTCTGATTCTGACATTTAGGACAACGGTACTCGTCTATCAGATGGCGGTAGCGAGCTACCAGCGCCGGATCCGATAACGCCTCCGTCTCAATAACTGCGGCCGGGCTTGGCAGGCTGACGATCGCGAACACCCCCAGCAAGGCGAATCCAACCAGCATGCGTCCCAAACCTGTGAAACGTCCTGCGCGCGCGGGCGCAAGTGGCAGACGCTGTTCTATAACCTGACATTTGCGCCGTGGCGCGCAACCCATTACGAAACTCATCGCTCCTCCGGGTTCTGTAAGGATTGATACAAGGCCGCGAACTCCTTTTGCCACACCCGCTCGTCCAATACGCCCACATGCCGTGCCCGCACGATACCGCGACTGTCGACAAGGTAGGTTTCGGGCGCACCAAAGACACCCAGATCCAACCCTAATCTGCCAGACGCGTCAAAGATGACCTCGCGATAGGGGTTACCCAAATCTTTTAACCATCGCCTTGCAGGCTCGCCTTCGTCCTTATAATTGAGCCCAAATACAGGCACCCCCTGTTCGGCCAGATGCATCAGGTAGGGATGCTCGATGCGACACGAAGGACACCAGGTCGCCCATACATTGAGCAGCGAAACCTGTCCGGCAAACAGTGCCTGATCGAGTTGTGCGTCTGGCGTGGTCAGCGACGGCAGGGTAAAGGCAGGTATCGGCTTGCCTTTCAAAGCCGTAGGCATGGCGCCGGGATCCCGGCCGAGCCCCCAGTACAGCAGTGGCGCGAGCACTGCAAAGGCAAGTAACGGCACAAACAGCTTTAAACGTGTCACAGCATCGCTAACCGCGGCCCGGCAGCCCGGCACCATCCCGAGGTTCCGGTGCCGTCACTTCAAGTTTTTCACTCGATGGCGCTTGAACGGAATTGCGCGACACTGCAAGTTTGCTATAGCGCTTGTCGAGCATCGCAACGCAGCCGCCGGTGGCCATGAGCAAGGCACCGAGCCAGATCCAGCGGACAAACGGCTTGATATAGATTCGCAGGGTCCAGCTGGCGCCATCGTCGAGACGCTCTCCCAACGCGACATACAGATCCCGCCACAATCCTGCATCAATGGCCGCCTCGGTCATGACCTGGCCGGCGACCGAATAAAACCGTTTTTCCGGCTGCAACAGGGCCACAGGTGCACCCTCGCGGGAAATACTGAAGCTACCCTGGTGGGCGATGTAGTTAGGACCACGAACCTGTTCCAGACCGGTGAACTCGAAACGGTAATGTCCCACGACAACAGATTCACCGGGCGCCAGCCGCAGATCCTTTTGCTCGTTGTAGTAACTGGTCATGGCGACACCAATAACAGCGACGGCGACACCAACATGCGCCAACTGCATACCGTAATAACTGCCGCGCAGGCGCCGGATCCCCACCCACCGGCCACGAACCGAACTGGTTTTCTGCGCCACATCCCAAACACTGACCAAGAACACCCAGAGTCCAAGCGCCACGGCGAGCACCGGCACCAGGTGTATCTCGTACCCTAGCCAAAGCAACCAGATAATGCTGGAAACCCCGGCAGCTACGGTGAGAACCATAAACGGGCGCTGTAGCAACGCACCAGCATGTTGCTTCCAGCGCAACGTCGAACCCGGGGCCATGAGCAGCAACGCGGTCAACGCCAACGGTACGAACATGAGATTAAAGTAAGGCGGCCCTACGGAAATTTTGCCCCAGTTCATGGCATCTGCCAGCAATGGATAAAGGGTGCCGACAAACACGGCGCCGCAGGCCGAGACAAGCAGGACGTTGTTAGCCAATAGAAAAGCTTCGCGAGATATCGGAGCAAAGGCCGCCTGGCGATAAATAACCGGACCGCGCAGCGCAAAAAGCAGTAGGGAACCGCCAACGACCATAGCTAAAAAAATCAGGATAAACGCACCCCGCGTCGGGTCGGCGGCAAAGGCGTGGACAGAAGTCAAGATTCCCGAGCGAACAAGAAATGTCCCCAGCAGACTCAGGGAAAACGTCAGTATCGCCAGCAGCAAAGTCCAACTGCGGAACAGGCCTCTCTTCTCTGCGACCGCGAGACTATGTACCAACGCGGTACCAGTCAGCCACGGCATAAACGAAGCATTTTCCACGGGATCCCAAAACCACCAACCGCCCCAACCCAGTTCGTAATAAGCCCACCAACTGCCCAGGGCGATACCCAGGGTCAGAAAAGCCCAGGCGGCGTTGGTCCAGGGCCGCGCCCAGCGCGCCCAGGCGCTGTCCATACGGCCAGCCAGCAAGGCGGCAATGGCAAAGGCAAAGGGCACGGAAAATCCAACATAACCCATATACAGCATCGGCGGATGCACGATCAGGCCGAAGTCCTGCAACAGGGGATTAAGGTCGCCGCCATCCACGGGCGCAATCGGCAACAAACGCTCAAAGGGATTGGAGGTCAACAGTAGCAACAGGTAAAAGCCGACACTAATGCAAGCCAGCACGGACAGAATACGCGCCACCAATTCGACAGGTAAACTTCGGCTGCACAAGGCAACCGCGAGGCTCCAGCCCGCCAGCACTAGCGACCATAACAACAGCGAACCTTCGTGGGCGCCCCACACTGCGCTCAATTTGTAATGTGTCGGCAGCTGGGAGTTGGAATTCGCTGCGACATAGCTCACGGAGAAATCGTCACCGATGAATAACAGCGCCAAAATGACGAAGCTAATAGCGACGAAGACGAACTGACCGGACACCAGGGGCCGCGCCGCGGCCACCCAGAGTCGTCGCCTGCTATATGTGCCTGCAAGCGGTAATACCGCCTGAATACCAGCCAGGCAAAGCGCTAAAATCAGCGCAAAATGGCCAACCTCGGCGAGCACGGGTTACTGCTGCTCCGCTGTCTGCGTGGTACCGCTGCGCTGCCGTTCGTGCGCCCGCTGCATGGCGTCGGCGACTTC
>DJFY01000033.1:5326-6047 GCA_002431545.1 Cellvibrionales bacterium UBA5860 | reverse complement strand
ACCGGTCTTTCCGGTACGGCTTATCGCGTCGAAACCAATGACGGGAAGACCGCGATTATCCGTTCGCCGGATAAACAGTGGTTGCACGGTGACAAGGTGGATATCGTTTCGGGCAGATTGGTCGCAGCGAAAAGAGCCATCGAATAGGTATCGAGAGCAGCGTTATCGGGTATCACGTGGTTTTGATGCCAAGCTTTTTCATTCGCGATGCCAGTGTTGTGGGTTTTATGCCAAGGAGTTCGGCAGCGCCGTTACTCCCGGAAATCTTTCCCTTACACTGGCGTAGTGCGGTTTCGATGTTATTTCTGTCGCGAGCCAGACGCTCTGCCTCGTTGTAAGGGGTGTTCTTAATTGAGACGGGATTGCTTTCGGCCATAATTGTTTTGTTTCCGTCTCCTGTTCGAGCTTCCGGACCTGGGGTTTCCTTCATGGGGAGGTCGAAATAGAGTTTGCCGCCCTGGCTGATAATAATCGATCGTTCTACCGCGTTTTGCAGCTCGCGGATGTTGCCAGGCCAGTGATATTCCAGTAATTGTTTTGCGTTCGCTCTCGTGAGTCTCGGTTCCGGGCGATTTAGTTTGCGGGCGATAAGACCTATAAAGTGTTGAGCCAGCAAAGGAATATCATCAGTACGCTTACGCAACGGTACTGCTTCGATCGGAAAAACGTTGAGCCTGAAATATAAGTCCTCGCGAAAGTTTCCCGCCTCTATCTCAGCTTT
>DJFY01000033.1:0-5014 GCA_002431545.1 Cellvibrionales bacterium UBA5860 | reverse complement strand
ACTCTCAACAGCTTGCTTTGTAAATCCAGGGGGATTTCACCCACCTCGTCGAGAAAAATCGTGCCGCCATCAGCGAGCTCAAAACGTCCAACGCGGTCTTTCACCGCGCCTGTGAAAGAGCCTTTCTGATGGCCAAAAAATTCGCTTTCGAAGAGCTCGTGAGGGATAGCTGCGCAGTTGACCTTGATCAGCGGGCGTTCATTACGGTCGCTGCGATCATGTATTGCTCGGGCGATCAACTCCTTGCCGGTACCTGATTCACCGGTAATGAGAACGTTGGCATAGGTCGGTGCCACCAATTCCACTTGACTGAGTATCTGTGTAATAGCGCAGCTCTGACCGACGATTTCTTTAAAATTGTGTTGCCGCGAAAATTCCTCCTGTAAGTAGGTGTTCTCATCCTCGAGTCTTTTTTTCATTCGCGTCAGCTCGGCATACGCTTGTTGCAACTCTTGCTCGGCCCGCTTGCGTTCGGTGACGTCCTTGAACACTACTACCGCGCCACAAAGTTTCCCGCGATCGAAAATCGGCGTGCTCGTGTATTCGACCGGAATGCAGGTGCCATCCGCTTTCCAGAATACCTCGTCGTCGACATGGCGGGTTTTACCATCTTTGAAGGCCGCGTAGATAGGACAGTCCTGTTGTGGATAGGGTCGACCGTCTGGGTGAGTATGGTGATGCAGTGAATGTACGGTCTTGCCGATGACGTCGTCCTGCTGCCAGCCAAGAATTTCTGTCGCTGCGCGATTGGCAAAGGTGCATTTTCCCGAAGCGTCCAGACCATAGATGCCGTCGCCCGCCGCCTGCAAAATCAGTTCGAGTTCCTGGCGTAGCAAGTCGCAATTGCGTAACTCGGTCTCGGTTAGCGGCGAGTGATAATCAGAAGGCGCTGTCATAGGGCTGGTCCTTTGGTGTTTATTCGCTGTATTCGAGTAGGCTCGAACTTTCGTAAATGGTTCCCGAAAAATCGTTGTTGGACGATGCTGTTATACGCTCGCAACGATAACCTGTTGATATATATAAGTATAAATCTTGGCATAGATTGTGATACGAGGCTGGGGCGTGTCCGTCAAGCGTTTGAATGGTACTGGACAGACGGTATTCATTCACTGGCACCCCCTAGCAAAGACGGATTCATTTTCGCCAGACAGAGTACCAGCCATGATTGATTTATATTTTTGGACAACACCGGACGCATATAAACCGCTGCTTTTTCTCGAAGAGGCCGATCTGTCGTATCGCTTAATGCCGATCAACCTGAATCGAGGAGAACAGTTTGCGGAAAGTTTTGCTCGAGTGTCGCCGGATCACCGCGTTCCCGCCATCGTCGATAGCGAGCCAGCTTCAGGCCCCTGGTCAGTTTACCTGAACGAACCCAGCAACCCTGTTTCTGTATTTGAGTCCGGCGCCATTTTGCTTTACCTGGCGGAAAAAACGGGTCGTTTCTATCCAGCTGACAGCGCGGGCAGGGCAGAGGTTCTGCAATGGTTGTTCTGGCTGAAGGGTGGGCTTGGGCCGATGTTTGGGCTGAAACAACACTTTTCTCAATACACACCTAAAAAAATATCCAGCGTGGCGGATCGGCACATCGAGGAAATCAAACGTTTTTTTAGGGTGTTAGATCAGTTGTTACGGTGTCGGGCGTATATCGCCGGAGACTATTCGGTTGCCGATATGGCGTGTTATCCCTGGATTAACCAATACCTGTTGTTCGACGTGGGTTTGCACGATTTTTCAAACTTGAAAACCTGGTATACACGTATTAGACAAAGGCCAGCGGTCATTCGGGCTTACGCCGCAGGCGGGAAAATCGAAAAAAACACAGCAATTACACTGTCACGACAACCGCTTGTGCAGTCCAGTGGTGCTGAATCGAAAGATAGCCTGACCGCAACATACCAACATCTCTCTTCGCACGTAGAGTGACGCTTTCTTGGCTTTCGAAATAAGTAAGTTCCGGTCAGCGTGAATGCTGTTGCCAGGGTTTGAGTAGCGGAGCATAAATATGCGTCTTTTTGAACACAAATCTTTTCCAAATCCACGCAGAGTGCGGGTTTTTGCGGCTGAAAAAGGTTTGCAGATTGAATGTGTGCACATTGATTTACTTTCAGGAGAGCATCTCAGAGCGGAACATTTAAAGCGTAATCCTTACGGCGCTGTACCCACGCTTGAGTTGGATGACGGTACTTGTATCAGCGAATGTGCTGCGATATGCCGTTATATCGAAAGTCGATATCCTCATCCACTATTGATGGGAGCGACACCGAGACAGCGGGCAATCATAGAAATGTGGGATCGCCGTGTGGAAAATGGTGTGCTCGGGGCTGTGGTTAGTTATTTTCACCACGGTCTGCCAGGTGTATCTGGTGATAATCGCTATCGTAATAAAGAGTGGGGGCAGCACAATCTGGTGCGGATTACTGAAGAAATGCGGCGTCTTGATCGACAGTTGTCAGAGCACCAATATATTGCAGGAGCTAAGTTTTCAATAGCGGACATTACCGCAGTTTGTGCCGTGGATTTTGCCCTGGCGGTTGATGTGGAAGTCCCAATCGATTGTATACATCTGCAACGTTGGTATCGCACGGTAACCTCGCGGCCAAGTACCAGCGTCTAGTCCTACGTAGGCATTTACGCAAGGAAATCACAATGAAGCTCAATGCAGATTTAACGAAACGCGCGCTCGTGCTTTCAGAGTCGCTACCCTGGGTTGACTCCCCTGTGGTTGGTGTCCAGCGGCGTATGCTAGAACGCGATGGCGATGAAATGGCTACGCGCGCTACGACGATCGTGCGCTATTGCGCCAATCGGAGCTTTACTGAACATATACACGATCTTGGCGAAGAATTTTTCGTGTTAGAGGGCGTGTTTTCCGATGAAACCGGCGATTATGGCGAGGGCATGTATGTGCGTAATCCGCCCGGCTCAAGGCACCGCCCGTTCACCCGCGATGGTTGTATCATCTTCGTTAAGTTACGTCAGTTTGGCTTAGACGACGCCAATACGGTTCGCATCGACACCCATCGTACGGCCTGGTTGCCAACAGATATAGATGGGCAATGGGTGATGCCTTTATACCAGAGTGATGGTGCTAAGCCGGAACATGTAGCCTTAGTAAAGTGGTCGCCGGATCTGGTGTTGCCTGCACACGAACATCCTTGTGGTGAGGAAATTTTTGTGATCAGTGGCGAATTTGGGGACGAGCAGGGCCTCTATCCTGCTGGCACATGGCTGCGTAATCCCGCCGGCAGTGCTCATGCCGCATTTACACGCAGCGGCGTAGGTTGCGTGTTGTATGTGAAGAGCGGCCATTTGAGTCAATAGTTCCGGTGGCGTGAGATTCTTATGGCTCACAAAATCTAACCCCCGTATCACCCTTCCATGAGGGCGAACATATAGTTCAACAACTGGGTGGCTTCTGCGTCTCCTACACCGCTCATTATTAGTATTAATTTCGATGCCGGGTTATTTAGAAATGGTGAAACAACGCGGCAAGGTCGTGGGCTTGCCTTCCTGCGTTCTCGTTCCGCTCAATAACGTCGGCTTGCCATATTGCTGAGTTTCACAATATTTCGCGGCATCAGTTCTGGCATTTACGAAAAATAAGATAATTACGATATATCGTAAAAACCAAGCGGTCTGTATCTCGACTAAAGCATAAAGTAATTATCTTAAGATATTGAATTATAAAGTGATAGTAGTGTTGGCATGAAGATCGCTATGACTATCATGTCAGGCGAAGTCTGCCTGACCGTCATCCCCATCAATTGCGAAATAGGAGTGCGAACATGCCTAACAAATTTCTTCTAGGTTGTGCTGTCTTCACGCTTGCCGTGACCCCGTATGCTGTCATGTCAAATGTTGAGCAGAGTTTTGCTGCGGTGCAAGAAACGGACTCGGTATTGGTCACTAATCCGCAAAATCTCGCTAGCTCTTCTGGCGGCGAATTTTTCGTGCAGGTAGCTCATTTCCAGATGAGTCATCCGAAAGGTATCCAGTACCGGCAATCTCCCCGCTTTACGGACAAAGACCGGCATTTTTTAATCAATGAATCAGGTAAAAAACATCGAGTTAGAGGTACACAAAAGACGCATACGCACGATAGCTTTGCCGCGCCAAATCCCTCGAGAAAGCCTCTCGTTGGTCGGCGGCTGACTGCGACAGGGTCTGTTGAATACAGCGAGCAAGAAAAAATAATATTGTCCGGTATTCCTTCGAGAAATGAACGTAATACCTATATTTTTTAGATTACATAAGTCGTGTCTGCTGGTAATGCCAAATTGGTTCTCGCTATCTAATGAGTAAACAAAACAATATGTTTTATGGTTTTACCAGCATATTTTTTATCACGGGAAAAACTATTTCTTTTAGAAAAATGAATTTGAGAATCGTCGATGAATAAAATCCGCGATAATAATCGCTTTTATTGTGCTTTGAGACTGGTTACTAAACGACATCAATCGGCACAGACAAAACTCAATACAGTGCTCGCTGGTCTCGGTGCATTTATCGCTATTTACGCGTTATTTCAAATCGCTAGCTGGTCGGGGAGTCCTCTGTTGATGGCGCCTTTTGGGGCGACCTGTGTTTTGGTCTTTGCTTTGCCAGAAAGTCCATTGTCTCAACCTATCAATGTGGTAGGGGGGCATTTGGTGTCTACCGCGATTGGCTTGTGTGTGCATGCGTATTTTCCGGTTACCGGCTGGGCCTTGGCTTTGGCTGTAGGCCTCGCGGTAGTCGGGATGACGATTTTGCGCGTAACCCACCCGCCTGCAGGCGCAGATCCGCTCGTAGTATATTTTGATGCCCCCGGCGTCGCTTACTTAGCATTCCCAGTCGCATCCGGGAGCGTCGTGCTGGTAGCTTTTGCAGTGTTATACCATCGACTGTGCTCAAGACGGATATATCCGATTTAAACGAGTTTAAATCAGCCTGTCTTCCTCGATGCGAAAGCCAGCTAATTGATATTTCGGTAGTAACCGTTACATGCGGTTGGAGACGTTATAACTCGCGT
>DJFY01000010.1:18220-23896 GCA_002431545.1 Cellvibrionales bacterium UBA5860 | reverse complement strand
GAATGATTTCAGGACATGCCATCGACCGCTTCCTTGAAACGTCTCGCTGCCTCTATGTGCTGATCAGGGGTGTAATCCGCGTACATGGTCCAGCAGGCCAAGTGCGTCGCGCCGAGATCCTTCCACGTCTCGATTTCAGCACACCACTCATCGGGCGAACGTTCGAGCTTATCTTCCGGCTTTTGATTCCAGCCGGCCAGCACCTGTGCGTTATTTACCGTAATCCAGGCCTCTACACCAATATCCTCCCTGCGGCGTCCGGCGTCCTCAACATAGCCCCAAAACTGGTCCATCGTCCGCTTACCGTCGTCATCCGGGCGAAAAAAAGCAAACCAGCCATCGCCCATGCGCGCTATCCTGCGCACCATCGCATCGGCCCACCCGCCCATCCATACGGGAATCGATTTATTCACTGGCAATGGGTTGATGCCAGCATCGATCACCGTGTCCCAGCGCCCTTCAAAAGTCACCAGGTCGTCCGCCCACAATGCTTTTAGCAGAGCAATCTGTTCCTCGATACGCTTGCCCCGGGTCGTAAAATCCTGGCCCAGGCACTGATACTCGACCTGATTCCAACCGATGCCCAGCCCCAGGCGCAGACGATTACCCCCGGTCAATATATCCACCTCGGCCGCCTGTTTGGCAAGCAACGCGGTCTGCCGCTGAGGCGCGATGACAATACCCGTCGCCAGTTCGAGGCGCTGCGTCAGGCCGGCGAGATACCCCATCAGCACAAACGGTTCGTGAAACTGAAATTCGTGAGTATAGGGGCCCCACAATTCGTGTTTGCCGGGGTCCGCGCCCAAGACATGATCGAAGACCACGAGGTGGTCGTAGCCCATGGCCTCGATAGCCTGAGCGTAATCCCTGATGGCGACGGGGTCGGTGCCTATTTCTGTGATGGGAAAGATCGCGCCAACTTTCATTTTTTCTCTCGCTTTCAAGTGGTATCAAGTGAGTCTAGTCTCTTTTGCACCACCTGTTTCATAGACGCCGGTTTTCTTATGAGCAGGACTCCCACGCCGTACCTGATTACCGGCCACGCCTGCTTTTTTTTGAGTTGGTAAATTGGCACGCCTGCGGCGAAGCAGCCTGTCGCGTTCGGGAACTCTACCTGGCGGGCCACAGGCAGAAAGCAGCGTGGGGCATACGGAAAGGATATTGCGACACACAATACCTTCTACGGCCCCAGGATCGCGTTAGCTATCGCCACACAGCCAGAAAGGATTGCGCCACCAACAGACAGACGGTCGGCTCACTAGAGGAAGAAGCACCGGCGCTCAAGACAGATCTGACAAGTACGTGAAAACCCCGTTCGACTAGAAAATCCACACTGTTAACCAGGGCCTGTTAACGCTAAATGAGTTGTTCCTGTTATGGCTAAAAGCACGCCAATCACAGCGCGAGGCGTGTCGTTTGGTTATTGCAATTAAGCAACGAGCAATGCCGAGTGGCGCTTATTAGCCGCAAGCCCTTCTATGTAAAAAGAAAGGGTCGAGGCCCTTTTTCCACCCACCAGCATTATCAATTGTTTATGAAGACTCACTACACCGCACGCCTTCTAAATTTGTGAAATAAAGAGTCGGACGAGAAAACCGCTCCCGGCAGGAGTAATCCGTTTAGTGTGAACAAGCGCTAATAGGCCGGTCGCCGTCCTGTATAATCCCGCGCCGAAATCCTTGTTCAAGCGCGGCCCAAAATGGAAATACACCAGGTCAAGGGACGTCACGTCAACAGCTACGTCATAGAAGACCAGCACGGACTACTCGTGGTCGACGCCTCCTGGCGCGGCGAGAAATACGTCCTGGGTTACATTCGCGAAGTCCTGGGACGTCATCCGACCGACGTCGAACTCGTGGTATGCACCCACGGCGACCCGGATCACAGCGGTGGCATAGTTAAACTGGCCGCCATTTGCCATGCCAAATTGGGAGTGCCTTATGCCACCCAGTCGCCACTATTGAAATTCATTAACGATCCAGCCGGTATCCTGTTCCGACTGGGCACTGCGGCCATCGAGGGCATGAGGCCGCGCGCCTGGACCATGTATGCCAATCCTCGAAGGGACGCGCAGGCAAAATTATTACCGTCCTATTTACCGGAATCGGACCAACCCCGTGAAGACTTCGACGGCAAACCCGACTACCGTTTAAAAAATAAAACCAGCCTGCCAGGCTTTGAAGACTGGGAGGTCATTCATACACCAGGACACTCCTGGGACAGTTGTTGTTACTTTCACCGGCCGACGCACACCCTGATCAGTGGCGACACCTTGCTAGGCAGCACCAGCAAGGGTCGACTCGTGGCTCCTGCCATATTCTCCAACCCGACCCAACTCAAGCGCTCGATGGCCCGACTGAAATCCCGAGAACCAAAAGCTGTTTATCCTGGCCACGGCGCGGTTTTTGAGGGCGATGGGCTACTCGATCATCTCTAACCCGCTGCAGCGTTGTTGTCCGGATCAATCCATGAAATTTTCGGATCAAACTTGAGTCTTTCCGCTCGTGTAATTCGCAGCAGGACTGCGCAAAGCACAGGCAAAGGCTGGGACGCGCTGTTTTTACCGCGACAGGCCACCATAAATTTTGTTGTTGATCTCCGTCGGAAAACCATCTCCCAAAGTATTCAAAAAATGACAGGCATATCTGATATAGATATAAAAATTATTTTTTAAATAGCCAAATAATAAACCCCCAAGTTTAACTTTTGAAACCTGCTAAAAATAAATTGTCTATAGTGCAGTTAGCGGCGGAAAATTAACGTTATTTCTTATTTGAATAAACACGAAATTACAACGCAATTTTCGTACTGTCGCGCGCCTTGAGCTGATTGTTACTGGAGGTTTTCTAATGAAACGCTACTATTTTATCAGTGAAGACCTGGACGAACTGGACCGTATCGAAGCGGAACTGGAAACCGCCGGGCTGGTGGCCCCGCAAATACATGTTCTAAGCAGAGATGATGCGGGCGTGACCAGTCATGAGCATCTCCACGAAGTCGAGGCGGTAATGCGAACAGACGTCGTCAGATCTATGAAACGCGGCGCCGTTGTCGGTCTTATCGCCGCCCCCCTTGTACTCGTCGGCGCCTACTTCTCGGGACTACCGGAGTCGTGGACGTGGATTCCCTTTATCTGTCTCGCCATCGTCGTACTGGGCTTTTGCACCTGGGAAGGCGGTTTTTTGGGTATCCAGGAACCGCATTACCAGTTCAAACAATTCGAAAAGGAGCTCGATGCAGGGCGGCATCTCTTTTTTGTCGACATGCATGACAAACAAAAAGATGTTCTCGACGAGGTGATTAGCCGTTATCCGAAATTGATATTTGCCGGCGAAGCCAAGGCCACGGCCGCATGGTTTGTGCGCGCACACCACAAATTCAGATCCTTTATGGAGGCAATGCCCTAACCACCCTGTTCGATATCACTGACGTGTCTCGGGCGGGGCTACCCTGAAGCAAGCGGCCCAAGGCATCAAAAGCTCGGGCAACCAGCTTCTCTATGGCGATGGGCTTGCCCCGACGTGAAGCTGAACTGGAAGTAAATCCCATCTGGACACATAAATCCTGCGTGGACATAGTGGCCCGAAAAACAGCTTCCGAAAGTAAGTCATGCACGGGCAATCTAGAGCCAGGGCATTAGCAACTACACAATACGCGAGTCGTGTTTGCCCCAATAGCGGTCCTTGATCAATCGCTTGTAGAGCTTTCCTGTCGGCAAACGCGGCAGTTCTTCCATAAAGTCCACGCTGCGCGGGCATTTGTAGTGGGAGATATGTTCCCGCGCATAAGCAAGAATTTCCGCCGCCAGTTCCTCGCTCTGCTCGACATCCTTCGCCGGCTGAACTACGGCCTTGACCTCCTCGCCCATCTCTTCGTTGGGGACACCCACCACGGCAACGTCAGCTACTTTTTCATGAAGGATAAGCGCGTCCTCGATTTCCTGTGGGTAGATATTGACGCCGCCGGAGATGATCATGAACGTCGCCCGGTCCGTCAGATACAAAAACCCGTCCTCATCGAGATAGCCCACGTCGCCAAGCGCTGACCAGTTGTCGTGCTTGGGATGTTGAGAGTCCCTGGTCTTGTCGGGCTCCTTGTAATACTCAAAAGGCATGTAAGGCATTTCAAAATAGACGATACCTGTCTCGCCTGCGGGCAACTCCTGGCCGTCTTCATCACAAATGTGCAACGTCCCCAGGATGGGCTTACCGACCGAACCGGGATGCGCCAGCCACTCCTCGGGGCCACAGTGTGTCAAGCCATTGAGTTCTGTACCGCCGTAATATTCGTAAATGATCGGCCCCCACCAGTCAAACATCTGTCGCTTGATGCCTTCCGGACAGGGCGCCGCGGCATGCAAGGCCACCTGATGCGAAGATAAATCAAAGCGCGTGCGTTCTTCCTCAGGCATTTTTAGCATGCGCGTAAACATGGTGGGCACCCACTGGCTGTGTGTCACTCGATATTTCTCGATCGCCTCCAGAGCCCCGACCTCATCGAATTTTGGCATCATGACGACAGTGCCGCCTTGTGCTGTTATGCCAGTACAAAATGAAAGCGGTGCCGAGTGGTACATCGGCGCGGGAGACAGGTAGATGCAGCGCTCATCTACATGCCAGAGATTTTTTTGCAGGGCGGCAACCGGACCCGCATCTTCGCTGATACTTCGCTTTGCCAGCGGTTTGATCACGCCCTTGGGCCGCCCGGTGGTCCCCGAGCTATACAGCATGTACTGCCCTGCAGGCTCTTCTTCGAGGCACCGGGCTGGATAGCGATCGATCGCCTCTTCGTAAGACTCGTAACCGTCGACAACGCCATCCACCATCAGCCAGGTGTGACAGTTCGGCGCGAACCGGTGCAGGTTTGCCGCCACATCACCCAGGGCATGGGACGTGATGAGAATCTTCGCTTCGCAATTATCAAGAATATAACCCGCCTCTTCATCCGTGAGATAACGATTAATGGTGGTCAGGTACAGCCCCGAGCGCAGCGCAGCCCACATCACATCAAAATAACGGAGGTTGTTCTCCATAAAGATAGCCACGTGATCCCCGCGGCGTAGGCCCTTGTCCCACATCAACTGCGCGAGCTGGTTCGAGTAGTCGTCGAGTTGCCGGTAGGTGATCTGTTTACCGCTGCGCGCCTCGATAACCGCGGCCTTTTCCGGTGATTTTTCTGCCCAAGTTCCCGGGTACATAGTCTGCCTCCCCTGTCTGTCAAATCGCTGTAGTCTATTGCCGCAACGGGGTCTTGCCTAGTGCAGGAACCACAAGACCCGCTCGTTCACTGCTCTGCTCCGGCGTCCAGGCGCCGGGCAAAACTCAATTCGTTACCGTCCGGGTCGCGCACATGGAAGTAGCGCTCACCCCAACTCCCGTCCGCAGGTTCAGTTTCTGTGTTGTAACCTGCCGCCAAAACCTGGCGATACGTCGCATCCACATCGTCGACAAAAAAAATAACCCGGCCCCAAAAGCCGTTTTCCAGGGGATCGCCGCGCACTAGATTAACGTGGCAATTTCCCGCCGACAGGCTGGTAAATTGTGCAGTCTCGCCACCGTAACGCACCCTCATTCCCAGGTTCTGGTAAAAAGCCACACTGTCTTGCATATCGGAGGTGACAAAGGTAATGGCGTCAATTGTGCTGATATGGGATTCCATGGAAACTGATTCTTTACA
>DJFY01000010.1:0-17873 GCA_002431545.1 Cellvibrionales bacterium UBA5860 | reverse complement strand
GGCAATTCTATTAGCTCTGGGCAGTCCTATTGGCTCTGGGCAGTCAATCCGCTGGCCGGCTCCGCTGTCATACAAACCCCGTGCAAAATTTCTAAAGGCCAGTCTACGGGACTTAAAGCCCAAAGCCACTCGCGAGTCTCTCCCCAAAAGCAGTTCCACGGCTTTGCCGGCGCTCTTTCCCCAGGGTCATGCCGCAACATTCGGGCGCCTCGTTGACATCCTTGCAGGGCGGCCAGAATCAGTATTAATGTTTTGGGAGAGGCTGTCCACGACCGGGATCATCGTCGCGGTTTCAGGCCAATTTGCAGCAACCGCCATATCAGGCGCTATACTCGTAAGCGAATATGATTATCCAGTGAGGACAAATCGATGAATGCTCCCGCTCAGGTCGCCACCCCGTCGCTCAAATCCAGCGTTTCAGCCGAAGAGTGGAACGCCCGCGTGGAACTCGCCGCCTGTTATCGCCTGGTGGCACACTTTGGCTGGGATGATGTCATTGCCACGCACATATCCATGCGGGTACCGGGTCCTGACGAACATTTCCTGCTTAACCCCTTTGGCCTCATGTTTCATGAGATCACTGCCTCAAGTCTGGTCAAGGTCGATCTGGAAGGCAACCTGATGAGCGAATCGCCCTACAAAATCAACAAGGCTGGATACGTGATACACAGCGCCGTTCACGAGGCACGCCCCGACGTCAAGTGCGTCTTTCACACCCACTCCACGTCCGGCATGGCGGTTTCAGCCCACCGGGATGGCTTGCTGCCACTGGCCCAGACCTCTCTGGTGGCGCTGAGCTCGATCTCTTACCACGATTACGAAGGCGTGGCCCTTAATCCCGAAGAAAAAGTCCGCCTGGTTGCCGACCTGGGCGAGGAATGGACCATGATCCTGCGCAACCACGGGCTGCTCACCTGCGGCATCAGCGCTGCCGATGCCTTTTACCGGCTCTACTATCTGGAGCGTGCCTGTGACGTGCAGGTGGCCGCGTTGACAGGTGGTGTGCCCCTGCAGTTGCCGACGCAGGAAGTACAGGAACTGACCAAAAAACAAGGTGCCCGCGCGTTTGGCAAAGGTGCTGACCTGGCATGGCCAGCCTTGCTGCGTACCATCGACGCCCGGGATCCATCCTATCGCGACTAATATGGGGGCTACATCGATTACCGAGCCCCTAAACTCTGCTACTTGCGCATTAACTCATAACACTTATCGATTAACTGAAAAAAGGAATAACAACCCGATGTCCCGAATACGCGTTGAAGAAAATGGTGCCGTCCGTACCGTCACCCTGACCCGCGCCGATAAACGCAATGCGCTCGATAACCAGATGCTCGAAGAGCTGGAGGCGGCTTTCAAAGTGACGCCTCCCGAAAGTGAGCGTCTAACCGTGATTCGCGCCGAAGGCCCGGTATTTTGTGCCGGTATGGACCTCAAGGCGCGGCAGGAAACCATTGGCGGTATCGCCCCCATCGAGACCATGCTGTACGCCATAGAAACCTATCCCCTGCCGGTTGTCGGCGTGGTGCAGGGCGATGCCATTGCCGGCGGTAACGAACTCGCCCTACATTGCGACATCGTGGTCGCTGTCAGCACCGCGCGCTTCGGCATGTCGCTGGCACAAATTGGTCTCGCTCCAACCTGGTTCCTGGCTAAAAAACTGATGGAGGTCGCCGGCCCGGTAAAAACCCGGGAGTTTCTTTTTCTTGGCGACCCCTTCCCGGCGACGCAAATGCACGCTATGGGTCTGATTGCCCGTGTTGCCGAACCCGATGAATTCGAGGCCGAGACCCAGAAAATTATCGACCGCCTGGCCGCCAACGCCCCGCTTTCACTGAAAGCGATGAAGGGCCTGTTGGTACGGCAAATGCGTTTTCGCGAAGGCATCTATCACGAAGACGTCGACAAACTGGTTGAAATCGCCAGCGCCAGCGAGGACGGCCGCGAAGGTACGGCCGCGCGCTTGGAAAAGCGCACGCCAGTGTTTAAAGGCCGCTAGCACTATACCGGAGGGCAGCCATGTCCATTCGACTCAACAAACCCTTTCAGGACCTGACGCCGGAAAACCTCGTTTCGGTGCAGGGTCAACTCGGGGTTTATCAACTAGCGGACGAAAACGACAATATTTTTTATATCGGTTACGCCGGCGGCCGCTCTCTGTTCGGTCTGCACGGCGAACTGACTCGGGAGATGCAGGCCCGCGAAAGCAAGCCCACGCGCTTTCGTTACGAAGTCAACCAACAGTACATCAGCCGCTACGAAGAACTGCTGATGTTACATCAGTTCGACTACGGTGAGTTACCGGAGCGCGTTAAAGACGAATACCCCCACAAGGTTGGCGTTCTGTCCCCGAATTAGTCGCCACGCGCCCGCGACACGCCCCGTCCTCCACACTCTTGTCTTGCGCTGCGTGGATGCATGGCCCTACGGGACTACACTGACTTCAACGCAGTAAAACGCGTGAACAGTTTATTTTTAACGGGAGAACAACATGGATTACCAGTTATCCGAAGAACAACAAATACTGGTCGACATGGTGCGCCGCTTCGTCCGCGAAGAAATCTGTCCGCTCGAAGACAAGCTCGACCCGGATGCCGGGGAAATTGATCCTGAAGACAGCACGCGTCTGAAAGAAATGACCCGCAAGATGGGACTCTACGGCCTGGGCATTCCACCGGAATTTGGCGGCCCCGACGTCGATGTCACCACCCAGACACTGCTCGCATTCGAAATGGCCCAGCATCGGGCCGGGCTCTACAACCCCTGTTACAACGTCTTCGGTGGCGCCGGCCTGGCCCAGCTCTACGAGGCCACCGAAGAACAAAAAGAAAAATATCTCTACCCGGTATTGCGTGGCGAAAAAACGTCGTTCTTCGGCCTGACTGAACCCTCCGGCGGTTCGGATCCTGGTCGGGCCATCCAGACCCGTGCTGTAAAGGACGGCAACGACTGGGTACTCAATGGTTCGAAGATCTTTATCAGCGGTGCCGACCATGCCGATTTCGGCATCCTGTTCGCCCGCACCTCAGAAGATAAAGGCCGCAATGGCGTCACCTGTTTTATCGTCGATACCGACATGCCCGGCTTCCACGTACGCCGCGTCGTGCATACGCTGCGCTCCACCAAGTACGCCACCGAAATACAGATTGAGGACCTGCGGATACCCGAAGAAAACATCCTCGGTGAACTCAACAAAGGCTTTGCCATCGCCAATGATCGCCTGTCCCGTTATCGTATTCCCTATGCCGCCGGTTGTATCGGCGTGGCTATGCGGGCCCAGGAAATGGCCATTGAATATGTAAAAATCCGCGAAACCTTTGGCGGCCTACTGGCCTCCCGGCAGGCTATTCAGTGGATGATCGTCGACAATGAGATCGACATCCGCACCGCGCGACACGTGTGCCTGGAAGCCGCGCAAAAAGCTGATCGCGGTGAAGATTTTCGCACTGAAGCCGCCATGGCCAAACTGTTAGGTAGCGAGGCCGGCGGCCGCGTGGTCGATCGTGTGATGCAGATTCACGGCGGGTATGGCATGACCAAGGACCTGCCGCTTGAACGTTGGTATCGGGAGATGCGCATACGCCGTATCGGCGAAGGCCCTAGCGAAGTACAGCGCCTGGTGATGGCGCGCAACCTGATCGGCGGATCATTTCACTAACCAACATTCAAATAATCTGCAAGAGTGAAGGTAGGCCGACATGTGACCGGATCAGACTCAAACGCGGTAGTCACAAGCATTCTCGCCGGAAAACCTGATTAGACTACGACATGGTCAGTCGACAAAGAGCATCACGGCAAGCGGGCGAAAAAGTTCCAATACATAAATAATAGTCGAGCCGGTATAATTACAGCTTATACAGAACCGAATAAGCCCTGGTGAAAATCGACAGAACTTTCCATTAGAATGTCTGGCCGAAAATACGTAACGAAACCACTACCTTTACCTAATCTAACCTCCTCGTGCCTAAAAAGGAATTTATGAGTATCGAGTACAAAACAAATACGCCCATAACGACTAATCAGTTTATCGAGCTGCTGAATAGCTCCACTTTGGGCGAGCGCCGTCCAGTCGAAGACCGAGCATGCATCGAAGGCATGATAAATAACAGCAATCTTGTAATCAGCGCATGGGACGCCGATAAATTAGTAGGTATCGCCCGTTCGGTCACTGATTTTCACTACGCTTGTTATCTTTCTGATCTGGCTGTTACTAGAACGCATCAAAAAACCGGCATCGGGAAACGACTTCAAATTCTGACGCAACAGCAGTTAGGCAAGCACTGTAGACTCATTTTAATCGCAGCGCCCTTAGCGAACACGTACTATGAGAAAATAGGCTATTCGAATAATCCGCGTTGTTGGGTTATCGAACGTGACATAGATTCTCACCCTCGATAATAAATCAGTTACGAACTCTATTTACCGCAAAGCTATAGCGTTCTAGTAGGCGTTCCTTTAGGTACTCAAATTACAAATGACCATCGCATTTCACCCCTTATTGGTTTTTATTTTCACTGGAATACTCTTTGCCGCGTTAGCGCTCGCGTCGGGTAGTGAAACCAAAACCTTTCGCGGCGAACTCAGCATTTCAGTTAACGGCCTAACTAAAGATGGTATCGCCTGTGTCGAGGAAAGCGGGAGAAGGTTTCTAACCTCGACAATGACCAGGTTTTTAGCGAAAGAATTAAAAAGGTCTGAAGTTCTACGGCCTGAAAACAACGGTGATCACGCCATTATTATCGCCATCGACGAGAATTCCACTCTCATTGGTTACAAGTTCTGGGATGAAACAAGCCCAGATTCGGAGATCGCCAAGACCGTCATTGCTATCAAGCACTACCCTTCTATTCCAGACAACGCCGCCTGTGTCATAGGCGAGGTTTTTCTATATAGTTTTCATCTTGAACAGGAAGACAAATAATCAGCCACCCTGTTATCTCTGATTTGCAATCCATGCTCGGCTTAAAGGCAAATCGCAAAAAACATGCTGGCTTGGCCGGCTACCAAAACGGAAAGATTGTATAAAATCAGCAAATAACAGACTTCGGAGTTAATCCATGGAATACCGCCTGCCGCTACAGGAACTTCAATACCGCATTGCCACCCATCCGGACAAGCCCTATCTTCACCAGCCGCAAAATCGGGTTTGGCGCTCACTGACCTGGGCTGACGTCGATGAACAGGCACGTCGTATTGCCAAAGGTTTACTCGATCAGGGTTTCCAGCCGGGCGATCGCATAGCATTGTTGGGCAAGAATTCACCGGAATGGTTTATTGCTGACTTCGCCATTGCCATGGCGGGCCTGGTCAGCGTGCCAATCTACACCACGGCCGGGGTACAAACCATCGAGCACGTACTGTCCCACAGCTGCGCCAGGGCTATTTTTCTCGGCGCCCTCGAGAACACGGAAGCTGCGGAACAGGCTCTGCTACCTGGCCTGCCACGCATTGCGTTGCCGGAAGCCCAGCTTCCATGCGAGCACCAATGGCGAGGCTGGATTGAAAAGCACCCTGCACTCGAGAAAACCGTCGATGCGGCACCCTCAGACACTATGACGCTGGTGTACACATCCGGCAGCACCGGCCTGCCTAAGGGTGTGGTGCTGACACACAAAAATATCGCAGCCTCCGCCGACGCCTGCGCGAATGATTTCGCCTTGACGCCAGACGATCGCTGCATGTCGTATCTGCCTCTTGCGCATATCACCGAACGCTGCGCAGTCGAATGGGCTTCCGTTTACGGCGGCGACGAAATCTATTTTACCGAGTCACTCGACACTTTTGTCGACGACGTAAAACACGCCCGGCCCACGCTATTTATCTCGGTACCCCGTCTCTGGACGCGGTTTCAGGCCGGCGTGCTCGCTAAAATGCCGGATAACAAGTTGCAGCGTTTGCTGAAAATCCCGCTGGTAAGCGGTTTTGTTGCGCGCAAAATCCGCAAAAATCTGGGCCTCGACAACTGCCGTCTCGCCGGTTCCGGGTCCGCCCCCATATCACCTTCTATCCTGCGCTGGTATCACCGTCTCGGCGTGAACATTTGCGAGGGCTGGGGCATGACGGAAACCAGCGGCATGGCCTGTGCAGCGATACCCTTTGAGGCAAGCACGATCGGCAGCATCGGCCGACCCATCAGTTGCGTGGAGATGAAATTGTCCGACGAAGATGAAATTCTGATTCGAGGAGACTCTGTTTTTACAGAGTATTACAAAAATCCGGAGGCGACGGCAGAGGTCTTTTCAAACGACTGGTTTCATACTGGCGATTGCGCTTCGCTGGACGACAAGGGCGTGTACCGCATCATAGGCCGTGTCAAAGAACAGTTTAAAACGGGTAAAGGCAAGTATGTGGCACCCGTACCCATCGAGAGCATGCTGGGTCGAAACGCGGATATCGAGCTGGTCTGCGTACTCGGTTCCGGACGCAAACAACCCGTGGCGATGGTCGTGCTTGGCGAGCACCTGAGCACTCGCGACGAGAAAACCCATCAAACCCTGCACGATACCGTCGTCGCGGTAAACGCCGAACTCGAAAGCCACCAGCAGTTGGACCACATTATTGTCAGTGACGAAAGCTGGACCGTCGAAAACGACCTGCTGACGCCAACACTGAAAATTCGCCGGAACAAACTGGAAGAACGCTATCGCGAGATTATCGAAAAAGATCACCCAGAGGTCGTTATCTGGCTGTAGCTCTCATTTCGATGGCGCGTTGCGACGGCATCATTAGCGACAACAGGTTGACATTTGGCTGCTGAATTGCCAGTGTTTCGCTTGCAAAAATTTCTGCTTCTCAAGAACATAAACGACGCATCAAAAACAGGGGAAACCATGGGGCAAAGTAACGATCCTGCCGATTCCAAAATCGTTGCCGGTCAGGACGGACCAGAAACCGTGTACCACCACGACGAGGCGGAAAATCTGCCCACTCACTCTCATCACGACACTGAAACACTGACCGAAGAACGGCTGAAAAGCTACTGGCAGGCGAATATAAAAGTGTTAACCACGCTTTTGGCAGCCTGGGCTTTTGTGTCATTTGTGTGCGGCATTATCCTCGGCGACTGGCTGGACCAGTTTCGCCTTGGCGGCTTTCCGTTGGGTTTCTGGTTTACCCAGCAGGGCGCCATGTTGTGTTTTGTCGTGATAATTTTTATCTATCACTTCTGGATGCAGCGCATCGAGCGCGCGCACGGGGTCGATGACGACGATAACAGCGCTGCTTGAGCCCGCCATCAAACATCTCCAGCATCGGCTCAATATCAGTTCGTCACGCCGATAAAAAACTCCGCCAGGCACGAATTAAGGAATCGGATCTTGGATACCCAATTACTCAGTTATATCTTTGTCGGCGCCTCCTTCGCGCTTTATATCGGTATCGCCATCTGGTCGCGCGTCGCCTCGACCAAAGAGTTTTATGTGGCGGGAGGTGGTGTGCACCCCGTCGTCAACGGCATGGCGACCGCAGCCGACTGGATGAGTGCCGCATCCTTCCTGTCCGTCGCTGGCTTGCTCGCCTTTGCCGGTCGAGACGCGGCGGTCTACATGATCGGCTGGACCGGGGGCTACGTTCTGCTGGCGCTATTGCTGGCACCTTACCTGCGTAAATTTGGCCGTTTTACCGTACCGGAATTTATCGGCGACCGCTATTACTCAGATATTGCTCGGGTGGTAGCCGTTATCTGCCTGATATTTATTTCGTTCACTTATATTGCCGGTCAGATGCGCGGTGTCGGTATCGTGTTTTCGCGTTTTCTCGAGGTCGACATTAGCACCGGCGTGGTTATCGGTATGGCCATCGTGTTTTTTTACGCGGTGATGGGCGGTATGAAAGGCATCACCTATACGCAGGTAGCCCAGTACTGCGTGCTCATCTTTGCCTTTCTGGTGCCGGCTGTGTTCCTCTCCATCATGTGGACGGACAACCCCATACCGCAACTCGGTTTTGGCGACCGGCTCAACGACGGCTCCGGCCTGACTGTATTGGAAAAGCTTGATCAGGTTACCGTCGAACTGGGTTTTGGCGCCTACACTGCGGCTACGCGCAGTAAGATCGATTCCCTGGCTATCGTCGCCGCGCTAATGGTGGGTACTGCCGGCCTGCCCCACGTTATCGTGCGCTTCTTTACCGTGCCCAAGGTTTCCGACGCGCGTAAATCAGCCGGTTATGCGCTGGCTTTTATCTGCGTGATGTACACCACCATCCCGGCGGTGGCAGCCTTTTCCCGCTTGAATCTGTCCGAAAGCGTCAACGAAACACCATATGCGGAAGCGCCCGCCTGGTTCAGCAAATGGGAAAATACCGGTCTGATTGCGTGGCGGGACAAAAACGACGACGGTGTTATCCAATACCGTGCCGGTGCTGCCCTGGATCCCGTCAAACCCCAGTTTACCGAAACGCGAGGCAAGCACGGCGAGCGCACCCTGAGCAATCAGCCTACGGATAACGCAAACGAAATCTACGTCGATCGGGACATCATGGTGATGGCAAACCCGGAAATCGCTCAACTGCCCAACTGGGTGGTGGCGCTGATTGCCGCCGGCGCCGTCGCCGCGGCACTCTCCACTGCAGCCGGCCTGTTACTGGTGATATCGGCTTCGATTTCCCACGATTTAATGAAACGCACCCTGTTGCCCAGTATCACAGACAAACAGGAACTCCTGTTCGCGCGCCTGGCAGCAATCGCCGCTATCATCATCGCCGGCTGGTTCGGCATCAATCCGCCGGCCTTTGTCGCGCAGACCGTCGCCTTTGCCTTTGGTATGGCGGCAGCGTCGCTGTTTCCGGCGATCATGTTGGGTATTTTCTCGAAACGTGTAAATCGCCAGGGCGCTATCGCGGGCATGCTCGTCGGCCTCGCGGCCACGGTGAGTTATATCGTTTACTTTAATTTTGTGGCGCCCGAGCTGAATAGCGCTAAACACTGGATCTTCGGTATATCGCCAACCGGTTTTGGTACCGTCGGCGCGTTGCTCAATATCGCGGTAACGCTTGGGGTAAGCCGCATGACTGCACCGCCACCGGCGGAGATTCAGGATCTGGTCGACGACATTCGCATACCCGCCGGCGCCGGTGTCGCCCACCACCACTGAGCGAAGGTCTAATGACCGCTCGGGACCTGTTTATACTGAACGGTGAGCCCTGCCGAAAACGACTTACTGCTCTATTTTAGCCAGTACAGAGATCATCGTTTAGCCACTGAAGAAATCACCAAATTAGTCTCGACAGACCCTGATAATTTAATGAGAAGCGGAGGCTGAAACCATGACGCAACCCCTGGGTACAGTGAGGCAACTGGCATATGTCGTGACCGACCTGGACGCGGCACTGCGCTACTGGACCGAAACTATTGGCGCCGGACCGTTTTTCACTATTGAACACTGCCCGCTGGAGGATCAGAAATATTACGGGGCTTCGACCCACTTGGATATTTCCATCGCTCTCGGTAACAGCGGCGATTTACAGATCGAACTGATCGTCCAGCACAACGAAGCCGACTCTGTCTATCGGGACTTTCAAGAAAGAGGCGGTCGCGGTGCGCACCATATTGCCCTGATGCCTGAGGATTATCGAGGCACGTATCAGCGCTATATCGAACAGGGATACCAAGCGGCTTTTGAATGTTCGCTCGGTGGTGCGCCCGTAGTTTATTTCGACACCCTGGACAGCGTCGGCCACTACACGGAGCTCTGGGACAACAACGACGTCTTCAAGAACATGTTTCTGATGGTTGAAAACGCCGCCAGAAACTGGGACGGTGCCGATCCGGTTCGCCCCCTCGCTCTGTAATCTCTGCTTTACAATGCCGGGCAACCGGCGCAATTGGCCGGGGAAGCGGTATAACGGCGATCGATGATCGAGGCACCGGCGACTTACTTAATGTCTGCACGGATGGCGACATCATCGATACGTGGAGCGGCCCCGGTTGCTATTCTGTCAACGGCTCACCCGGACCCGCGTTCTATTCCCTTTCACCGACAATAGGAAAACCACGCATGGATATGCCCCCTTCGTTGCCACGCACGGCAGTCTCCATAACGAAACTTTCGGTCGGCCCCGGTCTCGTAGATCTTCGTCTCGTGGGTGTTTGTCTTCTCGCCCTCTGCGCTTCAATCGGGGCAGCGGCTCAGACAGCAAGTGACAGCAAAGCAGAAATTCGCATCACACTGGAGGAACAAACGGGACTTGCGGTCACCATTTACAACGAAGATCTGGCGCTGGTTAAGGATCGGCGCAAGGTGTCTCTCCCCCAGGGGAAGTCGCGCCTGGCGATTCGCGATGTCAGCGCGCGAATTCAGCCCGAAACTGCCCTGCTGCATAGTCTCCAGAAAGGTCGGTCGCTACGGGTACTGGAACAGAATTTTAATTTTGACTTACTTTCGCCCGACACGTTACTGGACAAATACATTGGCGAAACTATTCGCGTGGCACGCACTAACCCGGCGACCGGCGAAGAAACCATCGAACAGGCGCGTGTACTCAGCAACAACCAGGGCGTGATACTACAATATAAAGATCGTATCGAAACGGCCGCCAGCGGCCGGCTTATATTTGACCGTGTACCGGAACGTCTGCGCGACCGACCCACACTAGTAACCCACATCGAAAATGCCAGGGGCGGCATGCAGGACATTGAACTCAGCTATCTGACCGGCGGCTTGTCCTGGCAGGCCGACTACACTGCGGCTCTCTCTGCCGACGACACTACTCTGGACCTGCAAAGCTGGATCACCCTTACCAACCAAAGCGGCTCGCCTTACCGCGACAGTAAGGTACAACTCGTGGCCGGAGACCTCAACCGGGTTCGGCAAGCATCGCCACGCGCGCAGGTCGACACTATGATGGCTACCATGGCACGGGACGAGGTCAGCGAAGAAGCGCTGCTGGAATACCATCTCTATACCCTGCCCCGCACCACCGATATAGAGAACAAACAAAGCAAGCAGGTCAGCCTGTTTACCGCACAGCGCGTCCCGGTAAAGAAAAACCTCATACTGGAGGGCGGTGGCTACTACTATCGGGGCCACTATCCCAACCCCATAGGGGCCGAAAAAGTCAGCGTTAATCTGCAATTCTCAAACAAGACATCGAGCAACCTCGGGATGCCGCTACCAAAAGGCATCGTACGCGTCTACAAGGAAGACAGCGCCGGCCACGCCCAGTTTGTCGGTGAAGACCGCATCGATCACACCGCTAAGAATCGCCCGGTTCGCCTGCATCTGGGCAAGGCTTTTGACGTCTCGGCCGACCGGATACAGACGGATTTCGAGAAACGCGCTGCCAGTGGGCGTTACAAACACGCCCTGGAGACTGCATACAAAATCACTCTGCACAACGCCAAGAAAAAATCGCAGACCGTGACTGTGCGGGAAACCCTGCCCAGCGACTGGCAAATCCTCGAGGAAAGTCAACGCCACCAGAAGATCTCTGCCAATCAGATTGAATGGCTCCTGGACGTCCCTGCAGAAAGTAGTTCAGTTCTTACTTATCGCGCGTTGGTTCGCTATTAACTCCGGGCACCACGCGATTTTCGCCGATAGCTTAAAAATAGATCGCGCTCAACACCCAGGTTAACGTCAGCCACATCAACAGGGTGAGTGGCGTCCCGACCTTGACGAATTCGCCAAAGGTGTAATTGCCCGCGCTCATTACCAGCAGGTTGGTTTTATAAGCCATCGGTGTGGCGTAGCTCATGTTGGCACCGAACAGCACCGCCAACACAAAGGGTTCGGCCGGCAGGCCCAACTGAGCAGCAATACCTACGGCGATCGGTGTGCCGATAACCGCCGCAGCGTTGTTGGAAATTACGTTGGTAAGCACTGCCAGCATCAGCATCAACGCCGAAAGCACAACAGTAGGACTGGCATCTGCCGTCATCAGCAGGAATGCCTCTGTGACATAGATTGTGGCACCGGTTTCCTGCAACGCCATACCCAGCGCCAGGCTGACGACGACCACGAAGTACACCGACGGGCTGATGGCGCGAATGGCCGCGCCCAGGCTTAAACACCGGGTAAGCAGCATGAAACAGGCTCCAGCGAGGGCCGAGATTGCAATCGGCAACAAACCCACTGCTGCCAGACCTACTGCCAGTGCAAGAATAAACAGAGCGGTACCGGCTTTCTCGGTTTTCGGCAGGTCTATACTGCTGTCCAGCACCAGGAACTCGGTGGATTTTTTCAGAGCAGTAACCTGATCGCCCGACCCCTGCACCAGCAGCACATCGCCGGTCCTCAGGACCACCTCTGGAATTTCCTCGTCGGGCTTCAGAATGTCCTCTCCCGCCCGGTGTAGTGCCAGCACCGCCAACTGGTAGCGGTCGATAAAGCGTGCGTAGGCCAGATTGGTGCGGTCCAGATCCGAACCCTGGACCACGGCGATTTCCGCCAGCACCTGGTTCTCTGCTGTCAGGGGGTGGTCTTCATCGACGCGATTGTCACCGGAGTAAAGCACCGCTTTCAGTGCCTCTTCAAACGCCTTGAGGTTCTGTGGCGTATCGCGTGTGCGTAACTGGTCACCCTCCTTCAGGACAACATCGGGCAAGGGCGTAAGGAAGGTATCGCCGCGGCGAATCCGTTGGATTTTCAGTTGCCCTCCGGAAAGTGCGATGGTCTCCGCCAGAGTTTTACCGCAGGCTCGGCACCCCGGCGACAGCAATAATCTGGCATCGTAAAGCCGGGGTGAAGCGTCGGTGAGATCCAGCTGCCGGTCCGGCAGCAAACGGGGAGCAATCAGCCACAGATACACCGAAGCGACACCGGCGGCAATGGCGGCAGGCACGACAAAATCGAACATACCGAAGCGCGGCAAGCCCAGATCGGCAGCTACACTGACGACCAGCAGATTGGTAGAAGTACCGATCGTAGTCGCCATACCACCGACCAGGGTCGCGAAACCCATGGGCATCAGGACCGATGACGGCGAAGTACCGCTGCGCAGGCAAACGCTGACGAGAATAGGCAGCAACAACACAACAATCGGGGTATTGTTGACAAAGGCGGAGAGCACCGCGCCGACGACCAAAACGACCAGTAGACTGAAACGTGGCGCACGCGCCCACAAGTGAGCCAACATGCGGCCAATGGGCTCCAGCGCCCCTGTTCTAACCAGGCCCTGCCCGAGTACCATCAGGGCGCAAACGGCGATCAGGGCTTCGTGAGCAAAGCCGTAAAAGAGGTGCAGTGGGTCGAAGTCCTGGTAGGGAAAAAGCGCGAAACCCGCCGTCAACACCGCCAACAGACCGAGGGAAGTTAACTCCAGCGGCCACTTGTCTCGAGTAAAAAGGTAAAGCGCGACAACCGTTAACGCCATCGCGGCAACGGCATGCGCGTTAGGGGCTGCCAACACCGGCGACAGACTCTTTATTGCGTGGTTTATTTAATTCAGGCTTCTAGCCCAAGAAGACCGGCGGTGTTGCTGCGCATGACCTTGCGCACCTCCTCTTTGCTCAATCCGCCAAGCCCGTCGGCAAACTCAATCGGATCGACCAGGCCTTCCGGGTGCGGCCAGTCGGAACCGAATATCGCCACATCCGGGCCCACCGCATCGATCAGTTCCGGAATGTTGTCTTCGGGGAATGGGCATACACGAATACGATCAAGGAAAATCCGGCTGGGCCTGTCGTGCAGCATACCGAAGGTGAAATTGGAGCCCGCCACTTTCGCTGCCTTGTCGAGGCGTTTCAGCAACGGCTTGACCCAGGATGAGCCGTTTTCGATGGACGCCACGCGCAGGTTCGGGAATCGGCCGAAGAGGTTATGCATGATAAGTGCTGCCAGCGTATCTGTAACCGGCCGCTCCATCATGCCGATCATGTGCTGAAACGCGGAGACCCGGTGGTGTTGTGGCCGCGGGTTTTCACCCCAGGCGGCGGAAACCAGTTCTTCAAAGCCAGCATTGCCCAGGTGGAAGGATACCGGAACACCCGCCTCCTCGCAGCGCGCCCAGAAGGGATCGAAATAGGGATCCGCCGGCGAACGGCCCAGAACCGGCCCGGCAATGAGGTTCACCAACCGGGCCCCTTCTTTCAAAACACGCTCCAGTTCCTGAATCGCCAGGTCAAGGTCAACCAGCGAAAGCTGGGCCGCGCTGAAGACCCGATTCTGGTAATCCCAGCCCCAGTCATCGCGAATCCACTTGTTGAACGCTCGGTGATTCGCCATAACCACTTCCGGGCCCGCATCGCGTAGCTCCATTTCGACACCGACACCCAGGGAGGGCAGGAAAATCCCCGCTTCAACATTGTGCTTGTCCAGCCACGCAAGACGCTTGTCCCTTTGCATGGATTCCGGCAGGTCAAAACAGGAAATCGGGTCGGCCGCCAGGATATGGGCGCCGGTATGATTGTCATCCTGATAGAAAGCCTTGTAGGAGCCGGGTTTACCCGCATGCTCGCCGGGGGGCGCACTGAAAAAACTCACCCGCTTGCCACGAAAATGCACCTGAGCATGCTTGCTCAGGCCACGTACTACCTGGATCGCATCATCGCGATATTTCGGCTCCATGTGCCGGGTATAGCAATCGTCCGGCTCGTAGTAGTGGCAATCTGCATCCACCAGGGGGTAATCGATCAGATTGCGCGGTGAAGGATTTGAAGTAGCGCCAGCTTCATTGCTGCCAGCAGAGATGCTTGAAGATGTCTGCGTCATGATTTACCAAACCATCTCGATAAAATGTGTCATTATCATGTCACAAGTTACAGCTGTTTTACACGGTGTCGCAGCGACTTTTACACCCTGAAATTCGCGCCGTGTAAGGCAATTTTTTAAACCGAATCCAATTAGAAAAAGGATAAACCTATGAAAGACGTCGCGGGAAAAGTGGCTTTTATCACCGGTGCCGCCAGCGGCATGGGCCTGGGCATGGCACGCGCCTTCGCAGACGCGGGCATGAAGCTCATGCTGGCCGATATCGACGCGGACCAACTGCGCGAGGTAGAACAGGAGTTTTCTGAGAACGGCACGGAAGCGGCTTCGCTGGTTCTCGATGTCACCAAACGGGAGGATGTTTTCGCAGCCGCGGAAGCCACCGTCGAGCGCTTTGGCAAAGTCCACGTATTGTGTAACAACGCCGGCATCAACGTCGGTGGCACTTACGAAGAACTGTCGCAACAGGACTGGGACTGGGTCATCGGTGTCAACCAGCACGGCGTACAGTACGGTATCTCGGCGTTTTTACCCCGAATCAAAGCTCACGGCGAGGAAGGCCATATCGTGACGACCTCCTCCATGGCGGGCCTGGTCAATGCCGGGCCGGGCTGGGGGCCCTACAACGCCAGCAAGTTCGCCGCCGTGGTGATGAGCGAAGTTCTGTACAGTGAGCTCAAGGAGTCGCCCATCGGCGTCTCCGTGCTCTGCCCCGGTGCCGTCGCCACCAATATCGGCGAAGCCGCACGACATCGCCCTACAGAATATGGCAGTTCCGGCGATAAACCCGTGGTTGCCGGCGGTGTCGAAGAGTTATTGGCGCAGGGACTCAACCCGGATGTCGTAGGCAAACTGGTTCTCGAAGGCATTTTGGCAGACCAGTTTTACCTCTTCACCGACCCACGCATGATTAAATCGGTACAACGCCGATTTGATCGCATTCAGCAGGGTTTTGAGTGGTCCGCCAACTCCCGGACACTGGTGAACGCCAATGCGCCAGGCGCCGCCGGTGGTAGCTAGTCCGCGATAACTCAAGACGATAACTGCGACAGCAGCCAGGTCCGGCTGGTTTATTCCTCAGCCGGGGTCGGCTATCGACTCTGCGTGGAGCACACCGCTTGCCTTGAGTTGCTCTATCTCCTCGGCGCTCATGGCTAGCATGTCGCCGAGGACAGTCGCATTGTGCTCACCTAGAAACGGCGCCTCCAGTCCCAGGGGCTCGGGAAACTCGGAAAATCGCAGGGGCATACCCGGTATTTGAAAGTCACCCAGTACGCGGTCGTGGACGGTGCGCACCGTACCCCGCTCTACCAGATGAGGGTGCTGCATCGCCTCCCCCGGGGTCAACACCGGCGCCACCGGCACGTGGGCGGCTTCCAATGCCGCTCTGGAGGCATCGTCGCTGGGCATGGACTGTAACCAGCCTTCGATGATCTCGATAATTTCGTCCAGATGTGCGGCTCGATCACTAAAAGTCTTGTAACGTGGGTCGCCTATCAACTCGGTGCGGCCCATCACGCCGCATAGCGCCTCCCACTGTTTGGGCGTCAAGGCAATGATAAACATACAGGAATCCCTGCCCCGAAAAATCCCATCGGGTGCTACTGCCGGGTGATGACGACCGTTGCGCGTCGGCTGGACCGCACCCTTCGTATTACTACACAACTGAACGTTCAGGTCATGACAGTGGAAATAACTGTCGAGTAGCGAGCAGTCGATATACTGACCACCGCCGCCCTGGGAGCGATAGTATAAAGCGCCATTGATGGCCGCCAGGGCGTGTACCCCCGTGTTAACGTCACCCATGGATATAGTCGGCATAACCGGCGCTTCATCCGGCTCGCCCATCAAACTGGTGACTCCCGAATAGGCCTGGCCCATATAATCGAATCCGGGCAGTCCGGAAAGCGGGCCGCTCTGACCGAAAGCGGATATCGAGCAATAGATCAATTGCGGATTGATTTCACGAGCGACTTCCCAGCTCAGACCCATGTCAGCGATGACACCGGGCGTGTAGTTTTCCAGAAGCACGTCGCTTTGCCCGATAAGCTTTTTCAGGAGCTCCAACGCCTCCGGTTTACGAATATCCAGACACAGGCTTTTCTTGCCCCGGTTCTGTTGCACAAAGTAAGCGCTACGGCCATCTTTGAAAAAAGGCATCGCCCGCACCATGTCGCCGTGGGGCGCCAATTCGACCTTGACAACATCTGCACCCATCTCGGCCATCAGCCGCGTTGTAGTGGGGCCAGCCAGGGCGTGGGTAAAATCCAGAACACGACAACCAGATAAAATATGCTTATTAATCATTAAATTATCCTATTATTTTAATATTTATTATTGATTTCTCTCAGCAAGACAGCGAAGGCGGGATAAAACAGACCAAATAGTATTACTCGACCTGAAGCAGGCTGACGCCGGTTAATCGCCCTCCACCTGAGACGCGCCCCGCCCGTGTCGAAAATATAACGGTTCACCGGCGGCCCAGACTTCACCCAGCATCTGATAGCCGCCATCCACTGCCAGTGTTTCGCCGGTAATAAATTCACCAGCTGAGGACGCCAGATAGGCGCAAGACTCGGCAATGTCCCAAACATTGCCGGCACGCCGCATGGGGTTGGCATACCTGAATTTCTCCGCCGCTTCACGCGGATAATTGCGCAGACCGTTGGAAGCGATGGCGCCGGGAGCAATACAGTTGACCCGTATGTTAAGCGGCGCCCATTCGACTGCGACACTTTTGCTGAGATAAACGACCCCGGCGCGCGCGGCGGCCGAATGCGTCGTTTGCAAGGTGCCACGATAAATATTGACCACAATATTAATGACATTCCCGGGACGGCCCGCGTCGCGCCAGCGACGAGCTGCCGTCTGCATCATGTACCAGGTGCCATTGAGGTTGGTGTCGATGACCGCATTCCAGCCCTTTACGGAAAGTTCGAGGGCATCCTGGCCGTACTGCCCACCTCCGTTATTGATAAGCACATCGAGGCCGCCGCAGACCTGCCACACTCGGTCGATCAAAGCCTCCACAGCTTCAGGGTCCCGAATCGTCATGGCCTGCACCAACACTGTTCCGCGCGCCTCCTCCGGCACTGCCTGGTAAATCAGCGCTGCAGTCTCCTCGAGCAGATCGAGACGCCGACCGCAAATGGCAACATTAGCGCCGAGCCGGGCAAACAGGAGCGCGATACCACGCCCGATACCCGTACCACCACCGGAGATGAGCACGGT
>DJFY01000074.1:6711-9574 GCA_002431545.1 Cellvibrionales bacterium UBA5860 | reverse complement strand
AGCGGTCCTTATGCGGTGGCCGCTGCTGAATCATATATCGAATTGGCGCGCGAGCACGATCTCGACCCGTCGACGATGGCGCTGGCCTACGTCAACAGCCGACCTTTTGTCACCAGTAATATCATTGGCGCGACTAATCTGGAGCAACTCAAGACCAATATCGCGAGTATCGAGTGCCGCTTGCCAGTAGAAGTGGAGGAAGGTATAGAGGCGATTCATGCCCGTTACTCCAACCCGGCGCCATGATTTTTCTGATAGGTATTTCTGACAGGTATGGGGTGACGCGGATTTTGTCGGCTCGAGCCGATGGCTCGGGCAGGGGAGGCCCCGACTACTCGAGACTGCCTAGCGACTTTTGATCAACATGGTCAGGCGGGACACGCAAACCGTGCGATCCTGCTCATCGCTGATGCGGATATCCCAGACGTGAGTTGATCGCCCCAGGTGTAGGGGACGGGCTTTGCCGTAGACCCAGCCGGATGACACCGCGCGAATGTGGTTAGCGTTTATCTCCAGTCCGACACAGTAGTGCTTTTCCAGATCGAGACACAGGCCGGAGGCGTGGCTGCCTACTGTTTCGGCCAACAGACACGAAACACCGCCGTGGAGGATGCCATAGGGTTGCAGGGCTGTCTCGCGCACCTGCATTCCGAGCAAGAGATAGTCGTCGCCAATGTCGCAAAACTCGATGCCCATATGACCGGCAGCGCCAGTAGCGAGTTCTTCTCGGATAGCATCCCGGTCGGGGGCTTGGTGCCAGATTTGCACAGACTTTTCTCCCTTTAGTGATTTCTCTGTCAAGCTTCTTTTCTAAAACTGTAGTGTTGTTGCTAGCCGGGATAGAGCGGTTGCAGTGTCGTCAAGTCACGTTCTCGTTGGCGCGAGTCGGATAGCGCCGGACTGCGCGCCGCGGTTTCGAGGTTTCGCACCAGGCGCGATAGATCTTCGGCGGCCATGATCTCCGGGACGGCGCTGTATAGGCTGTTGTCCAGAGCCGAAAAAATGGCCTTGATCTCCTGATTGTCCAGATTGCGTGCCACGTGATCGAGGGTATGAATACGGTGGTCCTGCCAAAACAGTCTGGCCCAGGTAATGACGGCTTCGCGCAGGCCGGTCAGATCATTGCTGTTTGCGGCATCTTTTACTGCCTCAAATCGCTCCTTTAACGACGCATCGGTCGCCGCCGTATCCCTATCCCTGTCGGCGTATGCCAGCCTGGGGCGGCGCTGGCGCCACCAGAGGCGGGCGAAAACGCCCGCTGCAATTAATGCAAGTCCGTTGCTAAAGGCCAGCGCCAATATCCAGGTGCCATGTGCATTCGGTTTAGCAACAACCATACCCTCGCCACTGCTATCGAATGAGTGCGTCGATTGCCCCGTTTCGGTGTGTTCGCCAGAGTCGGGTAAAGTCTTTCCTGGCACGGGCAAGACGCGGACGGTTTTTGCGGGCAATATCGCGCTTTGGGGCTGGTTTGAAACGGTATCCCACCAATGGACGACGATAGATGGCAGTGTATAAGTCCCGGCTTTTTGCGGCACTAGCGCGATCGACTGCATACGTGTACCGGTAACGCCGTCTTCACCGGTGCTGTTTTCCAGTTGTGGCTGGTCGGGATACACTTTAAAAGCCTCGTTGCTGGCCATGGACAGGGGCGGAAACTGTGCTGCTGTCACGCCAGATCCGGTAAGGGTAATGGTTCTTGTCACCGGTTCGCCGAGGGTTAGTGCCTCCTCGGAACTCCAGCGATCCCTTATCGATAATGAATTTGCCGGCAGCCAGGTTTCCGTGGCGAGTTCTTCAGGTTTGCCCTGTACGTTCAGCTCCTGTTGTTCGCTATGCACGGAGACCCTTTTATTATTTCTACTTAACCACAAACTGCCGGTGCCAGAGCGGGTTCGCACATTGCCGCTGTACTGCACCGCAGGAATTTGAATCAACCCGCTTTTTTCGGGAAATACCGCGTAGCGGGTTTCGACCACAGTGTAGTTTTTTCCGGCAACGAGTTTATGGTATTGGTTTTCCCCGAGGCTAATGACTTGTGCATCGGGTATTTTCAATTCGCTCGTTGCATAGTTGTTCAGCGATAGGAGCGTATAGAGTCGCAGTGTCAGGATAACCTGTTCCTGAACGTAGACGGTCGTTTTATCGAGCGTGGTCTCGGTAAAAATCGGCTTGCCGGGATCGGTACTCGCGACTGGCTCGAGGACGGTTACTTCCAGCGCGTTGCTGACGTCGCCCTCAAAGTTGAAACTGGGTATGATCAGTGTCCCGGTCCGCTTTGGACTCAGGGTCAGCCGCCACTGTGTTAAGGCCTGTTGCTTGCCATTGACAATTGAAATCTGACTGCTGCGGTTGCGGGAAATAATTTCAAAATCCGACTCCAGGCTGCGGAAATCCGGGCTGTCAAAGAGCACCTGCTGGTCCAGAACCAGGTCGAGTTCGATAGTTTCGCCCAGTTGTATCGAGCGGCGGTCGATGCGCGAGTCCAGCGCAGCGTTCGCCGGCTTGGTTGCGAAAGCCAGCACGATAAATAAACACGCGATTCCCAGTGTCAGTCGGCGCATTACCATCGCTCCCTGTCCGGTCGGGCGGTGTTATCCCTGTGTTCTTGCTGTTGCCCGCCCCGGGATCGCAGCCAGGCTTCGTACTGGAATTTGCGCCGTAGTAAGCCGCCGGGGTTATCCGGCACGCGTCGCAGCCAGGCTTCGCGTGCGCGTTGCTCTTCTTCGAGCTGGTCTCGTAGTTCGTCATCCTTGTCTCGCGCCTGTCCAGCGCGATTACCGGTATCGTCATCCGTGAGCGAATCTTTGGTCTTGGCGACATCGGCACCAGCCTCATGTTTTTCGCCGCCGTCAGCCTCGCT
>DJFY01000074.1:0-6415 GCA_002431545.1 Cellvibrionales bacterium UBA5860 | reverse complement strand
CGGATTATATTCCGGTTTGTCATCCGCCCGCTGGGCGTTGTTAGGGGAGGGGTCTTCGGCATCGGCACCGCTGTCCGCATGCTGCTGCCTCGGGTCGACGTCGCCATCAGCCTGGCGCGCATTTGCAGCATCATTGTCTTCGTTGCTCGTCTGGCCGGACTCGCTTTGCGCTGGGTTTTGCCGGCGAGCCTGTTCCAATAGATCTTCTATCAGACGCTTGTTTACATGGGCATCCTCCAGCTTGGGGTCCTGTTCCAGCGCTGCTTCATAGGCCGTGATCGCGCCTTCGTAGTCGCCGATTTGCGCCAGCGTGTTGCCCAGGTTATAGCGCCCCCCCGCGCTCAGGTCTTCGCTGTATATTTCTTTGGCGAGATCGTATTGCTGGCTCTTGTAGGCCGCCGCGCCTTTCCAGTTCGGGGTTTCGAATTTGTCGAGCGCGGTTTCCATGTCGTTCTCTGTAAAGGCTTGAATCCCCTGCTGGTCACCGCGTTGCCACAGGTCATGCCAATCCAGGGCAGGACTAACTTCGCTAAACGTTACGCTACCGAATGCGGCAACACACAGAACCAGATTTTTTCTAAATACCAGAATGCATAGCGGTAGTAGCAGTAATGCCAGCCAGTGTGCTTCGTCCCGCCAGATATCGAAGCGGCGGTCCAGAGCCTTGCTGTTGTCGTCCCCGACATGTGTCCAGTGCTCGAGCAGCGAGCGGATGTCGCTATCCGTTGCGTCAAACAAAAAATAGAGCCCCTGATTTCTTTCCGCCAGTTGGCGCAGTGCGTCCTGGGCCAGCTGAGCGATGATGATGTCGCCCCGACCGTCCCGCAGGAAACCGCCACGGGCCGTGGGTATGGGTGCGCCACGTTCGCTGCCAATGCCGAGAACTGAAATCGTCAGATCGGTACCGCCGCTCAACTGTCGCGTGATTGCGGCGCTATCTCCGGGGTCGATACCGTCGGTAATCAGCAATATATCGCCCCGTCCGTGCCCCGCCTGGACGATGAGATCAACTGCGGCGGCGACCGCGCGCACGGGATTACTGCCGGGAATCGGCATAAGGTCCGGATGCAGCGCCAGTGCCAGCGATTTGATAGTCGACACATCGTCCGTCAATGGCGTCACGATATGGGCATCATCGGCATAGGCGACCAGTGCCGTTGTGCCTTCGCGCCGTTGTTCGAGTAGTTCGATTAATTTAAGGCGCGCCCGGGTCAGACGGTCGGGTTTGATATCTTGTGCCAGCATCGAAGGTGACAGGTCGAACAGAATAACTAAAGGTCGCTGTAGCTGGAAAACACTGGCTGGCTGCTCGTGCCAACTGGGCCCTGCCAGCCCGAATACCGCCAGAAACCAGAATAGCGCAGGCAGTAGAATCCTGAAGCTGGAGCTTTTCGCCGGCTTGCCGCGCATCAGATAGGGCAGTAGTTCGGGATTGATGACGCGTTGCCAGGTTCCCAGATAGGGCGCCGGTCGACGCAGCAAAAAGGCCAATGCCAGTGCCGGCATCAGGGCGAAAAACCAGCCCGGCCGCTGAAAATGAAAGTTATCGGCAACAGCCAGGAATTCAGCCATCGTCAGACGTTCCGGTTTGCAAACCAGCCAGACAAAAACTGGCCACGAGAGCAAGTGCCAGTGGCCAGTGGGCAAGAGAGCGGCTTGGTCGGAAAGTTTCCTCCGCCTGAGTAACGGGTTCGAGTTCGTCGAGTGTCGCGTAAATTCCGGCCAGATCCTCGGGATCCCGCGCTCTAAAATATCTGCCGCCGGTCAGTTCGGCGATCGTTTTTAGCGTCTTCTCGTCGAGATCTCTAGACGGGTTAAAGCGTCGTGGTCCGAAGAGACTGTTTCGTACCAGTTCATCGGCGCCGATGCCTATCGTGTAGACTTTTACGCCATAGCCCGAGGCGAGTTCGGCGGCCTTCAGCGGTTCGATGGTGCCGGCATTGTTGGCGCCGTCGGTCAAGAGAATCACCACACGTGCGTTTTCCGGCCTGTCGGCTAGGCGTTTTACGGCAAGCCCCAGAGCATCGCCAACGGCCGTGCCGTCGCCGGCGAAGCCGATGAGAGCTTCGCGTAGCAGGGTGTTCACCGTGACTCGGTCGAAGGTCAGTGGGGCCTGCAGGTGCGCTTCATTGCCAAACAGGATCAAGCCCAAACGGTCGCCAACGCGCCGCTCGACAAATTCACCGACTACTGATTTTACCGCTTGCAGGCGATTCAGCGTCTGCCTGTTGAAGGTCATATCCTCGACTTCCATGCTCGGCGAAATATCCACGGCCAGCAGTAGGTCGCGGCCGGTGGCGGGAAGTGTCTGCGCTTGGCCCAGCCACTGAGGCCGACTGGCAGCCAACAGGCAGGAGGCCCATACCAGGGTCAGGAGAACCCACGTTATTAATTGCCGTGCGCTGGGCTTGCGCGTGTCGTCCGATTCGTTGTCGAGCGCGAGACGCGTCAAGCCCGGGGCGAGTAGTGCCGGTCGCTGTGTTTGCCGGGGACGTCGCCATAAACGATATAACCAGGGTAGCGGCAATGCCAGCAACAACCACGGCCACGCCAGAGTTAGCACGAGCGTGCCGCCCGTTTCAGCCACGCATTGAGGCCGGCCGCCAGCGCCTCGACCTGCTTGCCGGATAAGCTTTGACGCGCTTTATCGTAGAGGATTTCCTCGACGGCGACAGTTTTAATCTGATCGGCAAGATCGGCGTTTTTCTCAGTCAAGGCGGCGCGCAGTTGTTCGGCCAGGTCACGTGCGCTTGCGGACTTCAATGGGCTTTGCGCATCGGTTGTACCACCGACACGTCGCATCACCGCAAACAGATGCTGGAGTAGATCAGCGCTATTCTGCGTCGCGCGGTATTGTGCGAGATACTGGCGCGACAACCGCCGAGCTTCCCGGTGGAAATAGCGCGCTCTTCGCGCCCGCGACCACCTTCTGTAAACCAGAAAGCAGCCGAGGAGGCTGATGCCGAGGACGATCCACCAACCGGGTGCAGGCGGCCACCAGCCGATCGGCGTCTCCGGCAGATGAATATCGCGCAACCCGGACAGCGCGTCGGTGGTCATCGGCGCCGCCCCCGAATGCGGCTGCCGTAGTAGTGCCTGAGACATTGCGCCACATTCTGGTCGGTACGATAGTCAAGAAAAGTGGCCTGCAACCGTGAAACGGCTTTAGATAATTCCTGAACAGCGCGCTGTTGGGTCTGTTCAAAAGAACGACGCACACGAACTTGGCGCGTATCCAGTACCGCTTGCTGCCGCCCGTTAGTGACGCTGTACCGGCCCGGTGCGGGCAAATGTTCATCCAACTCGTCGTAGATCCGGCACATATTGAGATCACAGTGCTGAGCTATGGCGAATAGGGGGGATTCGCAATCCCGCGTGAAATCATGAAAATCGCTGACGATCGCCACCGTCGCGCCGGGATGCGCAATGCGTCGTGCTTCCTCAATCATATCCTGCAGCGTTGTTTCCTGGGTGACGTCGGCTGCGAGCAGTGATGCGCTGGTGTTTGCCAATACGTTAATAAGCCGCAGCACATTTTGATGCCCCTGACGGGCTCGAATATCTTGCTGACCCCCAGCGCCGAAGACAAGTGCGCCGACACGATCTCCGCGAGCGCAACCCGCCCAGGCCAGGGCCGCCGCAATTTCACTGGCCGCGACCGATTTGCTGCGGGCACTACCGAATAGCATGGGCAGACGCAGATCGACTATGAGTATCAGGGGACGTTCTCGCTCCTCCCGGTACAATTTTGTATGCGGTTTAGTGGTTTTGGCGGTGACCCGCCAGTCTATCGCGCGCGCGTCGTCTCCCGGCTGGTAGGGTCTGACTTCGTCGAAATCCATGCCGCGTCCTCGGGCGCGGGCGTGATGGCCACCGCTTCGCCGCGCAGTCGGTGCCAATCGTGGGAAATACTTCATATCGCGTCCCAGATACCGTAGAGCTACCAGACTGCCGGTACCGGGTACGACGCTGGGTGGCGCTGTCTGGTAATCCGAGGTTGGCATCAGGCGGAAGCGACGCTGGCGAGCAACATATCGATGACCTGATTGGGCGATACGCCGTTGGCCTCCGCTTCATAGCTAAGGATCAGGCGGTGGCGCAGAATGTCCGGCGCCACTGCCCGAATATCGTCGGGCGTGACAAAATCCCGCCCGTCGAGCCAGGCCTGAACGCGGCTGCAGCGGTCCAGAGCAATGGTGGCTCGGGGGCTGGCACCGTGCTCAATCGCTTCGCCCAGTTCGCCGCTGAAGCTCGCGGGCTGCCGTGTCGCCTGGATCAGTTGCACCAGGTATGTCTCCACATCGTCAGCCATATACGTTTGCGCGATGCAGGTCCGGGCTTTCATGATCGTCAATTCACTGACGTGTGGTGGTAGCGGTTGCTCTCCGGTAATTTCGTTGCGGGCCAGTCGCAGTATTTCCCGTTCTGCTGTTGCCGCCGGGAAGTCGACGCGAACGTGCATCAGAAAGCGATCGAGCTGCGCTTCAGGCAGGGGATAGGTGCCTTCCTGCTCGATAGGGTTTTGCGTCGCCATAACCAGAAACAGTTTCGGTAACGGATAGATCGTACTGCCGACACTCACCTGGCCTTCGGCCATGGCTTCAAGCAAAGCCGACTGTACTTTGGCGGGCGCCCGATTGATCTCGTCAGCGAGTATAAGATTGTGGAATATCGGGCCGGGCTGGAATTCAAAGCGGCCTTGTTCGGGCCGGTAGATATCGCTGCCTGTGATATCGGCGGGCAGCAAGTCGGGGGTAAATTGAACGCGATGAAAATCGCCTTCGATACCCCGAGCCAGTGTACTAATGGCCTTGGTTTTGGCGAGACCCGGTGCGCCCTCGACCAGCAGATGCCCGTCGGCGAGCAGTGCCATCACCAGACGTTGCGCCAGTTGTTCCTGACCAACGATAACCTGGTTTAAGTAGTCCAGAAGAGAGTGCATTTGCGCCTGTTCGTTCATATTTCAGTTTTGCTGTGGAATTCGGCCTGCGATTGTAATTGCTCAAACAATTACTTCAATGTGTCTTCGGGTCGGTACAATAGAAAACAAGTCGCCCGGTTTGGTTCCCGGTTTGTCATTGTCTGGTCACTGCGTTCCGGCACCAGTTTGCGAAATTTCCGCCGATGTTGATCAAAAACGGAATTTCTCCCCGGGGAAGCGGCTTCTGGACACAATTCGAAGAAGTAAAAAACCAATTATCTGGAATAGCCTATGTATGATGTGGCGCGCCACGCTTTATTTTTACTGCCACCTGAAACAGCACATCATGTTGCCCTGAAATCCCTGCAGGTTTGCCATCGGCTAGGTCTTTCCGCCGCGCTCGCACCCAGCGTAACGCACTGTCCGGTTGAGCTGATGGGTTTGCGCTTTGCCAATCCGGTCGGCCTGGCTGCAGGGCTGGATAAAAATGGCGACTACATCGATGCCCTAGGCGCATTGGGCTTTGGCTTTATCGAAATTGGCACCGTGACGCCACGGCCCCAGGCGGGTAACCCCAGGCCACGTTTGTTTCGCCTACCCAGGTGCCACGCCATCATCAATCGCATGGGGTTTAACAATCTGGGCGTGGATCACCTGGTAGAGCGGGCCCGGCGGCGACGTTATTCGGGTGTGCTCGGGATTAATATCGGAAAAAACCTGACCACGCCGGTCTCTGATGCTGTCGACGATTACCTGATTTGCATGAAAAAGGTCTACACGGTTGCCGATTATATTGCGGTCAACGTGAGTTCACCGAACACGCCGGGGCTGCGGGATTTACAGGGAGAGGAGCAGTTCGCAGCCCTGGCCCGAACTTTAAAAACCGAGCAATTACGCCTGGCCGAGCAACATGGCCGCTACACGCCGTTGGTTTTTAAAATTGCCCCCGATCAGGCCCAGGATGCGATTCGCGCGCAGGCTGAATTGTTGCTCGAACTGAAAGTTGATGGTGTCATCGCGACTAACACAACCGTGTCCCGCGATGAAGTTAGAGGCCATGCTCACGCTGAGGAGGCCGGCGGCCTGAGTGGCGAGCCGCTAGCGGCACGCGCTACTGCTGTGGTCGCAGCTTTAAGCGCCGCCAGCGGTGGGGCGCTGCCGATAATCGGCGTTGGCGGCATTTCGGACAAAGCGAGCGCCAGCGAAAAAATTGACGCGGGGGCGAACCTGGTACAGATCTATACCGGTTTCATTTACCGCGGACCGTCACTGATCGCCGAAGCGGTTGCCGGCTGCGTCGAGACATTTTCGCAGTCTTAGCTATGCCTTTATCATAGCGAGTAATCTTCGCGGTGCGCCGTAAACCGATGTCAGGGTTTACCGGCGCTGCACGTAATTACCGTCGGGTTAATCGATCGCAGCCGCTCTGCTTTTGAGTATTTATCGGGACACTTGAGCGTCGGGCGTCGATAGTAACAATACCGGCTGAGCGAC
>DJFY01000107.1:12824-20472 GCA_002431545.1 Cellvibrionales bacterium UBA5860 | reverse complement strand
TCGAGCGCAACGCTTGCCTGAATTACTACTCCTGAATACTCGGGTCAGTCCGAACGGAATTGTTTCACGGTTGTTCGAGATCGCCGCCGTCCGGCTTCGACACATAAAAATGGCGTCGCAATGACGCCATAAATTGATCCGTGAAACTGGCCTAGCCCACAGCTCGAGTAGTTAAATTTTACTCAGATGTTATCGTCGTATCACTTTGCCGTGCCAGAGATGGTGCTGTCACTGCCAGCTCAGCCTGTTTAACCGCTGGTTGAGCAGCAGCTGTAGACGTGGACAGCGGCGAAGCCTGGGAGGTTGTCGCCACTGAAGTAACAGCTTTTGGCGCCGCTGACTTCCTGGAGACAGCCTTTCTGGTTGCCGGTTTCGTTGCCGCGGGTTTCTTCGCCACAGCTTTGCGCGTTACGCTTTTTTTACCGGACGTAGCTCTGGATGCCGGCTTTTTGGCCGTCGTTTTCGTTGCCGCTTTTCCAGTAGCAGTCTTGCGCTTGGTCGCCGTAGAGCGTTTTGCCGGTGCTTTTTTGGCGTTATCCTCCGATGTATCCACCAGCTCCTCGATGCGGGCGGTCAGGGTTTCAACCTGCTCGTTCAAGGTTTTCAGCGCGCTGATCGTCGGCACTACACCAAGGCGTTTCAAAGCACGTGCGACACGGGAGTCAAAAACATCCTCGATTTTTTCCGACGGACTAGGGATTTTACCTAGAAAACTGTTAACTGCTTTCAATGCAGAGTCGCTACGCTCGTTAACGGTCTTTTTGTAACGTTTTTCAAATTTCTCGCCGGACTTAACCAGTTTGGTAAATAACTCGTTGCTTTCCTCTCTGGCACTAGCAAAAGCACCCAGTCCTGCGAGCCAGATATCACGATTGTATTCCATCGCCTTCTCGCTCAGTTCCTGGCCGATCTCTACCGATTTGGCGACAATTTCATCGTTTTTATCAAGCACCTTTTTCACTTTTTCGTTCTTTAATACTTTTGGAGTAGCCATAAATAGGACCTCGCCTTGTTTCCAGCTATTCGTTAAGATGAGTTTGCGGCAACGCTGGCTTGCCACGAACTTCGAGACTGTGATCAGCGATGCGGAAAGCGGGCTTAAGGGCACGCTGTCGCAGCTGCATCTGACAGGCATGCTAACGAATGGTTTTAGAGTAAAAAAACTAATTTATAAAAACGCCGGACCCAGGTATCTACCCCAAGTTGACCAGACGCGATACCAAATCCCTGATCTGCGAAGTCGCCAGGGAACTCTTTAACCTGCAGGGCACGGCTAATGTCTCGACGAACCATGTCGCTCTGGAGCTCGACATGAGCCCCGGCAATCTTTATTACCATTTCCGCAACAAGGAAGCGATTCTCGATCGGCTGCTAGCGCAATATCTAGGGGAGCTTAAGCCATATACCAACTCCAACGCGCTTGAAAGCGATATTGAAGATGCCTGGTTTTTTATTCACATGACCTCCGAGCTGGCGACCCGGTACCGGTTTATCTACCGGGACACCGACTATATCCTCGGCAAATATCCGCCAGCAGCGCAGGCTGTTAGTCTGGCACTGACTTCATTGCTCGAGGCTATCACCCGTCTTCTCACCGGCCTCGACAAGAACGGGGCGCTACAGCTACCCAGTGACCAGGCGCACCGCGACCTGGCCATGAATATGCTGATTGTTTGCACCCAGTGGATTCGCTTTCGTCGCCATCTGGCCGGTAAAGCACAAGTCGATGTCGAGGCCGAAGATCTTAACGCCGGGGTTTATCAAACCCTGTCGATAGTGATGCCTTACCTGGAACCCTCACAGCGCCAACACCTGGAAAATCTACGGGGACAATACACATGAGCCTATCCCGCCAACGCCCAAACCCAACGGTATCAACGGCGACATCCCCTTTACAAAGTAGGAGCAATACCTAAACGTCTAGTTGAATAATTTGCTGGCCACTAGCAGCCATAAATTAATCAATAGACTCAGCAGCGCCAGTCCCCGCCAGAAAGCCAGGGGTTTGCGCTGCATCAATGGTTCGTGGCGCTGACGCAGAAATGTCTCGTTGGGGTTGGAGAGATCGTGAAGGAACTCTGACAGCTCACCGTAGCGCCGCTCGGCTTTTTTGTGCACCGCTCTTTCCAACGCACCATCCACCCAAATCGGGAGCTCGGGTAGCCAGTGTCGGGCCGGCGTGTAGCTCAGACCACGAATCGACCCCTCATCGTATTTTTCTCCATAGGGCAAATGTCCGGTGAGCATTTCGTAGACGATGACGCCGAGGGAAAAAATATCCGAACGCGATGAACAGGGTTCTCCCAGCAGGTATTCCGGGGCCGTGTAGTTTTTCGTGCCAAGCAGCGTCAAACGGTCGATCGGCGACGCAATTTCCTCTATCCCCGCTATTTTTGTCGAGCCAAAATCGATGATCTTGACCGTGCCCTGGCTGTCGATCATGACGTTTTCGGGTTTTAGATCCTGATGGATCATCTCCATTTTGTGAAAGGCCATCAGGCCCCGCGCCAATTGACCAACGATTTCCCTGACTTCGTTGAGATCCGGCTCGGGGTGATCGTGCATCCAGGTGCGCAAGGTGACACCGTCGACGTATTCCGAGACGTAGTAAAGAAACTGTCGGGGCCTGGTTTGTTCGATCACGCGCAGGACGTGATTACTGGCAAGGCGGCTGCCCACCCATTCCTCGTGCATAAAAAGGTCGAGATAAAGCGGATCGTCTTCGTAGTTCACCGAAGGGGTTTTTAACACCACCTGCTCGCCACTATCGATGTCCTCCGCCAGGTAAACCTGGGTCCGTTTACTGGCGTGCAGTTCGCGCACCACACGATAGCCATCCAGAATCATACCCGCGCCAAGGTCCGGCGGAAAAGGCAACTCTGTCAATTTGCGGTACAGCGTCGCCTCATCGACGCCCGGCAGCTTGTCGACCCGCACGATCTGACAGGTAACGTTGTCATGGCTACCGTTTTCCAGTGCCTGAGTCACCAGCGACCGAGCCGCCGCGTCGAGAGACCGGCCATGCTCCTCCAGCGCGGCCCTGATGTTGTGCTCCGCCAAGTATTCGTGGACGCCATCGGTGGTGAGAACGAATACATCGCCAACAGCAACCGGGAAATTCATGTAGTCGATATCGAGCCGCAGGTCGACTCCCATGGCGCGAGTCAGATAGTTCTTCTCCTGCGACACCCAGAAACGATGATCCTGAGTCATGAGCTCGAGCTGCTCGCCAGAGAGGCGGTAAATCCGCGTGTCGCCGATGTGAAAGACATGTGCGGTAGACGATTTAATAACCAGTGCGCTCAGTGTCGATGCCAGACCATGCTGGCCCTGCAGACTGTGCTGACCCTGACCATACATCCAGCGGTTGGTCGCCAGCAGCACTTTCTCAATAGAGGTTTTTACCGTCCACGAATCGGGTGTGCAGTAATAATCGTTCAGGAGGGCTCTGACACAGGTCTCGCTGGCAACCTTGCCCTCGTCGCAACCGCTGACACCGTCGGCGATAACCGCGACGATGCCCTTGTAATGCAGGGCCGACTCCTCCGGCACCAGAACGCCGAAGCTGTCCTGGTTATCCGGTTTGACGCCGCGGTCGGAGTACTGGCCAATTGCCAGCAACGCTGAGTCTTTCATTGTCAAAGTGTAACCCGGCGCACCGGCAACGGACTTACGTCACCTCAATCATTTGCACCGTGCCATCGGGCAATACTTCCGTCATGTGCCCCTGGGGTTCTTCCATAAAAAGAGCCACCAGGACGAACACGACAACCGCGGCGCAGGCGATGGTCAGGAAAAACATCTGCGGCGACACGAATGAAAGAACCGTGAGGAAACACACCGCCCCAACATTACCGTAAGCGCCGGTCATGCCGGCGATCTGGCCGGTCATGCGGCGCTTGATCAAGGGCACCATGGCAAACACCGCGCCCTCGCCAGCCTGGACAAAAAAGGAACAAAACATGGTCGCGACGACAGCGGCCGGAATCCACCAGGCAGCAGTGACCTGCGACAACAGGACATAACCGGCCAACAGGCCGGTAAGTAACACCAACAATGTCAGCTTGCGACCAAACTTATCGCTGGCCATACCGCCGACCGGTCGGGCCACGAGATTCATAAATGCGTAGGCTGAGGCCAGCATGCCCGCATGCGCCTGGCTGATACCCGACTCGCTAAACGTATCGAAAAAGAACAGCGGCAGCATCGATACGACAGCCAACTCGGAGCCGAAAGTCACGAAATAGGCGACGTTCAGCACCGCAACCTGCTTGAATTTGTAACGATGGATATCCGGTACCTCTTCGCTGAACACGTGCTTGTTAACCTGCCACATGTGCCACAGCTGATAAACATACATGGCAACCAGTACCGTATAGATCAGGTTACAACTGAAGCCATCGAGCAGGGCCAGATTGCTGGGGCCCAACTTCCAGTTAAGCACGGCAAGCGCCACATACATGGGTATGTTCATTATCATGTATAAAAGGAAATCACCTTTGCTCGTCACTTCCATCGCGCCGGTTTTTTTCGGTTTGAAATAAGTAGATCCTTTGGGGGTATTACTCACAGAAAAATAATAAACAAATGCGTAGCACAGACTGATACAACCTGTCGCGGCAACAGCCCAGCGCCAGCCGTCATCGCCACCCACCCAGGCAGCCAGCACCGGCACACTCATAGCGGCAGCCGCCGACCCGAAGTTACCCCAACCTCCGTAAATACCCTCGGCAACGCCCACCGTTTTTGCCGGAAACCATTCGCTGATCATGCGAATGCCGATCACAAAGCCGGCACCGACAAAGCCGAGCAGAAAACGGGCAGCGGCCAGCACTTCGAAGCTCTTGGCAAAGGCAAAGAAAAAACAGACGAAGCTGGCCAGGCCCAGCAACAGGGAATAAATCAGTTTTGGGCCGAATTTATCGACCAACATGCCGACAATAATTCGCGCGGGAATCGTCAACGCGACGTTCAATGTCAAAAGAATCTTGACCTGGGCATCGCTAAGACCAAAGGTCTCGCGAATCGACACCATGACCGGCGCGCTGTTGAACCAGACGACGAAGCTCAGGAAAAAGGCAAACCATGTGAGATGGAGGACGCGGGTTCTTCCCGAAAAAGACAGCAGTTGCAACTTCTCTGACATCACTATTTCCTTGGTTTTTCGCGGCGGAGGGCGCCGCACCAGACCGCTCTGGCGCAGCCACCTTATGCCACCAGCAATAGCAATGCCTGTGCCAACACCTCCATAGCTGACAAGCCTTGCTCACCGACAAAACATAAATACGCGCCAAAACAAGGCGCTCGAGCGAATTTGGTTCAAATACCACTCAATCCCAATGCGCCAATTGCTTCATTAAGGTGCAGCAACAATACCGGGCCAAGTGGTTTTTCCTTACCATTGCGCCTTTTTTGTTCGCGTTTGCCGCACGAACTTAGGGCGTTTGCACCATAAAAAATCACGGGCTTTCGCATGCGCCACATACGCGATAGTTATTTAACTCGCCAACGGCGCCTTTTACCGGGCCATAACACCTACTTCACGATTACTTTCAGGGACTTGCCAAACAGGCCGAATTGGCACGTCGGCGCAAGTGAAGCCGACACCGGAAAAACCCGGGTTGGCACAGAGTGTGCTTCAAAGCTTGGTATTGTGTCTGCAGCCGAAACTTTTTCGCCCCCAGGGGGCCGTTCGATCGGCTCGCGGATCCAGATCAAGCTTTTGTTTTGATGGTGCACCGGAACCCACTCGACGCCACGCTCGCTGTAGGTATCGGTACCGATGAGAACAACGAAGGAAGAATCGCGCTTTTGCCTGCTTTGACTAATAGCAACGGCGCACTGTATTAATTGTGAGGCTACACATGAGTGCAAAACCGGAAATCGTCGTCATTGGCAACGGCATGGTGGGCCACAGATTTCTGGAGTCCCTCGCGCAAAATGAAACTGCGGAGTTCAATCTCACGGTTTTTTGCGAGGAGCCCCGCGTGGCTTACGACAGGGTACACCTGTCTGAATTTTTCACGGGTCGATCCGCAGAAGAACTGTCGATGGTGGAGCCAGGCTATTACGATACCCACAACGTTAAGGTTCTGATCGGCGAAAAAGCCGAAACTATCGACCGTCAGGCAAAAACTGTTATCTCGAACAAGGGTACACAGCTGAAATATGACAAGCTGGTTCTTGCCACCGGCTCCTTTCCCTTTGTGCCGCCTATCCCAGGACACGAGCGCGACAATTGTTTTGTCTATCGGACCATTGAAGACCTCGAAGCGATTCGCGCTGCCAGCAACGGGGCTAAAGTTGGTGCAGTGATCGGCGGCGGCCTACTTGGTCTCGAAGCCGCTAAAGCACTGAAAGATCTGGGCCTGTCAACACACGTGATCGAATTCGCGCCGCGCCTGATGGCGGTCCAGGTCGACGATGGCGGCGGCGCCATGCTGCGTCACAAAATCGAAGAACTCGGCGTGCAGGTACACACCGGCAAAAATACCCAGGCCATCGAGGACGGTGAGCACCACAGACACAAACTTACCTTTGCCGATGGCGACGAAATAGAAACCGACGTATTGCTGTTTTCCGCCGGTATTCGGCCACAGGATCAACTGGCGCGTGATTGCGAGCTGGAAGTCGGCGAACGCGGTGGTATCGTCATCAATGACTTCTGCCAAACGTCGGATCCCGACATTTACGCTATCGGCGAATGCGCCCTCTGGGGTGGCCGCATTTTTGGCCTGGTCGCGCCAGGATACAAAATGGCGCAAACCGCTGCTGACCATATCGCGAGCATCGAGGGCAGTAATTTTACGGGCGCCGACATGAGCACCAAGCTCAAGCTCATGGGCGTGGATGTGGCGAGCATCGGCGACGCGCACGGCAACACGCCGAACTCAAAAGTGTACACCTATGTCGACGGCACGCAGGATGTCTATAAAAAGATCGTCGTCAACGAAGCCAACAATCGCCTGCTTGGCGCAGTTCTCGTGGGCGATGCCAGCGACTACGGCAACCTGCTGCAATTGACGCTGAACGACATTCCTCTGCCGGAGTTTCCCGACGCACTGATCCTACCGCAACGCGACGGTAGTGGCATTACCGGCCTGGGCGTCGAGGCACTCCCCGACGGCGCCCAGATATGCTCGTGCAACGATGTCACCAAAGGCGCGTTGTGCCAGGCTGTGTCCGATGGCGCCACTACGCTCGCCGAACTCAAGGATTGCACCAAAGCCGGCACCAGCTGTGGCGGTTGCAATGCCTTAGTGGGCCAGGTGCTCAATGCCGAGCTGGAAAAAATGGGCCTGGAGGTGTGTACGGACATCTGCGAGCATTTCCCCTACACCCGCCAGGAACTCTATCACCTGGTGCGTTTTGACAAGATCAAAACGTTTTACGAATTACTGGAAAAACACGGCAAAGGCCGTGGCTGCGACATCTGCAAACCTGCAGTCGCTTCTATTCTCGCCTCGTGCTGGAACGACTACGTCCTCGAACCCCGGCACGCTGGCCTTCAGGACACCAACGACCGTTACCTGGGCAACATGCAGAAAAACGGCACCTACTCGATCGTGCCCCGTGTTGCTGGCGGCGAAATCACGCCGGAAAAACTCATCGTGTTGGGTGAGGTAGCAAAAAAGTACAAGTTGTACAC
>DJFY01000107.1:4528-12538 GCA_002431545.1 Cellvibrionales bacterium UBA5860 | reverse complement strand
AAGATCACCGGCGGCCAGCGAATCGATCTGTTTGGTGCACGACTCGAACAGCTGCCCCTGATCTGGCGCGAGCTGGTGGATGCCGGCTTTGAAACCGGCCATGCCTACGGCAAGGCTTTGCGTACGGTGAAAAGCTGTGTCGGCAGCACCTGGTGCCGCTACGGCCAGCAGGACAGCGTCGCCCTGGCCCTGGAAGTCGAACACCGCTACAAGGGCCTGCGCTCACCCCACAAAATAAAATCCGCTGTCTCCGGCTGTACGCGAGAATGCGCCGAAGCACAGAGCAAGGACTTTGGCATTATCGCGACGGAAAACGGCTGGAACCTGTACATATGCGGTAATGGCGGCATGAAACCGCGGCATGCGGACTTGTTTGCCACTGATCTGGATAAAGCAACGCTGATCAAATATGTCGACCGCTTTCTGATGTTTTACGTGCGTACTGCCGATCGTCTGCAGCGCACCTCGACCTGGCTCGACAATATGGAAGGCGGGATCGATTATTTGCGCGAAGTCGTGATCGAGGATTCACTGGGCATCTGCGATCAGTTGGAAGCGGAAATGGCGGAAGTCATCGACACCTACCAGTGCGAATGGAAAACTACTATCGAAAACGAGGAAAAACTCAAAATATTCCGGCCGTTTATCAATAGCGACAAGGCTGACAGCAATGTCATCTTCGTCGAGGAACGGGGCCAGATTCGGCCCGCGCGGGAAGAAGAACGCGAGGAGGCGCTGGTATGAATTCGAGCGTAACACAGGCCTCAACCACAGCCGCATCCGCCGCAGAATCAAACTGGATCGAAATGTGCCAGCTCGACGACCTGCCCTATGACGCTGGCGTGGCCGCGTTGCTACATGCCGACACACCTGAAGAAGTGCAGATCGCTCTGTTTCGCGTTCTCGACACCGACACTGTGTACGCTACTGGCAACTACGACCCCTTCAGTCATGCCAACGTCCTAGCGCGCGGCATTCTATGCAGTATCGGCGACGAACTGGCAGTGGCCTCACCCATCCTGAAGCAGCATTTCAGTCTCACTTCGGGTCAGTGCTTAGAGGACGAAGGCGTACGGATTGCGGTCTACCCTGTGGAAATCCGTGGCAAGTCCGTATTTGTAAAGGCGGACTAACGCAACACCTGGAATCAAGATCGTTGGAACATACTTACTACACCGCAGATGTGTTTACTGACCGGGCCTTTCAGGGCGCGCAAATCGCCGTGTTCCCGGAAGCCAGCACCATGCCGGAAAGTTTAATGGCGGATATTGCCGCTGAATTGAACCTGTCCGAAACTGTATTTGTCACCGACTCGATTATCGGCAAAGAAGAAGCCGACCGGTTTCAGCTGCGCATTTTCACGCCCCAGGGCGAAATCAGGTTTGCCGGGCATCCGATGCTGGCAGCTGCCAGTGCGTTATCGGCTTGCGGGCAAATCAAGGCGACCGGGACCGGGAAAAAACGCATTATATTTGAGCAACTGCTTGGACCGATTGAAGTCGACCTGCGCTGGTCAACGAACGCCCCGCTATTTGTACAGTTCTCACTGGCGGCGAACCCAATTATTGACCGCTATACGCCAAGTGAAGTGGAGCTTGCCCGCGTTCTGGGGCTGACCGAACGCGATATCGACAGCCACACCTATCACCCTCGGCTGGTCTCGATAGATCGCCCTTATCTGATCGTACCACTTGGATCGCAGGCCGCGGTCCGCGCCGCAGCCTTTAATGTCGAGGCGTGGAGCCAGTCCAGTGTGCCGGCGCTCGCAGCCCAGGATATTTTTATTTTCAGCAGTAAAACAGAACAAGTGGAAACCAATTTTCACGGACGTCTGATGGGACCGGAAATTGGCGCCAAGGAAGACCCTCCCATCGGTTCAGTCATGCCCTGTTTCGCCGGTTACCTGGGTGACAATATAGAGCTCCGCGAAGGCACCTATACCTTTACCATTGATCGCGGCACGTCTGCCACCCGTCGAAGCGTTTTGCATGTCGAGCTCGAACACCACCAGGGCAAACCCTCAACTGTCAGCGTCGGCGGTGAGGTGGTCCTGGTCAGCCACGGCACGCTAACACTGTAACCTGAATTTTTCGTCACTCCCATCGGTATACCGGAGCTATTGTCATGTTATTTGGCCGTAACCGAAAAAACCCGATCGCTATCGCCGACAAAAAAGTGGTGGACTGGACCTATGCCACCTGTGGCTATTGCTCGACAGGCTGCGCTATAGAGGTCGGCAAGAATAGCGAGGGCAAAGTTGTCGCATCGCGTGGCGTCGGTGGTGCCGATGTCAATCGCGGCAAGCTCTGCCTCAAAGGCATGTACGAACACGAACTCTTCGAAGCTACCGGCCGTGGAGATACCCCTCTACTGCGTTCCCACATCAGACAGGATTTTCAGCCAGCGCAATGGGACACCGCCCTGGATCACATGGCGAGTGAAATCAAACGTATTCAACAGGCTTATGGCCGCGATGCTTTCGCCGTTGTCTCTACGGGTCAAATTCTTACCGAAGAGTTTTATACGCTGGGCAAACTGACGCGCGGTTTGATCGGTACCAATAACTACGACGGCAACACCACACTATGCATGGCTTCCGCCGTATCTGGTTACAAGCGATCATTTGGCTCCGACGGCCCGCCCGGCTGTTATGGCGACTTCGAACACACCCACTGCCTGCTCGCCTGGGGTTCCAACCTGCCGGAACAACATCCGATCATTTACTGGCGTCTGAAAGAAGCCATGGAAAAGCGCAAATTTCCCCTGATCGTAGTTGATCCGCGCGTCACCATGCTGGCCCAGTTTGCCGACATCCATCTCCCGGTACGTCCGGGCACCGACCTGGTCCTGCAAAACGCCCTAATGCATGTGATTCTCGAGGAAGGTCTGGAAGACAAGGACTACATCGAGGCCAACACGAGCGGCATCGAGGAGCTGCGCGCCGAGGTCGCCAAGTGGGATCCAACCACCGCTTACAAGGTCTGTGGCATCGACGAGGATACCATTCGCAACGTAGCGAGGCTCTATGCCAAAGCGCCATCGGCGATGCATATCTGGACCATGGGCATCAACCAGAGCACTCATGGCTCCGATGGTGTGGTCGGTATTAACAACTTGAGCTTACTGACAGGCAACATCGGCAAGCCCGGCGGCACCGCACTGTCCATTACCGGCCAGTGCAACGCCATGGGCACGCGCGAATGGTCTTCCTGCTCTGGTTTGCCTGGTTACCGGGCACTGGAGAACCCTGATCACCGGGAAGAAATAGGAAAATTCTGGAACGTCGACCCGGGATTTTTTCCGACCAAACGCGGCCTGTTCCAGACCGATATTTTTCCGGCCATCGAAACCGGACAGATCAAAGGAATGTGGCTGGTGGCAACCAATCCCATCACCTCAATGCCCAACACGGCGCGTATTCGCAAGACGCTGGAAAAGCTCGAATTCCTCGTGGTGCAGGACGCCTACGTCGATATGGAAACCACCCAATACGCCCATCTCTATCTGCCGGCAGCCGTCTGGGCGGAAAAAGAAGGCACTTTCACTAACACCGAACGCCGAGTCAACATGGTGCGTAAGGTCACCGCCCCCCGCGGTGACAGCAAAAGTGATCTGGACATTTTCAATCTGTTGGCGAAACGTTTCGACCCGGGACAAAAAGTGCAATTCCCCGAAACGCCGGCGGGCGTTTTCGACGAAATGCGCGAACTATCCAGGGGGCGCGCCATGGATATTTCCGGCATGGACCACGACCTGATCGAACAGGCTCGCGGCATCCAGTGGCCCTATACGGAGAGCCAACGAAACAGCGATGATCCACCACCAGTTGGAGGCGTTCGCCTGTATACGCAACCGGGAAGCTTCCATCACCCGGACGGGCGGGCCAAACTTATCGCCCTACCATTTATCGACAACAACGAGCGCCCGGATGAGCAATATCCCTTCTGGCTGAATTCCGGACGGTTAGTTGAACATTTTCATACGCGCACACGGACCGGCAAGGTCGGTAACAACAATAAATTCAGCCCCATTCCGTTTATGGAAATTAATCCCGATGCAGCAGCCACACTGGGCATCAGACATCAGGAGTATGTGCGCTGCGTATCGCGGCGCGGCGACGCCATCGTCATGGCCATGCTGACTCAACGCGTGCCGAGAGATATGGTGTTTATCCCCTTTCACTTTTTCGACTGCGTTAACCGGCTAACCCTGGGCCTGCTCGATCCCCATTCCCGACAACCCGCCTTCAAGCAGTCGGCGGTGCGGATCGAAACCATTGTCGACCAGATCGGCGCTGCCCGAATTAGCCGCGAAAGGAGAACCTACTGATGGCTTCGTCGCACGTACCCATCGACGACAGAATTATCGCCAGCAGCAAAATACAGGCGGAACCGGAAATCTTCGAAGTTCGCCGAGACGAGCCCGAACACGCCTTCCTGTGGGACAGCGACGGCGCGAAGACACAGGAAAATAATTGCTATGGCAGCCCGATCACTTTGCTCGACGATAGCAGTGCCTTATATGGCGATAGCCTGCGCATCAATGGCAGAGAGGCCGTCGGCAGCAACCCCAATCGCTATAAACAACATGGCTTTTACTTTAACGCGGACAATTGCATCGGCTGCCACGCCTGCGAAACCGCCTGTAGCGAGAAAAACGATAATCCGTCCCATATCGCTTTTCGTTCCGTAGGCTACGTCGAGGGCGGCACCTATCCCGATTACCATCGAATCAACATCTCGATGGCCTGCAACCATTGCGACGACCCGGTCTGCCTCAAGGGCTGCCCGACACGGGCCTATACCAAATTCCCCGAATACGGCGCAGTATTACAGGACCCCGATATCTGCTTCGGCTGCGGCTACTGCACCTGGGTCTGCCCCTACAATGCGCCTCAACTCGATCCGGTTAAAGGCCAGGTCACCAAGTGCAACATGTGCGTCGACCGCCTGGAAGTGGGCCTGAAACCGGCTTGTGTCTCAGCCTGTCTAGGCAATGCACTGGACTTCGGTGTGGTCGAAAATATTCCGGAGAACCGCATCGAAGCAAAAACCGGAATTCCGGGATTCCCGTCAGCAGACATCACTCACCCCAATATTCGTTTTCAGCAAACCCGCTCCACCCACACCCAGATGACGCGCACAGACGGTATGCCGGTGAAGTATCGCAAACCAGCGGGCGGTGAGCATTTTGTCCCCGAAGTCGACGAAAAAATCGGCCGCAAGAAACAGTGGAACTGGCGCAAGTTACTCACCTCCCACGAGAGCGCTCACGTTATATTCACGCTGAGCGCACAGGCCGTCCTGGGTGCCTTTATGTTACTTGGCGTCAGTCTGTTAGCTGGCGGCATTGGCAGCACGGTACTGACCCAAACAGCTCCCCTGGCGGTAACATTACCTGCATGCATCGGCTTGCTCAGTTTCGGCCTGTTCAAACTGAACATGCATCTAGGTAAACCACATCGTTTTTATCGCGGTTTTAACAATCTCAGGTGGTCGCCCCTGAGCCGGGAAATTGCCGGTATATCGGGCTTTTTTACCTTCCTGCTAGGCTTCACTCTTTTTGTCTTTTTCGACAATAGTCTCGCCCGCTTTGCTAGCATTGCATGCGCGGTGCTCGCTGCATTGAGCGGCCTGGTCGGGCTCTATTACATGTACCGGATCTACCGCATCAAGGCGCGACCTTTCTGGGATCATTGGCAAACCGCGACGGCCTTTGCCGGTAACACACTAAGCCTTGGCGCCTGCTTCACCGGCCTCCTCGCCTTGCCAGCAATCCTCGCCACAGGCGCGTCAATCCAACCTTTGCTGACCGCACTGAGTTCGGTGACGCTGGCCGGTCTGCTGGTGGAAGCCCTGGGCCATATTTGCCATGGCAAAGCCATGAAGCGGCAGGGCGGCGAAGGCGCTTCTTCCTGGTATTTACAAACCACTCGCTTCGGCTACCCCTGGGTCCTTCGCAACGCCCTGCTGGCCTTGGCCATTGTCACTGCCCTTGCTATCACAATATCTGCACCCGCTCTCACCGGCTGGCAAGGTGTACTCGCGTGGGGGGCATTGAGTGCCTTCGCGATAGCCGCTGCCGGCATCAGCCGCTCCCTGTTTTTTGTGTTGGTGATACCCACCACGATGCCTGGCGCCTTTTTCTGGAAAAACCAGGATTTCGTCGAGCACGCCCGCGATTCCGGTTTAGTGGATCTGGAACCGGTTGGCGTCGTTCGCGAACACGCCGGACAATTCAAGATGGATGAGTTACTTGAAACGATCAAAAACACGAGCTTGAAAGAAGTCGTGGCGCATATTAAAGATATCGTGGTATGGAAAAAACTACCTCGTTAGATCACACCAAAACAACCGGGCACGTCGATCTCGTCGGCGCTGGCCCCGGCGACCCGGAGCTAATTACACTCAAGGGCGCGCGCCTGCTCGAAGAAGCTGACACCGTCGTCTACGATCGCCTCGTCAACCCGGCATTACTGAAGTTTTGTCGACCGGACTGCGATCAGATTTATGTCGGCAAGCGAAAGCACTGCCACAGTATGCCGCAGGCGAGAATCTGCGAATTACTGGTACAACTCGGTAATCAGGGCAGGCATGTGGTGCGCCTGAAAGGCGGCGATCCCTATATTTTTGGCCGGGGCGGTGAGGAAATTGAGGCGCTGGTCAAGGCAGGAATTTCCTGCAGCGTGGTGCCGGGTATAACGGCGGCTACGGGTTGTGCTGCAAGTACCGGCATACCGCTTACTCATAGAGAGCACGCTCAGGCCGTAACCTTCGTCACCGGGCACCGGAAGGACGGACGCATTGATCTCGACTGGTCCTTGATTGCACGCCCTCATCACACGACAGTGATCTATATGGGCTTGAGTTGCATCGCCGAAATTGTCGACGGGCTGGCTGAGCATGGCATGCCATCGGACACACCGGTTGCCGTAATCGCCAGGGGATCCACCCCTGAACAACAGGAAATAGTAAGCACGTTGGGAAACATCACCGCCGACACTGCCAAAGCTTCACTCCCCTCTCCCGCGCTACTCATTATTGGAGCGGTTGTTCTCGCTAAACAAGTTATTGCCCTGGACGATAGAAAAACGGAGTTTCAGATCCATTATCCACACGCCATGATTCCTGCTTCTGTTCCTGGATGTTGCCAATAACGTCGAACCGCTGTCTCCACCAACACCGTAATTCGTGATCAATTTGCTGCTTGCTCAAGTAAAAATAAAATAATTATTGACGCCGACAAATTAGCTGGTCTATTTTTCTACACGTTGTTTACATCGCGTTTCGTTTCTCTTCTGCTTCCATGATATCAACGAGACTCAGGCGCATGTACGCCCTAGATTCAACTCGTACAACCACTGGTATCACGTGCAGAAAAGGACATCGAACAACCACGAAATAGTTGCTACAGAAACTTACGGCACCTCTCGATCCTGCGCTTTAGTCGGTTGCGGTCAGTGGGGACGAAATCTGTTAAGCAATCTGCAAGAAATCGACGCACTGTATGGCGTTGCCGATAGCGACCTAAAACGACGCCAGTGGCTAAGCAATACACATAGGAATCTGATTTGCGAATCTGATTATCGCAAGTTACTCGACAACCGCGCCGTCAAAGCGATTATTGTCGCGACACCGGCAGTCACGCATTATCGGGTGGTACGGGACGCTCTTCTCGCAGGCAAGGATGTATTCGTAGAAAAACCTTTAGCTTTATCCAGCATGGAAGGGCTGGAGCTGGTGCAATTGGCGGAAAAATACGACCGAGTACTGATGGTGGGTCACTTACTACTCTACCAGCCGGCAATTCACCGCATCAGACAACTGATCGAAGAAGGTCGCATTGGCGCGCTCCAGGAGTTACACCAGAAGCGCTTTGGCTCCGGGCCGATAAGAGAGGTAGAGAATGTGCTGTGGTGTCTTGGCAGCCACGATCTGGCCGTGCAACTTTACCTGCTCGGCAAACCACCGCAAAAAGTTCGCTGCCATCGCCGCTTTGTTCAACAGCACC
>DJFY01000107.1:0-4186 GCA_002431545.1 Cellvibrionales bacterium UBA5860 | reverse complement strand
CTACACGTCTCGTGGGTGACTGGAAAAAAATGTCGACAACTGTCGTTGAGGGGCACCGCCGGCACCTTGGTGTACGACGAAGTCGAACAGACATTGTCGATCGAGCGTAAATCAGCTGCCGGGGCCATTGACCGGGAAATCATCTTGCACGGACACCCGCGACCATTGACTCTGGAATTGATGGAATTTCTCCGTTGTGTGGAAGACCGCCAGCCTCCCCTAAGTGACGGACGCGACGCACTTAAGGTCATCGAACTCATCGAGACAGCGATGGCTTCAGACGCCGCATGATGCCCGTACAAGCCGCAGAATTTTCTGCTGAAGTATGACAGCATCCTCTGTACTACCCCTGTTTAACCTTGCTCCGCAGCTCGAGCCGCACGAGGAGGAGTTGTTACAACGGCTGCGGGAAACTTTGCAGTCTCGCCAGTTTATTCTGGGCGATGCAGTAATTCACTTTGAGGAGGATTTTGCCCGCTGGCTGCAAGTAGATCACGCCGTGGCCGTCAATTCCGGCACTGACGCTTTAACCATTGCACTCGTGGCTCTGGGTATTGGCCCGGGTGATGAGGTCATTTTACCCGCGCTGACTTTCGTCGCTACCGCCGAATCGATAATACACGCAGGCGCGCGAGCGGTATTTGCCGATATCGACGCTGCAACCTTCACTATCGATCCAGAAGCTATTGCCGAGCAGATTAACGAACGCACCCGTGCCATTCTCGCCGTACATTTGTACGGCCAGGGTGCAGACATGCAGCACCTGCACGATCTGGCAACTCGCCATAACCTGATACTGATTGAAGACGTCGCTCAGGCCTGCGGTGCCCGTACGCAGGGAAAGCTACTCGGAAGCTGGGGACATGCGAGCGCGTTCTCCTTCTTCCCCACTAAAAATCTTGGCGCGCTTGGTGATGCGGGGATGTTGGTGACCCATGATGAAGAAGTGGCGCGACGCGCTCGCGAATTGCGCAACCACGGTCAGACGAGCCGTGGTCAACACAGGATGGTGGGCTATAACTCCAGGATGGACAGTTTCCAGGGCGCTGTGTTGAGGCAACGCCTACCCCTTTTAACCGAATGGAACAACCAAAGGGCTGCAATCGCAGAGCAGTATGCCCGCCGCCTCGCTGGCGTGCCTGGTGTCACGCGTCCCGCCACAGCACCGGGGAACACCCACGTCTACCAACTGTATACTATTCGAGTACCTGTAGATCGCAGAGAACATATTCAAGCAACCCTGAATCAGGCCGGGATCGAGACCGGCATATACTACCCCACACCAATTTGTCGCCTGGCACCGTATCAACACCTGCAGCGACCGCTTCCCGCTACGGAAGCCGCCACACGAGAAGTGCTGAGTTTGCCCATGTGGCCAGGCCTGTCGGAAAGCGATGTCGACCGTGTCTGCAGCACCTTAAAAATAGCTGTTGAATCAGCGAATAGTAGTTAGATACTACGAGGCTGGTTACACCCAGATTAAAAAGCCCGCGGGCAAGCGGGCTGAAAAACTTAACAAGATTTATCCAATCGCGATCGCATTACAACTTGGCTGTCAGGTCATCACCAAACCCCGGTATCCGTTCGCGGCAACCTCATCACATTTTTCCTTGTAATTCTGCTGTCCGCCTGCATACAGCATAAATGTCCTTTTCTTGGTGGGATCATTAAGATTCACACCCATAAACCAGGAATCGGCTGTCGGAAACAGCGTTCGTTGCGCCGTCTCGTCCACATGGGCCGTCCATTCGTCTTCCGCCTCCACGGTCGGCTCGACCTGATGAAAATTTTGCTTGCGCATATATGCCAGCAAGTCCGTCACCCAATCGACATTTTGTTCGATACACCGCGGAATGTTACAGAAGGTGGCGCCATTATGCGGGCCCACTAGTGTCAGGAAGTTGGGGAAATCGGCAGTCTGCATGCCGAGGAAAGTACGGGGGCCGTTTGCCCACTTGTCTACGAGTTTTTTGCCGCCCTTGCCAGTAATATCAATGCGTTTTAGTGACCCGGTCACGGCATCAAACCCGGTCGCATAGATAATGATATCCAGGTCGTACTGCCGATCACTGCACTTAACACCAGCCGGCGTAATACACTCTATGGGCGTTTCACTGATATCCACCAGATGCGCGTTATCCTGGTTGTAGACCTCGTAATAGTTGGTCTCCAGGGGCACTCGCCGTGTACCGAAGCCGTGATTTTTCGGCACGAGTTTCTCTGCCGTCGCCGGATCTTTGACCCGCCGGCGAATCTTGCGGGCGATAAAGTCACTCAATAGCCTGTTGGCTTCGACGTTAAAAAAGGTATCGTGGAAATTGCCCAGCCAGATGCCAAAACCCGGCTTGTTATACAGGTCTTCAAAAAATGCTTCCCTGTCCTCCTCCGATACTTCCAGGGCCGACCGCGGATCCGCCTTGTGATGAAAGGCGCCGAAGGTTTCGTAACACTCGGCAAATATCTGCTTGTAGTTGGCCTTGATATCGGCCATTTCTTTAGAGGTAATGGGGCTGTTTTTCAGTGGCGCACACCACTCGGGCGCGAGCTGGAAAACATATAGTTCGTCGGCTGTTTTCGCGACTTCCTGAATTACCTGTACGCCAGTGGCGCCAGTGCCGATCACACCGACACGTTTGCCGCTAAAATCATTGCCACGCCCACCAAAACCTTCCTTCGGATAGCGCGCCGTATGCGCCCATTCGCCCTTGAAGGATTCGATGCCATCAATGCGCGGGAGGGTGTAAGCGTTCAACGGCCCAGTTGCGGAAATCAGTATCTCCGCGCACGCCACAGTGCCGTCTTCCAGTTCGATTTGCCACTGGTGATCACTCTCATCATAGGTCGCCCGAGTGACCCGGCTCTCGAACTGGATATCCTTACGCAGATCGAACTTGTCGGCAACGTAATTCAGGTAGCGTTCGGTCTCCGGCTGAGGTGCGAAGTGTTCGGTCCAGTCCCACTCCTGGAGCAATTGGTTCGACCAGGAATAACCATACGTCTCACTTTCGGAATCAAAGCGACACCCCGGATAGCGATTCCAGTACCAGGTACCACCGACGCCTGTACCCGTCTCGTAAACCTTGACGGAAAGCCCCATTTCCCTGAGTTTGTACAATTGATACATGCCGGAAATCCCGGCACCAATAATAATCACGTCGTATTGCTCGGACATAAGCCCCCTCCACGTTACACGGGTAAATCGCGCGCATGCCGCGCGAACCAATCAGACGATACCGCTGCCATAAGCCAGCTCTTCGAAACAAAAAGGTCTAAAAAAGAGACTCTGGACTCATCCCTGTCGCACTAATACCTATAGACGAAGGAGACGCTGACTGACAACAAATGTGGCGAATTTACTCGAGACAATGTAACCGGAATTGGCGCAAGACCGTTTGACCTGGCGCAAACCAAACTCAACGAGCGGTGTACCTAATAACCAACGTGACAAACCTGTGTGGCAAATATCGGCGCGTTCGCGCTAACTGCACTAACAATTAAAGCAACTAACCCAGTGCGAAAAAACACTCTGCAGTCCGCAAACAAACACTTTTTAAAAGCGCATAGAATCGGCGGATACTTTTACTTATCTGTATTTAAAACGGATAGTCAGACAGTGTGCGCGCGGACCGGAATAAACCCCGAACGCGAAAGCGGCTCACCATAGAATGTGGTGCGCTGACGGCCCAGGCGGCCAGCTGCTTTGATAACCCGCAGCATGTCGTCGGGCGTCATTTCCTGACCATGACTGGCCCCCGCAGCCCGGGAGATACTTTCGTTCATCAAAGTACCGCCCAGGTCATTGGCGCCAGCACGTAAACAGGTAAGCACGCCCTGCTCTCCCATTTTGACCCACGAAGTTTGAATATTGGTAATGAGGGGGTGTAGAGCCAGTCGCGCAACGGCATGCATCAATACCGCCTCGCGAAATGTCGGCCCGCGCCGGGCTTTACCGCGCCGATATATCGGCGCTTCCATAGGCACAAACGGCAGGGGAACAAACTCGGTAATACCGCCGGTACGCGCCTGCAGATCACGTAGGCGCAGTAAATGCCGCGCCCAGTGTTGGGGGCGATCGACGTGGCCGAACATGATAGTCGAAGTGGTGCGGATCCCCACCCGGTGCGCAGTCTCGATAACGTTGAGCCAGGCCTCGGTATTGAGTTTATCCGGGCAAATAATATCGCGC
>DJFY01000034.1:7612-11256 GCA_002431545.1 Cellvibrionales bacterium UBA5860 | reverse complement strand
GTGGCCTTCGTTGCCGGCTATATTTCGTCTATCGCGGGCTCCGGTGGTTTGCTCACCCTGCCCATACTTTTGTCCACAGGGTTGCCGGTAATTCACGCCCTCGCCACCAATAAGGTACAGAGTGCCTTGGGCACGCTATCTTCGACCTGGAATTTTTTTCGCAAGGGCCACTTGCGACACCGGGAACTGGTGTTATCCGTGGTCCTGGCCTCGATTGGATCAGCACTGGGCACAATGGTCGTGCAGCGCCTGGGAAACGAGTTATTACTGCACTTGATTCCCCTGTTATTGATAGTTATTGCCCTCTATTTCATATTTTCGCCGCGCATTTCTGACGCGGCATCGACAGCACGTCTCAGCGCGCGCCAATTCGCCTGGCTGGTGGCACTGCCCATGGGATTTTACGGCGGTTTTTTCGGGCCGGGCATGGGTTCCGTGTTTCCCTTTTTATTTGTCTGGCTGTGCGGTTACAGCCTGCCGAGTGCCACGGCCCAGACCAAGCTAATGGTGCTGACCATCAACAGCACCTCGGCGCTATTATTTATTACCGCCGGTCAGGTCCTGTGGGATCTGGCGATGCTCATGGCGGCTGCTCAAATGCTAGGTGCACGCCTGGGCTCCAATGCGGTGATGCAGGGCGGTAGCGCATTCGTGCAGCCGATCATAATCGCGGTAACATTGGCGATGGCGATTAAATTGCTGGTGTGGCCATGAGTTTTCTGTTGACCTTCCTGCTTACCCTGGCCGTGGTGCTGGTGGCGATTCTGGTGTTTGTCCGAGTGGGGACGCCGATCTATCGCATTGACAGGGATAACGTGATTGCGCTTTTTGAACTGGTTGTCGCGGGCGAGGCTACGGAGAACGACTGGCACGTATTCATCGGTGTCCCGGTGCGCCACGACGAGCGCTTACAGGACATTCAGAAAACCTGTATCGAGCTCACTGAAACCGAATTCATTGGGGAGCGGGGCCGGCATTTATTTAGCGACCGGGGCATGGCTCAGGTACGGGACATGCTAAGTGATCTTAAACGAGGAAAATCCAACGATGAGTGACTTATCGCCGGTGACGCGGTTTATTCTGGTAGCGGCGGCATTTGTTGTCCTGGTGGCCGGCATGAAAGCGGCCGAGCCGCTGTTGGTGCCGTTCTTATTATCGGTATTTATCGCCCTTATTTTTTCGCCGCTATTGCTGCTGCTGAAATCGTGGAAGGTGCCCGGTGCGGCGGCCATCCTGCTGATCGTATTTTTTGTCATCGGCCTGGGCTCGATCATGGGTGCCGTCGTGGGCTCGTCGATACAGGACTTTCGCCAGGATCTGCCGGAATACCAGGCGCGTTTGCAAAACATGACCGAAGGTCTGCTGTCCTGGCTCGCCGCGAAGGGCATCGGCATTGAGGCCGAATCGCTGCGCCAGACTATCAATCCCGGTGTCGTCATGCAGATGGCAGGCAATACCTTGGCCTCGTTCGGCAACGTGATGACCAATGCGTTTCTTATTTTGCTGACGGTGATTTTCATCCTCGCGGAAGAGGTTGGCTTTGCCGACAAGTTGGCCCAGGCGCGCGGTGGCGCTGGCTCCAGTGAGGCACTGGCATCGTTCAGTTCCAGTGTTAACCGGTACCTGGGTATCAAGACCGCCCTGAGCCTGCTCACCGGCCTGCTGGTCATTGTGATGTTATGGGCCATGGGGGTGGATTACCCGGTGATGTGGGGGTTACTGGCTTTTCTGCTGAATTTTGTCCCAACCGTGGGCTCGATACTGGCGGCAGTGCCGGCTGTGCTGCTCGCGTTGCTGCAGTTGACGCCCTTGATGGCGGGCCTGGTTGCCGGCGGTTATGTGCTCATTAACGTCGTCGTTGGCAATGTCATCGAACCGCGCTGGATGGGTAAGGGGCTCAATCTGTCGCCGCTGGTTGTGTTCCTATCACTGGTTTTCTGGGGCTGGGTGCTGGGCCCGGTCGGGATGCTCTTGTCTATTCCCCTGACCATACTGGTGAAAATCGGCCTTGAAGGGGATGCACAGACGCGCTGGATCGGCATCATGCTGGGGGCGAGTCAAGACCCAGCGCCCACCGATGACGGCGATCGCGAGTGATGATGGGGCAAACCGGTGCCCGGCAATCGGCGGGTCGAACCGGTATGTCGCCGGCGTCGACGCGACGGCAACTCGACAGTGTTTTGCGCGGTCTTGTCGGTGGCGCACGCCTCAGGCAAACGCGGCTCGATATGGCCGGACTAGAGCATGCGCTAACGCTTTGGCTAATCGACCCCGAGGGCATGGATGCGCCGTTGAGCGAGCTCGAAACTGATGCCGTGTTTGAAAGCCCACCCTACTGGAGTTTCTGCTGGGGCAGTGGACTGGCATTGGCGCGTCATATTCTTGCCAACCCGACCATCGTGCGGGACAAAACAGTCGTGGACTTTGGCGCCGGCTCCGGGGTCGTCGGTATTGCCGCGGCTCTGTCTGGTGCCGAAAGCGTCATCGCCTGTGATATCGACGCCGATGCCCGCAAGGCCGTCGCTTTAAACGCGGCGCTCAACGGGGTCAGTGTGGTGTGCGTGGAGACACTGGATGCGCTTGTGCAGCGCGTGGATATCCTGTTTGCCGCCGATGTACTCTACGATGCAACTAATCTCGGGCTGCTATTGCCGTTCCGCGCTGTGGCGAACAGGGTGGTGATTGCCGATTCGCGGATGCCGAATTTTCAGGAACCAGAATTTGCCCGGTTCGCCGAGATAGAGGCTGTCACCGTGCCCGACCTCGGAGAGCCGGAAAATGTCGGCATCGTGCGTTTTTATACTGCCGACGGGGTCGATTGATATGTCAAATAAAACACTGAATCTGGATGCCGACCTGTACCGGTACCTGCAGCTGGCATCTCTCCGCGAACCGGAAGTGCTGCAAGCGTTGCGCGAGAAGACTGCTGAATTGCCCCTGGCCGTGATGCAGGTGAGTCCAGAGCAAGGACAGTTTATGGCACTGCTGGTTCGCCTGCTCGGTGCCCGGCGTTGCCTGGAGGTTGGGGTGTTTACCGGCTACAGCGCCCTGGCGGTAGCCTTGGCGCTGCCCAAGGATGGCCGTCTGGTGGGGTGTGATATCGAGGCCGGCTATACCGATGTCGCGCAGCGCTACTGGCGCAAGGCCGGTGTCGAGGACAAAATCACATTGCACCTGGCGCCTGCCGTCGACACCCTGCAAGCACTGATCGATGCCGGGGAGAGCGATAGCTACGATTTTGCTTTTATCGACGCCGATAAGACGTCCTACCGCCGCTACTATGAACAGTGTCTGACTTTACTGCGCCCCGGTGGTTTGGTGGCGATCGACAATGTGCTCTGGGGCGGTGCGGTCGCCGATGCCTCGAACAATGAAGCCGACACGGTCGCCATTCGCGAACTCAACGACTTTATCGCCACGGACGAAAGAGTCGATATTTCTATGGTGCCAATTGGCGACGGCTTGACACTGGCGCGCAAGCGCTAGGGGCGCCAATGCCGAAATTCATTCTACTGCGCAATGCTTGTTGAATACGCGATCACTGTTGAATAAAAGTGCTGCTGTCAGTCGCGCTAGGAATTGGCGCGGTAACCCTTCCGGCCCTACGTGTTTTTATTTGCTTACGTAGCCGGGCAGGGCGGTGG
>DJFY01000034.1:0-7351 GCA_002431545.1 Cellvibrionales bacterium UBA5860 | reverse complement strand
GAAAGCTAAGTTTGTCGAAAGCTACGGCGCATGAATCCGGATCGGGATAAATCGCCATGCTGTGGCTGCCCGATAAGGCTGGAGAGTAGACCCGCATCCAGACTGACAGGGTGTTTTGCCAGGCGGGTGGATATGGATAATAGCGGCATGGACAATGCCACTCAGCGCAAAATCATTCATTGCGATTGTGATTGTTTTTACGCCGCAGTAGAGATGCGCGATACCCCTGCTTTGCGTGACAAACCAGTAGCCGTCGGCGGTGCGGCCGATCGTCGAGGCGTGGTTGCCACCTGTAATTACGCTGCACGGGAGTACGGCATTCATTCGGCAATGCCCATGGCCCGCGCGACTGCCCTGTGCCCGGCACTGGTGGTAATACCGCCGGACTTTGAAAAATATCGCCATGTGTCGCAGCAGATAAGAGGGATATTTCGCGACTTGACGCCGGAGGTCGAGCCCCTGTCGCTCGACGAAGCTTACCTGGACGTGAGCGAGGTGAGGGCTTTTCGCCGCAGCGGCACGCTCATGGCCCAACATATCAAGGCGCGTGTTCGCGACGAAGTGGGCATCGTCATTTCCGCGGGAGTAGCGCCAAACAAGTTTCTGGCAAAAATTGCCAGCGACTGGGACAAACCCGACGGCTTGTTTGTCATCGCGCCCGAAGCGGTCGATGCCTTCGTCGAAACATTGCCGGTGGGAAAATTATTCGGTGTCGGTCGCGTCACGGAGCAAAAACTGCTGGCCCTGGGTGCCCGGACCTGTGGAGAGTTGCGCGATTTTGATCTACAGACGCTGAGTGCGCACTTTGGCGTAATGGGTGAGCGCCTTTACGAACTATGCCGTGGTATCGATACCCGGGTGGTCAAAACCCGTCGCCATCGCAAATCCCTGAGCGTTGAAACCACTTTTGCCCGCGATCTAACCGCCATCGAAACCTGCCGTGACGCCCTTCAACCGCTGTATGAGCGCCTGCTGGAGCGCTACCAGCAGGCGGCGCTGAACGATCGGCGTCTACGTCACTTTCTGAAAATACGCTTTGCCGATTTCACCGTGACCACGATCGAACGCCGACTGCCCGGGGGGATCAGCTTGTCCGGTTACCAGGCTCTTTGCGAAGAAGCCTGGCAACGCAAGCGGTTGCCGGTGCGTTTACTGGGGATCGGCGTGAGGGTCGGGGTGGAGCCGGCGACCGATATTTCCCAGTACCGTCTGTTTGATTGAGGCGGGCAGAGTACGCTGATGTCGCCGCCAACATTGAGTGCCCGATGTATATCGTGGGTCCGTCGAAGAGAAGAAAAGGTGTGTATCAGGTTTCGGCGTATGCACTTAGCGGCGGGCACGAGCACACCAGGTTGCGATCGCCGTAGACCTGGTCGATGCGGTTGACCGCTGGCCAGACCTTGTTCTCGTGAAGCCAGGGCGCCGGATGGGTTGCCTGCTGGCGGGAGTAGGGCCGGTTCCAGTTTTCGTCGAGCAAGTCCGCGACGGTATGCGGAGCGCACTTTAAGGGGTTGTTTTGCGAATCCCACTCGCCCCGCGCGATATGGTCGATCTCTCTGCGAATGCTAATCATGGCCTCGATAAACCGGTCCAGTTCGGGCAGCGATTCACTTTCAGTTGGTTCGATCATCAAGGTGCCGGGCACCGGAAACGACATGGTGGGTGCATGAAAACCGTAATCCATCAGGCGTTTGGCGATATCCTCTTCGTTAACGCCGGTGGCATCGCGAATGCCGCGGATATCGATAATACATTCGTGGGCCACCAGGCCGTTGTTGCCGCGATACAGCACGGGATAGTGTTCATCCAATCGTTGCGCCATATAATTTGCATTTAAAACAGCAACTTGTGATGATTTTTTGAGATTTCCTCCCCCCATGCACATGATATAGATCCAGGGGATGGTCAGGATGAGCGCCGAGCCCCAGGGCGCGGCAGAGATGGTCGTTGGCATCGTCGCCGGATCGATTTTGCCCTCGCACGACGGGCTCAGCACGTGGCCAGGCAGATAGGGCTTGAGGTGTTCCGCGACCGCGATTGGCCCCATGCCCGGCCCGCCACCGCCGTGGGGAATACAAAAGGTCTTGTGCAAATTGATATGGGACACATCGCCGCCGAAGCGGCCGGGCTCGCACAGGCCCACCATGGCGTTGAGATTGGCGCCGTCGATATAAATCTGGCCGCCGTGCTGATGAATCAAATCGCAGATATCGACGATGTGATCCTCGAAAACGCCATGTGTCGATGGATAGGTCACCATGAGAGCGGCCAGCTTTTCACTGTGCCGTTCAACCAGGCGGCGTAGATCCTCGATGTCTATATTGCCGCGCTCGTCACACCTGACGACAACCACGTTCATGCCCGCCATCTGCGCGCTCGCCGGATTTGTACCGTGCGCCGATGCCGGGATCAGACAGACATCACGCTGCGCCTCGCCGCGATCGTGCAGATAGTTTTTGATTGCGACGAGTCCGGCGTATTCGCCTTGAGAGCCGGCATTGGGTTGCAGCGATACTGCATCGTAGCCGGTACATTGCACCAGCATTGTCTCGAGGTCGTCGAACAGCTGCCGGTAGCCTTCGATCTGATCGCTCGGTGCCAGGGGGTGGATGTGGGCAAACTCGGGCCAGCTTACCGGCATCATCTCGGCGGTGGCATTGAGTTTCATGGTACAGGAGCCTAGCGGGATCATGCGGTTGGCCAGGCTGATATCCTTGTTTTCAAGACGTTTCAGGTAGCGCAGCATGTCGGTTTCGCTGTGGTGACTGTTGAATACCGGGTGGCTCAGGATGGCGTCGCGCCGCAGAAGTGTCCTGTCCAGGCCAACTTTGGCGCTGGGGCTCGGTATTGTCTCCGGTGTTTGCTTCGCCGCGGCTTCGCCAAAGCATTCGAGCAGCGTGGCAACCAATGCCCGATCGCTGGTTTCGTCTAGACTAATCCCGATGGCGTCTTCGTCCACCGGTCGAAGATTGATTTCTCGCGCCAGCGCGGCTTTCAGTACGCTCGTTTGTTGTCCCGGTGTATCTACGGTTAGGGTGTCAAACCACTTTGTATTGCGGATTGCAAAGCCACGGGTTGCCAGGCCCGTGGCCAGATCGTTGGTCAGAGTGTGAATACGCGTGGCGATGTGGCGCAGGCCGCGGGGGCCGTGATAGACCGCGTAAAAACCGCTCATCAGCGCCAGCAGAACCTGGGCAGTGCAGATATTCGAGTTGGCTTTCTCCCGGCGAATGTGTTGCTCGCGAGTCTGCAGGGCCATGCGCAAGGCGGGAGCGCCGCGTGTGTCGACCGAGACGCCGATAATTCGCCCCGGTGCCGAACGGCGGAAGGCCTCGCGAAAGGCGAAGAATCCGGCGTGAGGGCCGCCAAAACCCATGGGGATGCCAAATCGCTGGTTGCTGCCGACGACGATGTCTGCACCCATCTCGCCCGGCGACTTGACGATCACCAGGCTCATCAGGTCGGCAGCTACGATGGCGAGCGCACCGCGCGCGTGAACGTGCGCGATATCTTCGCTTAGATCCCGTACTTCGCCATTGCGGCCTGGGTTTTGCAGCAGTGCGCCGAAGTAATCGTTTTCGGCCAGTGCCTGCCGCGGATCGCCGATCAGTAGGTTAAATCCGAAGTGCTCTGCCCGGGTTTTGACGACAGCAATGGTTTGCGGAAAACACTGTTCGTCGATGAAAAAAGTATTGCTTTTGGTTTTGCGTTGCTGGCGCCGGGCCATTGCCATGGCTTCCGCCGCGGCGGTAGCTTCGTCCAGCATAGAGGCGTTGGCCATGTCGAGGCCGGACAGGTCCATGATCATTTGCTGGTAGTTGAGCAAACCCTCGAGCCGGCCCTGGGCAATCTCCGGTTGATAGGGCGTGTAGGCTGTGTACCAGGCGGGATTCTCCAGTACATTGCGCTGGATAACCGGCGGCGTTACGGTGTTGTAGTAGCCGCAGCCCAGTAACGAGGTATAGACTTTGTTCCGCTGCGCGATGGCTGCCAGCCGTGCTAATGCTTCCTGTTCCGACAACCCCGCCGGCAGATCGAACTTGGTGGTGTGGTTGATGGCCGGGGGAATCACTTTCTCGCTCAGCTCGGCGAGTGATTGGAGTCCGAGGTGGGCTAACATGAAGGCGATATCGTCTGCGCTGGGGCCAATGTGGCGGAGGGAAAAATCGTTTGGATCAAAAATATCGCTCATAACGCCTTTGCTTGGTTTGCGTTTCGGTACTAATAAAATAAACAGGGGCGGTGTGACCCCGCTGAAACGCGCTGTGGGCGGCGTCGCTTGGGGTCCGGTGAAGCGGTCAACCGAGTGCGTGCATAATACCAATCGCCGCCTTGCGGCGGCAAACCGGAGCCACCTTGCCACCACGTGACGTTGAGTTGATTGAATTGCTGCAGCAGGTGCGAGACTGCCGGCACTGCGCCCACGTTCTGGGACACGAGCCCCGGCCGGTTGTGCGCATAGCGGGCAGTGCGAAGATTCTCATTGTGGGGCAGGCGCCGGGCACTCGGGTTCATGCCAGCGGCGTACCTTGGGACGATCCTAGTGGCGATCGCTTGCGCGCCTGGCTGGGTCTGGACCGGAAAGCGTTTTACGACGACAGCAAAATCGCCATTATGCCCATGGGCTTCTGTTATCCGGGGCGGGGGCGATCGGGCGATCTGCCGCCGCGGCCCGAGTGCGCACCCAGGTGGCATGAGAAACTCCTGCGCTACCTGCCGGACCTGGCGCTAACGCTGCTGGTCGGGCGCTTTGCCCAGCAGTACTACCTTGAAGACGGGGGCGCCACGGTGGCGGACACCATTCGCGACGCTGACTGGGAAGGCGCGAGCCAGCTGCCTTTAGTGCATCCCTCGCCACGCAACCGCCTCTGGTTACGCAAACAGCCCTGGTTTGAAGCGTCCTATGTTCCGGTGTTGCGGCGTCGCGTCCAATCCCTGTTGACCGCGGCCGGAGAGGGCACCAAAGATTGATGCGCGCCCTGCTGTCGAATTGCGAACCATGTCACTAATTAAAATTAAATACTGTATGTAAGATATTGTTTTTAATGTATTTAAAATTATAATTTGGTCTCAGTTAAAGCGGTGGGCGGACTCTGCCACTGCCGGTCATTATTATTAAGAGACAGCTTAATGAGAGACATCTTCGGCGATACAAAAAGAACTTATTCTCCGGACAATCTGGTCAAGGTGCCGGTCAATCAATTACAGCCGGGTATGTTTGTTGCGGAACTCGACGTGCCCTGGTCGGAGACACCCTTTCTCATGCAGGGTTTTGAGATCAGGGATCGAAGCAATATTCTGAAACTGGAATCCTATTGCGACTATGTCTACGTGCTCAAGGACGATGGGCAGCGCAAGCCCAAGAGTATGCCCAAGCCGTCCCGCGCTCTGGCACCGCCGCCAAAAAACACCAAGGGCTTTATGATCAACCGCAGCCCGACCAGACGTGCCCCACAGAAAAGTGCCGATAAAAAACCGCTAATGCGCAGGCGTCCGGCCTACGCGACCGAAGTTGCGGCTGAAGTTGAACATGTCCGCGCCCGTGAAATTTACGACTTCTGTAAAACCGGCACCAAGCAATTACTGCTTGCCGCAAAAAAGGACGAGGTTTTCGATATCGCTGCGGCACGCGATATCGTTGCGCGCTGTATAGATAGCATTTTGCGCAACCCGGATGCGCTCATCTGGATGACGAAGATAAAACACGAGAAAGACTACCTCGTCGAGCACTGCCTGAATGTGTGTATTCTGTCCATCGTTTTTGGCCGACATCTGCGCTTTTCATCGGAAGAGCTGCACGAGATTGGTTTGTGTGGCCTGTCGCACCAGATCGGCAAGGTAAAGATTCCCGCCGCAATTCTGGCAAAACCGGGCGAGTTAAACGAGGATGAGCGGCGCGCCATGCAGAATCATCCCCTGGAAAGCCACAAATTGCTCTCCGATGCCAGCACTGCATCCAAAACGGTCATCGATGTTGCCCTTTGCCACCGGGAGCGCCCGGATGGGCGGGGGTACCCGCGCGGCCTGACCGCGGATCGAATTCCTGAATACGCGCGTATTATTGCGGTCGTTAATGCCTACGATGCCATGGTGAGCAAACGCGCCTACGCTGAAGCGAAATCGCCCGAGGCGGTACAGAAAATAATCTACGATGGCCGTGGTGAACAATTCGACGACAATTGCGCGCTGGCGTTTATGCAGGCTATTGGCCTGTATCCGGCGGGCACCTGGGTAGAATTACGCAACGGCAAGGTCGCAGTTGTGTTGAGTGGTAAGGAAGGTTTTCGACATCTGCCCACGGTTATCGTGGTCAGCGACGATGAGAAAAACCCGGTAGACGAAGTGGTTCTCGACCTATATCTGACTGACAGTGGTTCTCTCGATAAAGGGTACCTGATTCAGCGCACGCTACCGGACGGCAGTTTTGGTTTTGATCTCGATAAACTGCAAATAAATGAATAAATAAATCGTGGGTTAGCCACGTTTAATGTTCCATGGTGGATTGCAGGCACCGATAAGTTCTCTCTCTACAGACTCAATCTCGGCGTCCAAATCTAGCTCATACAACCATAGAGTCACTTCCGAAGATTCTGCGGTAATGCGCCAATTTAGATGGCAGTTGGTGGCTTGGCCATCAATAAAGCAATTTTTTGGGTGGATCTTTCCGTAGCCCTGATTAACTCTTTTTTTCATTGAGTCTTTGCATCTACCTATGTATTTGAGTTCACCACCACACAAATACGCATAAACACCTTTGCTATCCAGATACTCAGAGTCAGAGATTCTGAATATAGAATAAGTTAGATCGCCATATTTATTAAGAAATCGTACGTAGAAAGGATCGCCTGCTGATTTCAACGAGAGAAGAAACTCGCCCAATGGCATATCGGCTGATGTTGGATATTTAATTTGCGTTTCATCCTTGAGTTTTGCATATCGCTTCTGTTTCAGTGTTTCCGAGACAGTTTTGTTGTTCTTTTGGCAAAAAACATCAGAGTACGTGTTACCCTCGAAAACCAAATCTACTTTACGAAATTCGTATTGAGCGTTCAGATTACTGCAGGGTAGTTTCACTGTAAACGATCTCTTCTAGCATGGTTGACGCCGCGCTCTTAGGAATTTTTAACCGATTGCGGTGCTTTTTTAGGGGCTGTACTTAGTGCTCAAATCCCAGCATCGTTATCAGTGTTAGCAATGCCGCTGGAATTATTTACTTTACTGGTTCAGGCAGTCTGCCAGTAACACTCAAGGATGCTAGTGCTACCATCCAGAAGCACCAAAAATAGATCGCCCGCTCTTTCCACTTTCTAAATCATTCCATGTTCGATTCTCAGAAAAATTTAATGCCAAG
>DJFY01000029.1:120101-125107 GCA_002431545.1 Cellvibrionales bacterium UBA5860 | reverse complement strand
ACCAAAGCGACGTCATCACCTTCTGCAAGGCCTTCAGCCTGGGTTTCGCTGACCGAGAGCGTTACCGGAATGGGCCAGAAGACGCCGTCCGCGGTATGCATGTCGTCACATACGCCCTGCCAGTCCGCCTGGTTCATGAACCCTGCGAGCGGGGTAAAGCCACCGATGCCGAGCATGATGAGATCGCCGACTTCGCGCGATTGCATCTCGACACGCGGCAAGTTTTCGGCTCGAACGATCTCGGCTTCCAGGGCGTCGCCGTTCAGCAACAGAGGTTTTAGTTCGTCACTGCAGTGGGGTTTTACCAGGTTAGTCATAAAGCTAATGCTCCTCAATTACAGGCATCGGTTGGTCCTGCACAGCCGTCGGCACACGCCTGCGCTGTTGTATTCAAATTGTTTGGCTACGCAAAGACCGGAATTCGATCGGCAGTACACCGGCCTAAGTACTTGAAATTCCACAAGCGCGCCAGCCGCCACCCCGCATACTTTGTGCCATAATAACACTCTGTCGACAAACCTACGTCCCTCTCAAACGTTGAAAACTCTCTCCGAATACGGTTGGCCGATTGCCACGGGATTGCTCGCCGCGATCGTGGTCCTGCTAACCCTGTCGCGCACGCCGGATCCGGCCTCACCGATGGACAATCTCAATACCGTATCGCTGACTCCTCGGCAGACGAGAACTATCGACGCGCCGGTATCCTATGCCGACGCGGTGCGCCGCGCCGCGCCTTCAGTAGTCAATATATACACGCTCAAAGAAATCACTGAACGGCGACACCCTCTACTACAGGATCCGTTTTTTCGTCGTTTTTTTAACCGTAGCAACCCGCCGCAACAACGGCGCATGCAGTCTTCGCTGGGCTCCGGCGTCATTGTCAGCAAGGACGGTTTTATCCTGACCAACCATCATGTCATCTACGGCGCGGACGAGATCATTACGCTCCTGTACGATGGTCGCGAGGCCAAAGCCCAGATTGTGGGTACCGACCCGGAGACAGATCTGGCGGTACTCAAAATCGAGCTCGATAACCTGCAGCCAAGCACATGGGCAGACTCATCCACCGCGCAGATCGGCGATATCGTGCTCGCCATCGGCAATCCCTTTGGCGTCGGCCAGTCTGTCTCTCAGGGCATCATCAGTGCGACCGGACGCAAGGACCTGGGCCTGAACACCTTTGAAAACTTTCTGCAAACCGACGCCGCGATCAACCCGGGTAATTCGGGTGGTGCGCTGATTGATACCAACGGCAACCTGCTGGGGATTAACTCAGCTATTCTCAATGAGTCATCCTCGGTTGGCATTGGCTTTGCCATCCCGTCAAATACCGTCATCAAGATATTAAAGAACATCATCGTCAACGGTCGCGTCATTCGAGGCTGGCTTGGCGTCGAAACCCAGCAGTTAACGCCACAGGTGGCGGCGCGCATGGGCATCGACCCACCAGAGGCACTGATGATCACCGATGTTCATCTGGCCGGACCGGCTTTTCAAAGCGGTATTAAACCGGGAGATATCGTGACCCATATAAATGGGGAGCGGGTGAGCAATGGCACCAGCGGCTTGAATATTATTGCCGAACTCAGTCCGGGCGACCCCATCACCCTGGAGATCCTGCGCAACGATGCCCATCTCTCGATCGACGCCATCGCCGGCGTCAGGCCTCAGGTTAACTAGGGCCTTAGACGCATCGCGGCTTTAAGACTTGCCGTAGACGGCCGGCTAGGCCGGCAAACGATCCAAAGCATCGATAAACTGCGCCATCTGCTCCTGGGTGCCCACCGTAATTCGAAGGTACTCGCTGATTCGCGGCCGCTGAAAATGCCGCACAACCATCTTTTCCCGACGTAATGCAGCGGTCAACGCGGCGCCCTCAAACCGCTCGTGCCGGGCAAAGACAAAATTGGCCACCGAGGGCATGACGTCAAACCCACGCGTCTCAAGCTCGGTGGTTAAAAATTCCCGGGTCTCCATAACCGCCTGGCGCGTGTACTGGAAATAGTCCTCATCCTGCAAAGCGGCGACACCGCCCGCGACAGCAAGCTGACTTACAGGGTATGAGTTAAAGCTGTTTTTGACTCGGTTCAGCGCCTCTACCAAATGCGGATGTCCCAGGGCGAAGCCAACGCGCAGACCGGCGAGCGAGCGGGACTTTGACAACGTCTGCACGACCAGGAGATTGTCGTAATCATCGATCAGAGATATTGCGCTCTCGCCACCAAAATCGATATAGGCCTCGTCGACTACGACGACGCTGTCCCGATTAGCTATCAGCAGGCGCTCAATTTCAGAAAGCTCGAGAAAACGACCGGTTGGGGCATTCGGATTAGCCACGACGACCCCACCGTTGGCGCAAAAATAAGGCTCGATATCCAGCCGTAACGCACTATCCAGCGGAATGGTGTGATATTCGATGCCGTATAGGCCGCAGTACACGGGATAGAAACTGTAGGTGATATCGGCAAACAACACCGGTCGGGAATGGCGCAACAGGGCATTAAAGGTATGGGCGAGAACCTCGTCGGAGCCATTGCCGACAAAGACCTGATCGGCGCTCAAACCATAGTAGTCGGCGACGGCCTGTTTGAGGGCGTCACTGCCCGGCGGCGGGTAAAGGCGCAATTCGCTAGACGCTGCGGCCTTGATCGCCGCCAGGACTGCAGGTGACGGACCATAGGGATTCTCATTGGTATTGAGCTTTATCAATCCACGTTCCACCGGCTGCTCGCCAGGCACGTAGGGCGCCAACTCGTTAACGAAAGAACTCCAGTAGCGATCAGTCACAGGACGGAGAATCTTGTGGGGCGAACCGGTATTCTGCTGAGCGCGCGTGCGCGGTCAGGGCTTCACTGCGCGCCAGCACTGACGCGGTGCGGGCCAGTTCGGCGGCGCCTGCAGGGCTGCATTCGATCACCGAGGTGCGCTTTTGAAAATCGTAAACACCCAAAGGCGAGGAAAAACGCGCCGTCGCCGAAGTGGGTAAGACGTGATTGGAACCCGCGCAATAATCCCCCAGGGCTTCGGGCGTATGCCGGCCGAGAAACACTGCACCGGCGTGACGCACCTGAGCCAGCAGCTCGCGCGGGCGCTCCACTGCCAGTTGCAGGTGCTCCGGCGCAATGCGATTTGCCAGTGCGATGGCCTGCGTCAGATCTTCAACCTGAATCAGGGCGCCACGGCGCGCCAGCGCGGCGCGAATAATCTCCTGCCGTTCCATGGTCGGCAGCAAAGCCTCGATTGCCGACTGTACGCGATCGAGAAAACCGGCGTCCGGGCTGATTAATATCGCTTGCGCGTCTTCGTCGTGCTCGGCCTGCGAGAACAGATCCATCGCCATCCAGTGGGGATCGGAGTTGGCGTCGCTGACAATCAGGATCTCCGACGGACCGGCCACCATGTCGAGTCCCACCCGGCCAAAGACGGCGCGCTTGGCGGCGGCGACATACTTGTTGCCGGGACCGACAATTTTATCGACGCGCGGTACCGTTTTCGTGCCATAAGCAAAGGCGGCGACCGCCTGAGCGCCACCGATGGTAAGCACTCGATCGACGCCGGCAAGCTCCGCGGCAGCCAGGACAATCGGATTGAGTTCATCGTCCGGCGCCGGCACCGCCATGATAATCTCATTTACACCAGCTACCCGCGCCGGAATGACATTCATCAAAACAGACGAGGGGTAGCTTGCCTTGCCGCCAGGCACATAAACGCCGACACGCTCAATGGCTGAGATGTTTTGCCCGAGGACTGAACCCGCGTCATCCTCGATCTGCCAGGATTGCTGCACCTGGCTCTCGTGATAAACGCGAATACGCTCCGCGGCGACGCGCAGGGCCTGCATTTGCTCCTCGGCAAGGCCGGCTATCGCGGCTTGGCGTGCTTTTGATGACACTTCCAGCGCCGCAGCATTTTCCACCGCGCGACGATCGAACTGCCGCGTGAACTCAAGTAACGCCTGGTCGCCGCGCTCGCGTACCGCGACGATAATCCTGGCCACATCGGTATCGACCTGCAGGTCCTCGACAGTTGAATAACTCAGCAGGTAATCCAGGCGCTCTGGAAAAGCCGCGTCGCTCGCACATAGCCGGTTGATTACAGGTTGTGACATCAGCCGGCTCTTTTCTCTGCTGTTTCTGCTTCGGGCCCATTCGCGCGAACTGATCCCGCAATTTGATCGAGAAGGGGACGAATGGCCGCGTGTTTGATTTTCAAGGCACCTTTGTTGACGATCATGCGGGAGCTGATCTCGGCTATCAACTCCCGCGGCTCGAGCCCGTTGGCCTTAAGCGTGTTACCGGTGTCGACGATGTCGACGATTTCATCGCATAGGGAAACCAGTGGCGCCAGCTCCATCGCGCCATAGAGTTTGATAACGTCGGTCTGGCGTCCACACCCGGCGTAGTAGGCGCGCGCCACGTTGCTGTACTTGGTCGCCACCCGCAAACGGCCTTGCGGTCGGCCGGCGCCGACGGGACCTGCGGTCATCAGACGACAACGGGATATACCCAGATCGAGGGGTTCGTAATAACCATCACCGCCGTGCTCCAGCAACGTATCCTTGCCGGCAACACCGAGATCGGCCGCGCCGAACTGCACGTACGTGGGCACATCGACGCCACGCAAGACCAACAGCCGCACGTGCGCCTGGCTGGTCGCGAACATCAACTTGCGGCTGGCCGCAATGTCCTCCGCAGGCTCGATCCCCGCGGCGGCGAGCAAAGGCAGCGTTTCCTTTAGAATCCGGCCTTTGGTCAGTGCGATAGTAATCATACTCGTTTACTCTCAAGTATCGCTTTTGCTGGTCGACGAACTGGTTTTCAGAAACCGGCCAGGCGAAAACGAGCAGCTTTCAAAAAGGCAAACCATGAAGACAAACAGACGCCCGGTGTTCGCCCCCTACGCCAGGTGCTTACTCCCAACGGGGCGGCGCGCCAAATCAGTGAATGCCATTTAAATCTCCCGCCTCACCTTGCTTTCCCCGCTCTGACACCAGCTCCGACACGCCG
>DJFY01000029.1:117159-119809 GCA_002431545.1 Cellvibrionales bacterium UBA5860 | reverse complement strand
CAACGTTTCGCATCCCGGTTTCACAATCTCGCCAAGGCCACATCTGTGAGCCAGCTCAACTCGGAATTCGCCGTATATTGGCACCCAATTGCTGCAATTTCTCTTCGATACATTCGTAACCGCGGTCGATGTGGTAGATCCGGTCGACAATGGTTTGCCCCTCGGCTACCAGACCTGCGATAACCAGGCTGGCGGACGCCCTGAGATCAGACGCCATCACCGGCGCCCCGGCGAGTTTCTCGACACCAGTAACAATGGCAGTGTTGCCTTCCAGGCTTATTTTCGCCCCCATTCGAACCAGCTCGTGGGTCTGGATCAGGCGATTTTCGAAAATGGTTTCAGTGATGCGCCCAACGCCATCGGCAACGGCATTGACGGCCGTCAACTGGGCCTGCATGTCCGTGGGAAATGCCGGATAAGGGGCCGTGCGCAATTGTACCGGCCGTGGACGTCGCCCCCCCATGTCCATTGCTATCCAGTCCTCGCCCGTGGTGATTTCACCACCTGCCTCTTCCAGCTTGAGCAACACGGACTCCAGCGTACGCGGATTGGTGTTTTTTAATTTGATACGCCCCCGGGTAGCCGCACATGCAGCCAGGTAAGTACCGGTTTCAATGCGGTCGGGCATGATCCGATAGCTGCCGCCGTGCAGTCGCGCTACACCGTTAACCACTATCTCCCCACTCCCGGCGCCCTGAATATCGGCGCCAAGGGTATTCAGGCAATTGGCCAGATCCACCACTTCGGGTTCGCGGGCGGCGTTTTCGATCACCGTTTGCCCCTGAGCGAGGCTTGCCGCCATCATCAGGTTTTCCGTCCCCCCCACTGTCACGGTATCCATCAGAATATGCGTGCCTTGCAGGCGCCCCTTGACGCGGGCGTTGATATAACCGCCTTCGATAGTAATCTCGGCACCCATTTTTTCCAGGCCGCGCAAGTGCAGGTCAACCGGGCGACTGCCGATAGCACAGCCACCGGGAAAGGACACGCGGGCCTCGCCAAAACGGCTCAACAAAGGACCCAGCACGAGAACAGAAGCACGCATGGTTTTAACCAGTTCGTAGGGCGCGCTGAAACTGTGAATGGTGCTGGCATCAACCTCGACACACATTTTTTCGTCGACGATAACGCTAACCCCCATGCAGCCGAGCAGTTCGATCATGGTGGTGATATCGTGCAGATGCGGCAAGTTCGACACCGAAACAGGCTCGTCGACAAGGAGGATGGCCGCAAGAATCGGCAGGGCTGAATTTTTGGCGCCGGAGATGCGAATCTCGCCGGTTAACGGCTCGCCGCCCTGGATCAGTAGTTTATCCATATCCTAACCAGTTATAGAAAAGCGAATGATATCAGGCTAGCGGCCGCCGCTGCCGGACAGGTCACATTGATTTCGGTGCTTCCCGTTCAGCTTTTCGCGACAAAACAAACCGGATACACCGGCGATCCGGGCCACGCCCCTTGGTCGGGGCTTCGCACCCGTCAATCAGCGGCCTGCCACTCTTCGGGTGTGTACAGTTTCATATTGACGGCGTGAACACTGCCATCGGCTATGTCTTCGGCAAGCAGGGCATAAACCTGCTGCTGTCGCTGGACCTGCCGTTTGCCGGCAAAAATGTCACCGATCGCGGTGATCGAGAGGTGATTACCTTCGCCATGCAGTTGAATTTCACATTCACCGAGAGCTGTGGTCAGACGCGCTTTAATTTCTTCGAGGTTCACTTGTGTCCGGATTCTTTAGTAGGTGGAGGAGTACTCGCCAGCATTCGATATCGGGGACGCTATCATATGACTCACGGTTTCCGTGACGCTATAGAGACCTGCTTGATAGCGATCTGCTTCGTCCCGGCCAGTTGCGTCGATACGCCGTCAGGCCAAAATCGGTTGACGCTGTGGTGCATGCAGTGCTGTCCCTGTAACTAGGGCCTAGGTAGCTTCCGCCCCCCAGTTGGCAATGACCTGGTCCAGATCACCCTGGTTTTTCTGTGCCGCCTGAACGAACTGGGAGCGAAAGGTCTTGCCGAGATTAATGCCGTTGATGATGACATTAATTACCCGCCATTCACCCTTTTTGTTTAATCCCATAGTGTATTCCAAAGGATAATTGGCATCGGCACCCCGAATTTCCTGGCGTACAGTGATACGACGCCGTTCCGTGTAGTCGTCACCTTTAGCCAGCACCACGATTTCCTGGTCGCTGTAATTGAGCAAACCGCGCCCGTATGTCTCGACGAGACCCAGCTTGAAAGTTCTGGCAAACTCGTCGCGCTGGCTGTCAGAAGCGGTCTTGCCATAAGACCCCATGACGTTCAGGGCGATCCAGTTGAAGTCTATGACTCGCGCCAGTGTCGTTTCAATATCATCAAAGAAAACGTCGAGTTGCGCCTGTTCCTCATCGACGGTCTGACTGGCTTTTATTCTGGGCCTGTGGGCGTCTATTTTTTCCAGAATTTCCGCAGTGACTTCTTCAATCAGCGCATAGGGTGACACCACTTCCGCAGAGTCATCCATATTGCCAGTTTCGGCATAAGAAGGGTTTACCGTTAGCGAGACGACAAACGCCAGCACCAGCATTAAGCGGCCACTTACACCGGTTTTCAGGTTTTTATATCGCATCCCATGCCTCAACATCGACATCCCCTACTCCCAATAA
>DJFY01000029.1:99855-116886 GCA_002431545.1 Cellvibrionales bacterium UBA5860 | reverse complement strand
TCCCGGCGCGCGAGGTGCGGTAGAAATACGACCCGCAAGTTCTGCAATCGCACGCTGCCACTTGGAAGGAAAATCAACGGATTGCTGACTTTTTCGGCTGCGCACTATACCATTGCCCCCCTTTGATTGCGATGCCGCGAGCCAGCGGCGCGCGAGTTAAAGTCGCCACTAAGCGAGTCGTTGTCGGCTGCCGTTTACCGGATCTGCGCGGAAACGCGGATCACGAAATTCAAGGTTCAAATCCGTTGATGGATCAATTACTGCCCGCCGCGCTCGCGATGATTATCGGCTTAGCGGGTCTGGTGTGGGGGGCACACCACTTCATCAGCGCCGCAGCAACCGGCGCCAAAACACTCGGCGTTTCACCTATCGTTATCGGTTTGACCGTGGTGTCGTTTGGCACTTCAGCACCTGAGGTGATCGTCGCCGCGAACGCTGCATTGCAAGGCTCCAGCGATCTGGCGGTCGGGAACGCCCTGGGATCAAACATCGCCAATATCGGGCTGGTGCTGGGCGTAACCGCACTCATCGCACCTTTACCCGCACAACGGCATCTTGTCTTCCAGGAAGGACCCGCATTACTGCTGGTAACCGGGCTGGCCGGACTATGCTTGTACAACGCATTTCTAGGCCGTGGTGAAAGTGCGCTATTACTCGCCGTCACACCGCTACTTTTATGGGTGACCATAAAATACAAAAAACAGCATCCCGACCCGGAAGATCTGGCACTGGCGGAAGATATCCAGCCAACGTCCATGGCGACCGCCCTAACCTGGTTTTTTATCGGCCTGGGCGCGATGCTTATCGCCTCGAAATTGCTGGTCTGGGGCGCACAGGTCACGGCGCTGCAGCTGGGCATGAGCGAACTCGTCATCGGTCTGACTATTGTCGCCATAGGCACCAGCCTGCCCGAACTGGCAGCTTCAGTAATGAGCGCATTAAAAGGCCACCACGACATCGCCGTCGGCAATGTTTTCGGCTCCAACGTCTTTAATCTGCTCGTCGTCATGCCAACTGCCGGTGTGATCGCACCGCTCGATCTCGATACCGCGGTCTTCTATCGGGATTACACAGCCGTCAGCCTGATAACGATATTTCTGTTTGCCAGCGTTGCCCTAGCGCTTTGGCGCAGCAAAAAACCCACCGCGTATTTATCGCGGCGACTCGGCGCGGTCTTGTTGATAATTTATAGTGCTTATATGGTAATGCTAGTGCCCAGCGGCTGACCTGGGGCCGCGCCACCGTTATAATTTTGCAACCCAAAATAAGGGGCCTGTCCACTTACGCCAATGACCGAAACAGACTTTGTAACACCCGCCCGACGTACGGTAACCATGGAAGCCGAGGCTATCGCCGGTCTGACGGAGCGTATCGACGACAACTTCGATCGGGCGTGCCGGCTCATTCTCAACTGCCAGGGGCGCACGATCATTACTGGCATGGGAAAATCGGGGCATATCGGTAATAAAATCGCTTCTACCCTGGCGAGCACCGGCTCACCGGCGTTTTTTGTGCATCCCGGAGAAGCCAGCCACGGCGATCTGGGCATGATCACCAAGCAGGACGTGGTGGTCGCCATTTCCAACTCCGGCGCGACAGCCGAGATTCTTACACTATTGCCCCTGATCAAACGTCTGCAGATCCCGCTGATCGCCATGACCGGCGAAACCAAGTCGCCGCTGGCGCTGGCCGCGGATGTAAGCCTCAATATTGGCGTCACCCAGGAGGCCTGCCCTCTGGATCTGGCGCCGACCACGAGCACCACGGTAACGCTGGTAATGGGCGACGCGCTGGCCATCGCACTACTGGAGGCACGCGGCTTTACTGCGGAGGATTTTGCCTTCTCTCATCCCAGCGGCACGCTGGGACGGAAATTACTTCTACGCGTTGGCGACATCATGCACAGCGGCGAAGAGTTGCCCTGGGTGCAAGAGACAACATCACTGAAAGATGCTCTACTGGAAATGACCGCCAAGGGTTTTGGTATCACCACCGTCGTCAATGACGCCAATGAAATTGTCGGCGTATTCACCGACGGCGACCTGCGACGAACTGTCGACGCGCAAATCGACATCAACCGGGCCAGCACTGGCGAAGTCATGACCCGGGGCTGTAAAACCGTGTTCCCGGACATGCTTGCCGCGGAAGCAGTAAAAATTATGGAAGACAGCAAGATCACCGCAGTAATCGTCGAGGATGGCGCCAACCATCCGGTGGGCGTGCTGCGCATGCACGATATTCTGAAAGCTGGTGTGGTGTAGCACCACCACGAAAAGGCCCATCGATGAACATAGCCAAAGCCAGCGAAGCGGCAAAACAGATCCAAATTCTCCTGCTCGATATCGACGGCGTCATGACCGATGGCAAGCTCTATTACGGCAGCGGAGGCGCCGAATTCAAGGCGTTTAACGTCAAGGACGGGCTTGGTATAAAACTTTTGCAGCGGGCAGGCGTCGAAGTCGGCGTAATTACTGCGCGGCAGTCAGAGATGGTCATCCGGCGCTGTGCGGAGCTGGGCATTGAAACGCTGATACAGGGGCGCGAAGACAAACGGCAGGCGTTTTCAGAACTGATCGCTACAACCGGATGGCCACTGGAACAAATCGCCTATATGGGCGACGACCTGCCGGACCTGGCCATTATCAATCAGGTCGGGCTGGGTATGACCGTCGCCGACGCCAGTAAAACCGTATGCGAACAGGCCAAATGGCAGTCGCGGTTCAAGGGCGGAGATGGCGCCGTACGCGAGGCCGCGGAATTTATTCTGCAAGCACAGGGCAAATTGGCAACGCTGCTCGCGTCATACGGCTAGGTTGCGAATTTCGGAGATCGCGAATTACCATGAAAAACACCCTGATGGCGTTCTTCGTCGCCGGCATCCTCGTCATCTTCATCTTGCTCTTGGATTCACCACCCCAGGTTTTCACGCGCAATACCGAAACCACGCCCAGTGGACTGCCCCAGGCCAGCAGTTACATGATTAACAGCGAAACCCGAAAATACGACGAGCGCGGACGGCTGCACCTGATCTTAACCACCGAGCGCGGTCAGTTTTTCGAGGCTAAAAAGCAATTCGCGATGGATGCGCCAATAGTCGTCGCGCTCGATCGCGACAGCCGGAAACCACCTTGGCGGCTGACCGCCAAAACCGGGACTGTGTTTAATAACGGCGATCATATTGTCTTCCAGGGCGACGTTCATGCCAGACAATCAGAAGCCAGCGGCGCCAGCGAATTGCGCACGCAGAAACTCGACTACTTTCCCGACCGCGATCTGGTGAAATCTGATCGCAGGGTTGAATTGACCTCACCGGGCCATCGAATCGATGCCATCGGTTTGAAGGCCGACCTGGACAGACAGGTATTCGAGCTGCGGCGCAAGGTAAAGGGTTTACACCATGTCCCTGATTAGTCCCGCCAGCAGATGCCGCTGGTATAGATACTGCGCCGCGGCGGTTGCTTTGACCGCCGCCGCATCCACGCTGAGCCTGCCCAGCGACCGACAACAGCCGATTAATATCGAATCCGACCGTGCCCTGCGCAATGACAGAACCGGCGTTACTGTATACGAGGGCGCCGTTAATATTGTGCAGGGCACAATTAACATTCGGGCAGACCAGGTTACGGTGTACATGGCGCAAAACAAGGTCAGCAAAATCGTCTGCAAGGGCGAGCCGGCGCACTATCAGCAACAAATTGAAGCCGACAGCGATCTGGTCACCGCCCAGGCCAACACCATTGAATACTATCTCGACACCGACATGATCAGTCTCATCGACGCCGCTCATTTACACCAGGAAGGTTCGACCCTCAAAGGTGATCGTATCGACTACGATATTACCGGAGAGATGGTGGAAGCTCGCGGCGACATTTCCGGCAAGCAACGCATCCAGATGGTGATCCCACCGAATCAGCAAAAAGCGAGCGAAGAATAGTGGCGCGGTTACATGCCGAGGGGTTGGCCAAACGCTATCGCAAACGCAGCGTCGTCAACGACGTCTCGTTGTCGGTAACCAGCGGGCAGATTGTCGGCCTGCTCGGCCCCAACGGCGCCGGCAAAACCACCTGCTTCTATATGATCGTCGGCCTGATTCGGGAGAACGCCGGACATATTCTGATAGACGATGAAGATATCACTAAGCTGCCCATGCACGGCCGCGCCCGCCGCGGCATAGGCTATCTGCCACAAGAAGCTTCGGTATTTACCCGCCTTTCGGTAGAAAACAATATCCGTGCGGTGCTGGAAACCCGCCGCGAGCTGAACGCGCGGCAACGCACGGCAAAACTCCAGGAATTACTTGAAGAATTTCACATCACGCATATTCAGAAGAGTCTGGGCATGAGCCTGTCCGGCGGTGAACGCCGGCGGGTCGAAATCGCCCGGGCACTCGCCATGGAACCGGACTTTATCCTGCTCGACGAGCCCTTCGCCGGCGTCGACCCCATATCGGTAAACGATATCAAATCCATTATCACCCACCTGCGCGAGAAGAATATCGGCGTGCTGATTACCGATCACAACGTTCGCGACACACTGGACATCTGCGAGCGCGCCTACATTGTCGACAACGGTACGGTCATCGCGCAGGGCACTGCCACCGAGATTCTCGACAATCCGGACGTGCGGCGCGTGTATCTCGGGGAAAACTTTTCACTTTAGAGACGCAGTCGGCATATAAATTGCCTTGCAATTGATCCGCTGAGCCGCCAGGGTTAAACTAGGCACTCAAATCGCAAGAGGGCAGCACTGCCCATATGAAACAGAGCCTGCAATTAAGAATTGGTCATCAGCTGTCGATGACCCCGCAATTGCAACAGGCGATAAAACTCCTGCAGTTGTCGTCGATGGATCTGCAACTCGAGATCCAGCAAGCCCTCTACTCTAATCCGATGCTGGAATTGGCGGAAGAACTCGAGCACGCTACAGAACAGGCCGCCGAGGAAACCGCACAGAAGCCGTCCGAAACCCAGCAAACCGAGGAATGGAATAAAGAAATACCTGACGAACTCCCTGTGGACGCCCGTTGGGATGATGTCTTCGGCAATGCACCTTCTGCAGGTCCGCGCCAAAGTGAAGGCTCTGCAGAAAGCCGCGACCTGGACGAGTTTCACAGCGTCACGGCATCGCTTCAGGACCACTTGTTGTGGCAACTCAACCTCACTCCGATGTCGGACGTGGATCGCCTGATAGCCACGACCATTATCGACAATGTCAACGATCAGGGCTTTCTCGAGTCCCCGATCGAAGACCTGTGGCAGGCGATCTACAGCGCGCCGGAAAATAGCCCCCAGGACAACCCGATCGAACTGGAAGATGCGCTGGCGGTCCTGCACCGCGTGCAGCAGTTCGACCCTCCCGGCGTCTGCGCCACTGACCTGCGAGAGTGCCTGTTAATTCAGTTGGGGCAGCTTGCGCCGGAAACAGTGGGTCTTGAAGACGCTATCAAACTGACCCGGGATTACCTGCCTCTGGTTGCAGAGCGGAATATTCAAACTTTGTCGAGCAAGTCCGGACTCACGCCCGAAGCCATCCAACAAGCTATCGAGCTGATTCAGACACTATCGCCAAGGCCAGGCGACAGCATCGTGGTCAGCGATAACGGCTACGTCACGCCGGACGTCGTGGTCAAGAAAATCAGTGATCGCTGGGTTGTAACGCTGAACAACGAGCTCACGCCCAGGCTAGCCATCAATCAGACCTATGCCAATCTGGTACAGAGAGCCAATAACAGCGCGGAAAACAAGTTCATGCGCAATCATCTGCAGGAAGCACGCTGGTTTCTGCGCAGCCTTGAAAGCCGCAACGACACATTGATGCGGGTCAGCCGGAGCATCGTCGAAAAACAGCAGGCCTTTCTGGAACAGGGTCCCGAAGCCATGAAACCGATGGTACTCGCCGATATCGCCGAACTTTTGGGCTTGCACGAATCGACCATATCGAGGGTTACCACGCAGAAATATATCGATACGCCACGCGGCGTTTACGAACTGAAATACTTTTTCTCGAGTCACGTCAGCACCGACTCAGGTGGCGAGTGCTCGTCCACAGCTATTCGGGCCATGCTCAAGCGAATGGTCGATTCAGAACCACCGGAAAAACCCTATAGCGATAGCAAGCTGGCCGTAATGCTTCAGGCCGAGGGCATCCAGGTAGCCCGGCGCACCGTCGCCAAGTACCGGGAAAGCCTGCGTATACCCGCTTCAAACGACCGTAAGCGATTCAAGCAAAGTGCCTAGTCAAGCAAGATTGCCCCGCTCCAATTCCACAACCTCGAGAAAACCGAGACAAATTGATGCAAGTAATTAGCGCTCTAAGGAGTATCCAATGCAGCTGAATATCAGTGGCCATCACCTCGACATCACGGATGCTATCCACGATTATGTCACCAACAAAATTGCCCGGCTTGAACGTCACAATGATCGCATCACCTCGGTGTCGGTTATTTTGTCGGTCGACAAACTGGTGCAAAAGGCCGAAGCCACGGTACACGGTAATGGCAACGAATTCTTTGCCGATAGTGAGCACGAGGACCTTTACGCAGCGATAGACAGTCTGGTGGACAAGCTCGATCGGCAACTGATCAAGCGCAAGGAAAAACTGCGAGGCCGCTGACAAGCATCATGAACATCGCCGAGATGCTCACACCCGAGCGCACGCGCTGCAATGTGAAAGGTGTTAGCAAAAAAAGGGTATTGGAATACATTTCGACATTCCTCGCAGACACCGCAGACGTCGATGCCGACGAGCTTTATCAGGAAATGCTCGCCAGAGAACGGCTGGGCAGCACCGGCATCGGCCACGGCATCGCGATTCCCCACTGCCGCCTGCACAGTTGCTCGGCTATCACCGGCGCCCTGCTCAAGCTGGAAAAAGCCATCGATTTCGATGCGTCGGACGGGGCGAATGTCGACCTGGTATTTGCGCTGATCGTGCCCGACGAACAAAACGACGAGCATCTGCAGGCGTTGTCTACGATCGCCGAGCTGTTGCAGTCCGATGACGTAAGAGAGCAGCTGCGCCGCTGCACGTCCAGTCAGACCTTATATCAGATAGCTACCGCGGAACATTAACCATGGCCTGGCCCCCGGGTTCGCGTCTCGTTGTCGTCAGTGGGCGTTCAGGTTCTGGCAAAACAACGGTGCTGCATGTCCTGGAAGATGCCGGGTTCACCTGCATCGACAACTTTCCGCTGGCAATGCTCGCCAGTCTTGTCGAACATCTGCAGCAACGCCGGGGCGAGACGGCGAGCAAAATTGCCGTCGGCGTCGACGCGAGAAATGCGGCCGAGGAACTGGCGCAATTTCCCGCCATTTTTCAGCAACTGCAAACATCGGGCATCGATTGCGAGGTCCTGTTTCTCGACGCCAGCACACGCACGTTGTTGCGCCGCTTCAGCGAAACACGGCGCAAGCATCCGCTGAGCTCCGACTCGGTTGATCTGAAAGCGGCTATCGCACTGGATCGGAGTTTACTGGAACCGATCGCCGACATTGCCAGTCGCCACATCGATACCAGTAACATGTCCCTGCACCAGTTGCGGGATCTAATCAAGAAACAGGTGGTGCCCGACACCTCGGGCGGTATGGCAATCCTGTTTCAGTCCTTCGCATACAAGCGGGGCGTGCCTGCCGACGCCGACTATGTCTTCGATGTACGCTGCCTACCCAACCCCTACTGGAAAAAAGAACTGCGACAGTTCAACGGCGGCGATCCGCAGATCATAGAGTTTCTTGAGTCGCAGACTGAAGTCGCCGCTATGCTGGCCGATCTCAATGGCTTTCTCTCCCGGTGGCTGCCGCGACTGGCGGCCACCAACAGAAGTTACCTGACAGTGGCTGTCGGTTGCACGGGAGGCCAACACCGGTCAGTGTATATCTGCAATCAACTGGCACGTCAGTTTTCTTCCCAGTTCCCCAACTTGCAGGTGCAACACCGGGAACTGGAGGGGTAACCCCGCATGCTTTACTCCGCTTGACAGTCGCCGCGACTTCGGGCTTTTATAAAAAGATGATAAAAGAAAAAATAACGATCATTAATAAATTGGGTTTACACGCGCGCGCAGCGGCCAAGCTCGCAGCCACCTGTAGCCGCTTTTCCAGCACGATAAAGGCCGGCCACAGCGACAAACTGGTGGACGCCAAGAGCGTTATGTCGCTAATGCTGCTGGCGGCTGGCCAGGATTGCTGCCTGAACTTCGAATTTGATGGCCAGGACGAGCAGGACGCGCTGGATCAGGTACGCGCGCTGATTACCGAGCGTTTTGGCGAAGACGAATAATTCCCGATTCGGGCTGACCGGTAGGCCCACCTTCTCGGCACAAATACTTTAGCTCTTTGCCGCAGCCACTGCCCCGGCGCAAAAAATAATTCATTCCGAACACCCGCCCCGACCTGTAAAATAAGCAGCTTTCCACTGCAACACACGTCTTTACCCGGGAGCAGGGAATGGCGACATCCATTAAACAAAACGACCCGTTGCAACTGTTATCGCTTCTCGATGAGAACGTTGTCGATCCCGCGGGCTTTCACCACGTGCGCCACACCCTTAACAACATGGCGCCGATGGATATCGCTCACTATATCGAGTCGGCACCGACCAAGGTGCGACGCCTGCTGTGGGAACTCGTCGACGCCGAAGTCGAAGGCGAAGTCTTCGGCGGCTTGAGCGAAGATCTGCAAAAAGAGTTTTTGCTGGGCATGGACAGCCAGCAAATGGCCGGCCTGGTGGCCGGACTCGACGCCGACGATATCGCAGATATTCTTCAGCAACTTCCCGATCGCATTATCCCGCGCGTACTGGAAGCCATGGACAACCAGGATCGCCAGCGGGTTGAAAGCGTTCTGACTTACGACGAGAACAGCGCCGGCGGCTTGATGAATACCGACACCATCACGGTGCGGCCGGACCTGACTATCGATGTCATTTTGAGGTATCTACGCCGTCACGAAGAGATCCCCGAAGTTACCGACAGCGTGTTCGTCGTTAACCGCAATGACACTTTCCTCGGTGCACTGGCGCTCAGCAAAATTCTTACTTCCAACCCCAATATCACGGTACGAGAAGTGATGGACACGGAAACAAAAGCGATCCCCGCATCCATGTCCGCTTCGGAAGTAGCCAAAATGTTCGAACGCCTCGACTGGGTTTCCGCCCCGGTGGTTGATGATAACGGCAAACTCCTGGGCCGCATCACCATCGACGACGTCGTCGATGTCATTATCGAAGATGCCGAACACTCTCTGTTTGGCATGGCCGGGCTGAGCGACGAGGAGGAAACTTTTTCGTCGGTGCGCCGGTCAGCCCCGAGGCGCGCCGTCTGGCTCGGCATTAATCTGGGCACCGCGGTTCTGGCATCCGTTGTGATCAACCTGTTTGAGGACACGCTGGATAAAGTGGTTGCCCTCGCCATCCTGATGCCCATCGTCGCCAGTATGGGTGGCGTCGCTGGAAGCCAAACCCTGACGGTGGTCATTCGAGGTATCGCTCTCGGGCAAATCAGTCGTAGCAACCTGCGTTGGCTGTTGAGCAAGGAATTTATTTCTGCGGCTCTGAACGCGACGTTGTGGGCCGCGGTCATGGGCGTGGTCGCCGCCTGGTGGTTCGACGACAGCGCTATCGGCTATATCATCGCCGCGGCCATGGTCGTCAATGTGGTCACCGCCGCAGTCGCGGGATCGCTGCTGCCGGTGTTTTTAAAATCGATCAACGTCGACCCGGCGCTGGCGGGAAGCGTTATGCTGACGACAATAACCGACGTCGTCGGCTTCCTGTCCTTTCTTGGGCTTGCGACTATGTTTTACCTTTAAACGGGAATACAACAAAACTTGAGGAAACCAGTGGCCACATCTCTGCCCCACACCATAGTTTTGCTTGGACACCGGCATGCGTGGCGGGCTGGCACAGACTCGAGTTAACTTGTTCGCAGCCACTGTTGGCAATATTTTATCCCGGATGCCAGGCAACAATAATAGTGCGACGCCCGATTTTTCATCTCAGGTTCCTGTGTATAACAACTTAGAAGAATCCATTTGAACAACGACGCTGACGATTCCAAACTCAACAAGGACAACGAACTCGACGCATCGGATTTCGCGAGCAAATCCGCTCGTAAACGGGAAATGGCGGCGTTGCAGGAACTAGGCACATCGCTTATCGATTTGCCCGCTCGGCACTTTGCCGACCTGCCCATCGGCAAACCCTTGCGCGATGCTTTAACCCTGGCAAAGACCCTGAAGTCGCGCGAGGCGCGTCGCCGGCAAATACAGTACATCGGCAAACTGATGCGCGCTGAGAATATCGACGACATCAGGCAATTTCTTAGCCGGCTCGAAGATGACAATAAACTGTTTCGCCAGCGTTTCCGTCAGATCGAGCACCTGTGCGAAAGCCTGGTGACTTCCGGCGACGCCGCTATCGAGCCCTTAATTGCCGAGCACCCCGAGCTGAACCGGCAAAAGCTCCGCCAGCTGGCGCGTAAAGCCGGCAAGGAGGCAATCGAAGATTCACCGACGCGGCGGAAATTATTTGAATACCTGCAAAAAACGCTGTCGTTTAACTAGGGCCTGCGCAAGATCGCGCGATCAAGTACCCAAACGTCTGATCGCAGCCACCGTCAAATATTTATCGTAAAGATCATCCGTATTGACGCGAGTATCGAAGCCACCGCCAATGGTTTTCACCTGCTCCAGTCGCGCCATACGGTTGGTTTGGATATTGTGGGCGTGCACTCGCGTCCATGAATGATAGGGGTGCTTGCCGTCGTAGACTGTATTTTCACCATCGGTATAGAGCGCGGCCGCCCCATCAAAGGAGCGGAACATTTCACCCCGACGGTCATAAGACACCATGGCAACAGGTGCCAGGGTGCGCGCGTCAAACCACACACGCTTCTTACTGATCGGCGCGCGCGGAAACAGGACCGGTTCGGCGTCGACAACTATCGCCTCGGGCACCAGCTCGACGTCCATGTCCCAGAACGTGTTGCCCTTGGGGCCGCCGTGAGTAGTGTGCTCCCAGTTCTCATGAGACGAATTCCAGCTTCGTGAAATCGCAGCCAACGTCGGGCCCCGGCCGACGATTCTGTAGTTACCCCAGGTCAGGAAGGGGTCTCCAGCGGTCCATGCATCCGAAAGATACAGGGTTGAACCCGGAATTAAAGGCTCGAAACGCTGATTCGTTGGAAACCGTCGAACCCGTTTAAACGCGGGCAAATATCCGCTCAGATCGGGGAAACGACGCTGGTCGTAATGCCAGACATTGAGGAAGGACGTCCCCGAGATATCATTAGGTTTCAAAAAAAATACGGACTGATAGCGCAGCTTGTTCTCGTGTCCCGGCCAGTAAGGTTTTGGCTCCAGCACGAGTCGACCGACCGGCGCCAGCTCCGCCCAGCACAGTTCATAGTTGTATTCGACATCACCATCCGGCCCCACGTCGGCTTCCTTGATGGCATAGAAAGAGGCATCGTGACGCCCCCAGGTCAACGTAATGCCGGCAAACACCTCGAGGGCGTTTTTCGGGTCCGGGAAGGGATTGCCACCGATCCAGGGTTTGCCTTCTCTGGTTACCACATTGCCATCGGCATCGAACATCGCCTGGCCCTGATTGCGTAAGGTAGCCTCGTTGTATTCCCAGGGACTCAGCTTCATGATGTCGTGAGTGGTATCGATGACGCGCACCCGCCGGCCCATCTGCGAGATCTGCGTGTACCTGATGGGATCCAGTAGGTCCTTGACGTGCTCGACATTGCTGGCGTCGATAGTATCGCCGGTTTTGATCTTGCCGCCGGTATAGCTGTCGATGGACAGCAACTCGTCCGGGTAGACGCCACCGATACTGCCGGTCTCGGCAAGTGCTGGCCACAGCGGCGTCAACACGCCAGTGGCTAGCACGCCCTGTCCCATTTGCCGCATGAAATGACGGCGGCTGTAGTGTTTATCGTATTTGCGAATTCTCATCATATTTATCTCCGCTTTCGCATGGCGCGTCAAAGCGCGGCGCAGGCATGAGTGTCTGCGGCGGCTTCGAGCGCCGCGCGTTCGCTGTCTGTCGCCAGGTGGCGATAGCGCCGGGCATCGGCAATAACACGGCAAAGGTCGTCGTGCCGACCATCCTGCCTGGCCAACAAATCCAAGCGCCGCGCCATTCCGCTACGCCAGCGGGGTGAACCGTCGGGTTGCGCACTGGTGATTTTCGACCAGGCTCTCTCTGCGGCAAAGACATCCCCGGCTCGTTCAGCAGCCTCCGCATAGGCCACCCAGGCATCGCCCGATGCCGGGAAATCCCGCACCATCGCTCGCGCCAGCTCAAGCACTTCTACATGCCGGCCTAACGCGGTGAGACTGCGCAGTTGCATTAATCGAAGTTGACGCTGATCCTGGGTCTGCCCCGCCAGCGCCGGGTAAAAAACCTGAATCAGCTCAACCAGATCGCCATGTTCGGCACGCCGTTCTTTCTCAAGCAAAAAACTGTAGATTTCTTTCTGTTCTAGCCGATCCTTGCTATCCCGGCCGCCAAGCCAGGCGATCAATCCTTGCCGATCCACCTGATCCTGCGCCCGCAGGCGCGTCCACAACAGAACCTGTCGAACATCCGCCGTGAGCGCGGGCTGGCCTGCTGCGACGGGGGCCAGCAGCTTGTCGACCCGCTCTAGCACCTCGACCACTCGTTCGCCGAGCACAGTCTGCATCTGCAGCTGGACGGCCTGCAGCCATGGTGTATCGTGCATGCGACGCGGCAAGGCTTCAAGTTTCGCCAGGACATCCCGGGCGTGACGTTTTTGCCGGCCGTCGTCAACGTTTGCCGAGGCCTGGTTAAACGCCGTAATCGCCCGTTTCAATTCAGACAAACCTACGGAACCCTTGAGACGCGTATCTTTCTTGGCCTCACGCAAGTGATACTTGGCCCTGTCCGGTCGGAAACTGAGTTGACCGAGCACGAGGTGGGCGGCGGAAATGTCCGGGTCTTCCGGGTTCTTGGCGAGAAAATACTCGGCGGCATTTAACACGCGCGCACGATTCCGGTTACTGTCCTTTTGCTCATACAGAGCGCGGGCGATCAGAAAAGAAAGCTTGGGCAGCGCCGCCGCGACAGTCGGAACGAGGTCGGTTTTTTCCCTGAGTTTTGTCGCCTCGGCAAGCGCATCGTGCAACTGCCCGACTTTCATCAAGGCTACAGTGTAGTGGTACTGGAGCCGCTGCAAGTTAATCAGCATGCTGGCGCCGCCGCGCTCCATAAATTGTCGATACTTGAGCACTACAGTGTCGTACTGGTCGTAGGCAAAGGCGAACTCGGTATCGACATACAGTGAAAACAAACCCAGGTCCTGCCCGACAATCTCATCCCGATAGGCGAGAATGCGGCTGACGAGGGCGTTATTCAGATAGCCCGCCTCAATAAGTAGCTTCAACCTCTTGCTCGCCTCGATAGCCCCGGACTGGGTTTTCCGGTGCTGTTCCAGAAGTACAAAGGCTTCCTCCAGATAAACATTGGCCAGGCTGGGACTGAGGGGCTCGTCTTTGACCTGACTTATCGGCACCTGCTCGCCACGGCGTATGGCGAGCACGGTCAATTCAGCTTCGGCAATTTTCCTTACCGGATTGTCCGGATCGCTAACCAGCGCCTGAACCAACCGGCGAAAACGCTGCTCGGCGGCATCGTCGTTGCCGCGGGCACGCGAGACATAGCCCATGCCAAGCCAGCTACCGTAGACAATACCGGGGTACAGAATGCGCACGGAGGAGCTTTGAAATCCCTGTTCAGCTTTATTAAGCCAGGCGACCCGCTCCCGCGTGTCGCTGGTGGTATGGGCTATACCGAGCAAGCCCCATGCCTGCCAGTAGCCAAAAGCAGACAATGCGTAATTGATATCGTGCCAGAGGTCCGAACGGTAAAGCGTTTCCAGCCGCGCTTCGTCCTCTCCCGCACCGCGTTCCAGGTGACGCACTTTCTCCCGCGCCCGTTCCCTCAGGTCTCGCCCCAGCGCTATCAATTGCTGGAAATCGTCGAGGCCGCCATCCAGATCCCGGGTGCGCGAGACGAGATTGCCATAGCTGTCGGCAAGGACAACAAACCGGGCCACCTCCAGCGTATCGATATCGCTTCGTGCAATGGCTCTCAGTCGCCCCGCCAGTGAATGTACTTTGGCAACAGAGGTAACGGCAGCCGAGCTTTCCACCAGGTCAGCGGCCGCTGCCGCTACTGCGCTCAAGGGCACCAACACACAACACAACAACCACCTGCACAAACCCGCCGACGCCGACACGGTCACAACCCCTCCAGCAAGAGCGCCATTTCCCGGGCAAATTGCCCACCCATAATCAGCGACATTAGATGGCGGGTGATCTTTACATCGCCATCCAGGGTTGAGGCGATACCACCACCGGCTTCGGCCAGCAACTGGTAATCGAGCATGGGTTTACCGGAATAAAATGCCCGATTGACCGGGCGGCCCAGGGTGGCTTCCAACAGTGCCGGATTGGCATCGCGGCTGACGTCGAGTGCGGAGATCTGACCGCCCTCGCGGGCAAAGGCTTTGTTGACAGACAACAGTGGCTTCACCGCTTCCTTATGCGGTGGCGCATCCCCCAGAACAATGATTACCTTCTTCGCGCCTAGCCGCCATCCACTCTCGTTTACGGCCACCTTGACGCCATCGTAAACCGCTTCCTGGTGACTGCCACCACCCTCGGCGCTTAACTGACCGAGAAAACGAGCCAATTTATTCAGGCTGTAGGTCAACGGCTGCAATTTAGTCACATACCCTGGCTCGCCATAATCCCGATAGGCGACGACACCAAAACGGGAGATGGGAACCAGCAACCGGACCGCGTCGACGATGTCGATAATTCGCGCGTTCACTTCGGTGAGAACCCATTCCATAGAACCAGTCGTATCGACGACAAAGACCACATCCAGGCCGGTCTCGCGCAAGCCCTGCACATAGGCAGCAAAGCGATTGGCGGAGGCTTCGAGCCCGGTGCCCGTACCCAGTCCGAAACCCGCTACGCCCTGACCACCCGTCGCCGGTTCGCTGGACAAGAGGGGCGCGGCAAAGCCGGTATCCGTAGAGCCGCCGGCGGCGGCCTCCATCGCGAGATTAACATCGGGTGGCGGTGGTTTTAGCGCGGAACTCGGCACCAGTATCGCCGGCGGTTCGAATTCGATATTGTCCTCAAATACCAATTTCTCTTGTTCCGGCGGGTCCGCCACGTCGAGCAATACTTCGACTTCCTCGACCTCGGCGTCCCGTTCGGCGAGTGGCGCGACAATCGACCGGGAAGCATGCCAGGTGACCATGACGTGTATCAGCAGCGACACGGCCAGCAGTGCCAACCACAGTGTGGAAGACTTCAGCCAGCGCAGCCCCTTCATTGCGAAAGCCCCGGTAGCGCGATGCCTGGATTGACAAGCCTTTCCTTCACAGCCCAAGCCCGCCTACAGTGTGTCGCCGCGATTGATTGTCACCAATGCAACTCGCGATATATGCAGGAACCTGAAATCGTCGAGAATCGGAATAAATACGGCTCCGGGCGTGTCGCTATCAGCGCGCAGCCGAACTTTACCAGGCAATACCAGACCTTCGGCCCGGTAACCGTGCGCCCATGCAGGCACCGTCGTCGGCTCTCCCTGCCACAGCAGCTGGCCTTCGCGCGTGAGTTCGAATTCGACCACGGCGGGATCAGCCATGGTCTCAGTCACCGATTGAGGCGGAGAAATATCCTGATTGATATTCTCAGAAAAACTGCCGACGACAATAAAAAAAAGCAGCAACAGAAATGTCATATTAATGACCGGAATCATGTTGCCTTCGGCATGGCGGGTAACAGCGGCATTTTCTCGCAAATTAATCATGATACCCCTACCCTACTATTCACTACCGCCAGCTGTCGGTTTAAGCGATGCAATTCGCACCTTCTCCAGGTCGTGTGCCTGTAACTGATCCATGGCACGCACCAGCAATTGCAACGGCGCCTTGTCGTGCACCGCAATAACAATTGCAGTTTTCCTGGAGTAGGCGCCGCTTTCGAGAAATCGATCAAGTTGCTCGAGCGGAAGAGCGTCCCCGTTAATCCAGAGCTTGCCGTCTGCGAACAGTTCTATTCTCAACAGTTCGGCAGACTGCTCTTTTTCACTTTTCTCTTCCGGCACATTGAAACCCATCTCGCGATATTCGGTGAAACTGGTTTCGAGAATAAAGAAAACAAGCAATATGAAGACGAGGTCTGCCAGCGGCGTCAGGCTGATACGGCGCAGCTTTTTTTTGTGGTGGGCACGCAAGTGCACGAGAAAGTTACTCTGGCTACCGCGCGGCAAGATTCGCCGTGAAGAGACGGGTCAGTTGATCCTCCATAACTTCACGAACGCCTGTCGCCTTGCTTTCCAGCATGGCGTGAATCACAGCGAACGGAATCGCAACGGTTAAACCAACAGCCGTAGTCAATAGAGCTTCCCAGATACCGCCGGCGAGCACACCAGCATCTGACCCTCCACCTTCGTTAGCCAAGCCGTAAAACACATCGATCATACCCAACACCGTGCCCAGCAGGCCCATCATCGGAGACAGGTAGGCGATCAATTCGATGAACGAATTCATGGCGTTAACGCGGGATACAATTTGCTGCCCCTGCCGGGTCAGCTCTTCCCGCACCTGTTGCTCCACGACGTCTTTGCGTTCCCCGCTGGTGGACAATAGCGACATGCCGTTACACAACAATTCGGCGACAGGGGTCTTCTGCCGCTCCAGGGACTCGCGCGCAGACTCTCGATCTCCCGTAACCCAGGCGTCGACAGCTTTCCGCGCACCTTCCAATTTACCGCGAGAATAGTGTCTAAGTTGTAACAATTTATACAGAACGATGGTCAGGCCGATAATTGAAATCGCGATAAGCACGACCACGACTGGCCCGCCAAGTGAAATAAGCTCCATACTTTTTCCTAGTGCTCGTATTGGGGTAAGACGCGCTTCCCTAGTTAAAACCCGGCGGACTCAATTATGGCCATACAAATGGGCGAGGCTATCTTTCACGCGAA
>DJFY01000029.1:99104-99573 GCA_002431545.1 Cellvibrionales bacterium UBA5860 | reverse complement strand
TATCTTTCACGCGAAATAGATAACACCGCAGTCTGAAAGCAATCTTTCTGCCCGCGCCAATATTGAAAAATTTCTGCCCGTGTAAAGATATACCGGCGACTGGCTCCGGACATTTTTCACGCGCTGTTACGGAATCCACCACTTCGGTTTGCGGCCATCTAGTTAGCAAGACGCGCAATTCGTGAATCTGGTCGCCATTAATTTTATTCAACGACTCGTCATACAGAAAAAACGGCTCTGATGTCACAACCTGTCAAGCGAAAGCATGACTGCCAAAACTCCGGATCATGTTAGCACGTCGAAAACCATTTGACGCATCTAGCGCTACGTCATTTTTGGCAAGTATTCCTATTCCTGAAGCAGGTCGATCGATCTATAACTCTAGCTTCTTTTTGCCTGTTTACTCCGCCTATACCTGTCATCTGTTCGTCTACCTCGGAGAAATGCGCCTGGCATTCTGAAGGCTCCG
>DJFY01000029.1:95193-98789 GCA_002431545.1 Cellvibrionales bacterium UBA5860 | reverse complement strand
TCAGCGGGTATAAAAGGCACCAGCCATATTTAGAGCCCACATCGCGATGCTCCGCCTTTTGGCACTGCGCATTGGCTGGACTTTAGCAAGAGGCTACTGGAAAGAAGTTTTCACCCCCCGAATCACGACTGGCTCCCCCGGCCAGGCCCGAATTGGCCGTGCTATCGACGCCGCCGCGGCGGCGGTGGCAGCCCAGCGCTTTCGGCAGGCAGATCGCGGCGAAATTTCGGCAGGCTTTCATCCATAGGCACCCACGGCTGCGCGAAGTCCGTCCACGCATCCAGCGTCGGCGAAAACAGCTCGGGCTGATCCAGTGTTACCGCGTAGATCGGGCGCATGGTTTCGACACGGGTAGTAGCGGCAAACACGGTAGTACCACAATGCCCGCAAAAAACGCGCGTCACTGTATGACCACTATCACCCGAACTTTGATACTCCCGATATTCCCCTTCGATGACGAGCGCTGCCGTAGGCACCAACAGTACTGGCGCGTAAGCGCCGCCGGTAGCATGCTGGCAGGCGCGGCAGTGGCAGTTAGCCTGGCCGAAGGGCTGTTGGTCGACCCGATAACGGAGGCCCCCACAAAAGCAGCCGCCGGTGATCGGCACATTTAGCTGATTATTCATACCCTTCTTTAGTCGCTAATAATTTCCTACGCGTATTCGCGATACGTTTATTCACAATGCAGTCAGGATAATTCACTTTTGATTGATGGTGAATCACCACCATCAGGGCCACTCCAGCAACTCTCAAGGTAGATATGTTGATTGGCGACCTTCAATAAGTCCCTGGTAAAGCGCTAGTTTTTCTATCAGAAAATCGCGCATCACACGAACGCGAGCGGTAGAGCGCAAATCCGCATGAACCAGAACCCAAACGCCCCAAGAGTTTTGAGTTGCATCCAAGGCCATACGTAACAACCGGGGGTCGCGATCTGCAATCCAGCATGGCATACGCGCAATTCCAAGCCCCTGCTTTACTGCTTCACGCATGGTGACTACATCGTCAACTCTTAAGGCAACCGCAGCATCGGGGAAATGCGTCGTTACCCAGGCCGGCGGCGCGGTTTCGTCGCGCCATAGCACGACCGCGTGCCGTTGCGTCCGACGCGACTCGTAAGCCTCAGAGGTGTAAATACCACTGACCGAATCGGCGATTTTCTTCCCTACCAGCGTTTCGGGAGGATTTGGCGTACCCCTTATCGCGACATCGGCTTCGCGTGCAGCGAGATCCCTTATTTCCTTGGTGACGAATAGTTCGAGGTCGATCTCCGGATAAGCCCGGCGAAACTCGCCAAAGTGCGGCATCAATAAATTGGCCATTTCATAAAAAGCAGTAACACACAGCCTGCCCTGTAAGCGTGTGTCGCGGCCAAACAGCGACCGTTCGACCAGCAAGGTACGCTCTTCAATTTCCAGCGCGTACTGGTAGATGTTCTCTGCAGCCTGGGTCATCTCGTAACCCTGCGGCAGGCGCTCGAATAAACGCACATCATGCTTATTTTCGTATGCATTTATGCGTCGCGATACGGTAGAGTGATTTACACCAAGGCGCTGAGCGGCACCCGAAACACTGCCTGTACGCGCCACTTCAAGAATATACCTCAAATCGTCCCAGTCATTCATCGGCTAATCCTCAAATAATCATTTCCGCATTATTGCACATATAAAATGCATTTTTTGATAATTTACACACAATGCAATCACGCTTAACCTGCGCATGAACACCAAGGCTCCAACGGGAAAAACCCACCGCTGGAGTAAAACCGGGATCAGGGTATTGCAACAGCAAAACAGGAGAAAACGATGAAAACTATCGCCAGACAACTAAAGAGTCGTGCAGACAGCGTAGTAGTCAGTATTGCATTAACCGCATTGACTGCTTATGCGGTGTGGGCTGGAACTCAACTGTCGATTTCCCAACCCGTTTTATTTTGAAACTACAGCCGCGCTTATTATTGGTGATAACTATATTCGCCTAACGTCGTCGAAAACCACCATATAAGCACGCCAAAAGGAGACAAAGGGTGGCAGCAGAATTTTGTAAAGCAAAGCTGCGGCCACCGGGAACAGGCTAATTTTTGCAGATGGCACCTTAACGCAGCTATATGCATAAAGCAGCATGCTCGCGATAAAGTATTATCATTGGTAATCGCTAACCAGACATGCATAATTGATAGCTATTACGCTTCCCCCGCATGACCCATGCAGTTGTCAGTGTGTTGTAGCAGCAATAGGAGGCTAAACATGAAGAAAGCACGTTTGACTCACTCGCGGTTTACCCTTACCTGGGTCCTCAGCGCATTGCTTGTCATGTCGGCAAGTTCAATTATTGCGATCGAGGTATTCCAGGTGCAAACGCCGTTTCTGTCGGCGCCGTCGCTGTTCTGAAATCACTGGCGGTCGCAAAAGCGACCGCCAGTGCTCTAAACAGGCGGCCTGTTCAGCACGGCAGGCAATAATCTATTCAACCTATACGACACGCCAGCTGGGGTATTGACTTAATCCCATCAGCAATTCGCTCGCCGGCTCATCCAACAGTCTGCGCAACAAGCCAACCCAACCCAACTCAACCCAACAGGAATTTATCCCGGCCCCGGCCCGCTCGGAACGCCTTGGAGTGAACCGTAACGACGGTGTGCACGGCACAACTTAAGGTGCCGCCTGGACAGAAGCCCTCGGCAAGACGGGCGATATCCCCATCGGTCCCTAGCTGGGTAGTTTCAGTACGGCTTTTGCCAGGATATTGCGCTGGACCTCGTTGCTACCGCCATAGATGGTCGTCGGTCTAGAACCGATAAACTCTCCGGCCGGACGCACGGCACCGTTCTCCGTCTCGATACCACCCTGAATCGCACCGTGTTCCGCCGCTGCGTCCATCGTCAGTTCGGTGACACGCTGCTGGGTCTCGGTATTCCAGATTTTCAGCATTGAAACCTCGGGTCCGATTGTGCCACCGCGTTTGAGCACAGCGACAAACCGTTTGTAAGCCGCCGACAGGTCCTGGATATCGAGCTGCAGCCGTATAAACCGGTCGGCAAAAACCGGGTCGCCAAAAAGTCCGGCAGATTCGGCAAAAGATCTCAAACGGGACATGGCAAGAATGGCAAACTTGGGACTACCGATAAATATCCGCTCGTGACCCAGCAAGGCCTTGGCGATAGTCCAGCCTTTGTTTTCTCCGCCGACGACATTAGCTACCGGCACGCGGACATCGTCAAAAAACACTTCGGCAAACTCGTCGTGCATGCCGAGGTTGATAATCGGTCGCACAGTAATGCCCGGCGTGTCCAGAGGCACCAGCAAGAAAGTAATGCCTTCCTGTTTTTTGCCTTCTTTGTTGGTACGCACCAACATGAAAATCATGTTGGCATCCATCGCCATCGTGGTCCAAATCTTGTGCCCGTTGACAATATAGTCGTCGCCATCGCGAACTGCGGAAGTCTGTAGCGAAGCCAGATCAGAGCCGGCCCCAGGCTCGGAGTAGCCCTGACACCAGATATGCTCGCCAGCCAGGATTTTCGGCAGGTAGTAATCCTTTTGCTCCTGAGAGCCGTGCTGGATCAGCAGGGGGCCTACCATTGTCATGCCCTGATC
>DJFY01000029.1:92093-94995 GCA_002431545.1 Cellvibrionales bacterium UBA5860 | reverse complement strand
CCGCCATACTCCTTCGGCCAACCGGGCGCGAGCCAACCCTTGCGCGCCAGGGTCATGTACCAGTCGCCACATTTATCCCAGTGCATGCGTTCTGGTGGATAGCGCAACTCCTCCGGATAGTTCTCGACGTACCAGTCCAGCACCATCTGGCGAAATGCTTCATCATCCATGGCGTTGTAATCAATCGTGCTTTGTTCAGCCATAGGTGACTCCCTACAATGTCAGTGATGCGTAGCGGGCGCGGTGCGCGGTAGCGTTGCCCAGCCAGGACGCCAGAAACATGGCCCGCTTCATATAGAGACCGATATTGGCTTCGTCGGTATAGCCGATACCGCCGTGCAACTGAATCGTGCTTTTGGTGATGTCCAGCGCGGCATCGGAGCATCGCGCCTTAACCTGACTTGCCGCGACCGCCAACTCCCGCGCTGTACCCTCGCCATCGGCAACGGCTATCGCCTGCAGCAAGACGGATCGGGAAATTTCAGAAAGAATAAACAGATCGACCGATTGGTGCTGCAGGGCCTGGAAACTGCCGATGGGCTTGCCAAACTGAACCCGCTGGCTGATGTAATCGACAGTGATCTCCAGCGCCCGCGTCATGACGCCCAGCAACTCGGCACTGGCGGCTATGCGCGCCTCGTCCAGCGCTGCGCCGAGCGCCACCTCGGCACACCCGGCGCCGGCTACAATCTCGCTGGCAACGACACCGTCAAAAGTCAGATTGCCATAAAAACCGCCATCGACACGCTGTTCGTATTCTATTTGCAGCCCGGGCGCATCTTTTTCCACCAGCACCAGCACCGTACCCGCACCAGTGCAGGCAGAGACCACAAACGCGTCGGCGCCGCCAGCGTCGGGCACATAGGTTTTTTCACCATGCAACTTGCCGTCTGTCAATTTAACACCCTGCGCCCGAATCTCCATACCGCCGCGACCTTCCTGCCAGGCCAGGGCCGGTTTCCACTCGCCGGATACCAGTGCTGGCAATCGTTCCGTTTTGAGCGCTTCGTTATCGCCACCAACCAGCGCGCGGGCGGCAAGCACAGCCGTAGCGGTAAACGGTACCGGCACCAGCCCCTTGCCCAGTTGAATCAGTACGGTGTGCAGGTCGGCAAAAGTCAGCTCCATGCCACCCAGACTTTCCGGCACCAGAAAGCCTAGCCACCCGGATTCGGCCATTTCCTGCCACAGAGCCTGGTCATAACCAGGCTGCACAAAGCGGTGGGCCCGCACATTTTTCAACTCTTCGTCGCGCCCGACGAAGGCGATCGCGCTATCCTGAATCAGAGTCTGCTCTTCTGTCAGGACATCGATGCGCGACTGCAAACTGATGTCTTCCACACATGCCTCCTCAACGATGGGTCACGTCTCTTCTGCACCCGCCGAACGCGACCGACAGGTGATCCGCAGGGGACGAAACCGATTACTTCTTAACGGGTTTTACGTACAGCACCAGACTGTGACCAATAATCTCGTAGCCCCTGTCTGCTGCAATTTTTTTCTGGATGGATTCGATCTTGTCATTGCGGAATTCGAACACGTCGCCCGACTCGACACAGACCATGTGATCGTGATGATCGCCCTGATTGATCTCGTATAAAGCGGGGCCGTTGTCAAAACTGTGGCGCAGTACCAGGCCCGCGTTTTCAAACTGGGTCAACACGCGGTACACCGTGGCGATACCCACATCCTCGCCGCGCTCGTGCAAAAGATGATAAATATCGTCAGCGCTCAGGTGTCGCTGATCGGCGCTTTCCAAAATCTGCAAAATAATAATCCGCGGATGAGTGACCTTCAGCCCCGCTTTGCGCAAATCTTGCTTGTCTGGCGGCATCGCGGCCTCGCCCCTTCTCACGGATTTACAGGATGCGGTATTATCGCCTCTCGCTCCCCATACTGGAACCCTAAATGCTAAATCGTACCGCCAGCGTGGCAGTCATCGCTCTGATCACACTCCTGGCGGGCTGCTCCTACTTAAAATATCCGAACGTTCATAAAGTCACTATCCTGCAGGGCAACATCATTAACCAGCAGATGATCGACCAGCTACGACCGGGTATGACCCGCGCCCAGGTTCGCTATATTCTCGGCACACCGCTGATTGCCGACTCCTTCCACCAGGATCGCTGGGACTACTATTACAGCGTCAAAGTCCCCGGATACGATGAGCGCCGCGAGCGCATCAGCATATTTTTCAGTAACGACCAGCTCAGCCATTTCAGCGGCGACTACCTGCCGAGCGATGTCGCTGCTGCCATGGAAGCCGCTGGCGCGGCCGGATCTCCCGCAGCAACCGCAACCTTCGGTGGCGAGCAATCCGACGAGTCCGGCGCCGCCGTCCGCGCGCTGCCGGTGCCGCCGGACTCCGTGGTAGTAGAAAAGTCCACCGTAGATGAGTCGACGCCACCCGCCAAGCCAAACACCGAATAGCGCAGGCGGGCGCTAATTCACGAACGCAAACTGTTCCAAGTGCGGATCGCCGCCGGCAGACAGGATTATTTCGAATGAATCCGGAGAGACACTTTCACTGCTGGCGCTTTGCCCGAGCCTTGGCCGCACGCTGGCGGCGCACTTCCTTGGGATCGACAATCAGAGGGCGGTAGATTTCAACGCGATCGCCCTGCCGCACCTGGTAAGCTTCTGCATCCGGCATGCCCCGCCGACCGAGTTCCTGGCCGAATATCCCTAGACTTGCCGCAGCTATATCGATATCCGGAAAATCATCGACGATCCGGGATAGCGCCACCGCCTGGCGGGCGGTAGTACCTGGATCGACCTCAAGCTCGATAATCTTTTGCTTGTCGGCCAGCGCATAGGCCACCTCGACGCGTATCGTTGGGTGCGGGTTTTCGCTCATAAGATTTTCACCAGCTTCTGATCCATTCACGCCTGCTGCCGCTGG
>DJFY01000029.1:86030-91749 GCA_002431545.1 Cellvibrionales bacterium UBA5860 | reverse complement strand
TGCATCAACCGGTAGCAATGCGATCCGCCTCGCGCGTAGTAGCGTTGACCAGGTTATTGGCGACTCTTTTGAACAGGGAACTGCCGGCGATACTAACAAGCTCAGATTTAAAGACAAATTCCAGCCGCAAACTCACCTTACAGGCCGAATCGGTCAGGGCCTTGAAGGTCCACCGCCCCGCAAAAGCAGAGAAGGGCCCCTCCACCAATTGCATGTCGATGCTTTCCGGGCGTAACAAGCGGTTGCGCGTGGTGAAACTCTGGCGGACGCCGCCCCTGGCCAGGTCGAGACGGGCCACCACTTCCTGATCGCTGCGCGACAGCACAGCAACCCCGTGGCAACCTTCCATGAAGCGCGGATAGGCCTCAATATCGTTGACCAGATCAAACATCAATTCCGCTGGATGTAAAACCAGCGCACTGCGCTCGATATGAATGGGACTCGCCATAAAAACCTGACTTATTCCGACTTTTTACTTCCTGCGACTCGCCTCACGGCATGCCACGCTATTTTATTCGGGCCCGTGTCAACCGCCTGCAACCAGGGAATCGTAAAGCCCAACGATCATTACGGTGGCGATAGCCGGCGGACAGAGATAGCGCAGTAGATAAAACCAGACGCTCCATATCACCGATTGCTCGCCATTAAGTTCTTCGCGGGCGTGTTCGGCAGCAAAATACCAGCCAACGAAAATGGCGATAAAAAGCCCCGTCAACGGCAGGAGCACACGGGAAGTAAGGAAATCCAGGCCATCGAAAAACGTCATACCGAGTACTTTGTGTTCCGCCCAGTCATTGAAAGAGAACACAGTAGCCAGGCCCAGTAGCCAGACAAGGAAACCGAGAAATAAAGTCGCGGTAAAACGATTTACGCCTTTGTGTTCCGCCATCCAGGCGACGGCCGGTTCGATCAACGAAATAGCCGAACTCCAGGCCGCGACTGTTACCAGAATAAAAAACAGACTGCCGAACAATACACCCGCCTGCATGCCGCCAAAAGCCACCGGCAGGCTTATAAATAAAAGCGACGGCCCGGCGGCCGCATCCAGCGCCCCATGGGCAAATACAATGGGGAAAATTGCCATACCTGCAATTAATGCCACCAGGGTGTCAAACAACGCTATTATCGCAACGGTTTTGCCGATACTCGCCTCGGCAGGCATATAGGCCCCGTATGCCATGATCGCACCCACACCCAGGCTCAGGGTAAAAAAGGCGTGCCCCAGCGCTTCCAGCACGCCGCGCAGTGTCAGCCTCTCATAGTCGAAACTGAACAAAAAGCTGAACCCCGCAGAGAAATCACCGTAGCGATACGCGAACAGCAACAACACAATCAGCAGGACAAACAGACTCGGCATCAGCACCCGAGCCGCGACGCCGAGCCCCCGCGTAACACCGAAAGCGACCACGAATATCGTCATCGCGACAAAAACCGAGTGCCAGAACACCAGCCGGTCAGGGTCGGCCAGCATGGTTTCGAAAATAGTCTTGGTCGTCTGAGCATTGGCGCCCTGGAAAGCGCCGGTCGCCATTTCCGGAATATAGGCGAGAGACCAACCGGCGATCACCGAATAAAACGATAGGATCAACAGCCCGATAATCGCCCCTAACCAGCCAATGCTGTTCCAGAAGCCGTGCAAGCCGGCCTCGGTGGTCAAACGGCGCATACTCGAGATCGGACTTTTCCTGCCGCGCCGTCCCAGCATGACCTCGGCAACCATCACCGGAACACCCACCAGGGCGATACAAAACAAATACACCACGACAAAGGCGCCACCGCCATTCTCCCCAGCGATATATGGGAATTTCCAGATATTACCCAGGCCGACAGCCGAACCCGTCGCCGCCAAAATAAACGTCCAGCGGCTGCGCCAGGTGAGAAAGTTGTTTTGTTCCGATGGCATAAGACATCTTCCTTAATCAACAGCCCAATTGTACCGACATACAAGCCGGCACTGAAATGGTCGGGCGCTTCCCGCAGACCCAAGCAAACAAGCTATAAACAAAGCAAAGCCTTATAATCGCCCCTATGGCAAAGCAATCAAAAAAGAAAAAACCCGGCTCCAATACCATCGTCGTTAACAAGCGGGCGCGCCACGACTATCAGTTCAGCGACAAGTTTGAAGCTGGGCTGGTGCTGCAGGGTTGGGAAGTCAAGAGCCTGCGAGAAGGCAAGGTTCAGCTCACCGACAGCTACGTACTGCTCAAGGACGGTGAAGCCTGGCTACTGGGCGCCAATATCCAGCCACTGTCGACCGCATCGACCCATTTCGTCACCGATCCCGGGCGTACGCGCAAACTGCTGCTGTCGCAAAAAGAGATCGACCGGCTACAAAGCGCCGTCCAACAGAAAGGCTACACCTGCATTTGCACCGCCCTGTACTGGAAACGGCATCTTGTGAAATGCGAGATCGCACTGGCCAGAGGCAAGGCCGAGCACGACAAGCGTCAGGCCGACAAGGAACGCGACTGGCAACGGCAAAAGCAACGCCTGTTGCGCCAGGCCAGGTAAACCATCTACCTGCAACGGGCCAGAACGCGCATGTCACCTCGAATCTGGCCGTCGCTCTCGGCAAAAACGGCAGTATCGAAAGTGAGTGCCGGACACCGGGAGCATTCTGTATAATCGCCGCCTGGGGCTTTAAGATTCGCAACGCGCCCCCATATTGCTAAATGAACACCAAGAGCCGCAACGACGCAAAACACGCGGCTAACCAACTACGGGGGCGTTTTGGATTCGACGCCGGTTACAAAACCTGTAGTGCATGCCGAGATGGCGATCAATCTCGTTAATCCAAAATCGCAAACTTATAGTTGCCAACGACGACAACTACGCACTCGCTGCTTAATACCCAGTAGGGTGCCGTCTGACTGAAGCCGTGCTTGTGCGTTCAGATTTCAGGCGTCGACTTACACAAGCTCGCGCGGAAACTTGTCCGGGGCGGAAGCGCTAAACACCTTACCGGAATCGCCAAACGTTTACCCTGCCCGTCGGGTTGCGCGAGGTTAAAACCAAAGACGCGGCTAAGCATGTAGAGCTACTGGCAGAGGACTGACGGACGCGGGTTCGATTCCCGCCGCCTCCACCAATAAACAAAAGGCCACCTTCGGGTGGCTTTTTGGTTATTGTCGGCCGGGAACGAGAACTCGCATAGCGGGTGAAATCAAAGAACCTGATTGCTCAAATATCTCCATACAAAAAAAAGAGCATGGCTTTCGCCATGCCCGATAGAATTAGTTGGTAATGCGGTACGTGTTATTTAAGACAAGCGTTCAGGACGAACCTAAGGGCGGCGTATACGTCAATAAAAACACCTCCATAAAAGAAGCCACCACCTACGAGTTTGCCGTGATCAAACCCCTTCGATAATAACGCCAAGGCGAGCTGCATCCGTTCGAGAAAGGGATATGCCGTCGACGTGTTCGTGTCTGGCGGTTTTATCGCTATCCACAGGGTAGACGTCAGCGTCGATGCAGGTCACAAGATTGCCGTCGGCGTCTTCGATTGCGACGGTGCCATCCTGATTCATTCGGCCGTATAGCTGTTTATCACTCGATCCACTCATTACGAAATCTCTCCCGTTCTTGACTACATATTTTGTTTTGCGACTTACCTGTTAACCACGTTCACCGGGATACACAGGAAATCACGCCACGTTAAGTTACTGATTGATAAGCAGAAGGTTAACCACAGCCCTATCGGCGGGCAATCGCCACCGGCTCGAAATACGAAAGCCCGGCGCGATATTTCAGGGTTGATTGATAAGCATCAATCCAAGGGTGAGTCTCTGAGGTGGTTTTAACCTGGATCGAAACGGGTCCCCGTGAAGTATTGAAGAAGCGCCCCGTGTTGCAGTGATTCCCACTTAGTACGTACGGGGCTCGGATATCTTTGGGTGCTGAATCAGTAGTTTTCCAGAATAAACCTTACTTCCCCCAGCCTCTCTTCGTAGCTTGAGACGACGCCGGAACAAACCTGACCGCGCTGATATATCAATGCCGACAGTTGCTCGGAGTGCGGACCGTATGCCGCGACAATTCGGTTGGCCTGCGCCATGAAAGCGTCATATTTTTCCCGCGTCGACAGACCAAACGCCCGATAGACAACGTCGGCACTCTGCAACAGGATATCGGCGTTGTTTTCGACAACCGATACCGTATCTCTCGCGATATTGGAATTGTTCCCCATCCCCCGAGCTGTGTACTGGTAGTAGACACCGCACTGGAGAAACGAATCGGCGATCGACAGCGCTATAGCCGCAAAACCTTCCGGGACCTCGGTCGTCGGCTCGATTGTGCTCGAACCGTTTTCCGCAAGCCATTCACTTGGCAGCGCCATCACCTGGAGCTGAACACCCAACAATATCAGAGCGCCAATCGACACCCGGCGTAACAACAGCATGGCCCTGATTCCCCTGTTAATACACTCGCGATCTGTCATCTCCCGCAGTGACAAGCCCCTGAAGTGGAACCGCTACGGTCACAGACGCTTGAGTCAAACCTTTTATGTCAGTTTAAGCTTCTCGCCCATTATGTTAGCTTGCCAGCATAAAATATCCATAAAAAGCACGGGGGTTTTATCATGACTAGAATCGGCAGATTGCTTTTCCACGCCGGCCTGGCCAGCACTCTGGCTCTGTCTGTTTCAGCCGGGGCGGCATCGAGCTATAAAGCACCACGCAATTCCAACGGACACCCCGATATTCAGGGTATATGGGACTTTCGCAATCTGACACCACTGGAGCGCCCCAAAGCGCTGGGCGACAAGACCATTTTCAGTCAAGCGGAGCTGGAGGCCTTCAAGCAAAAGGCCATCGCCGCCAACGATACCGATGCCATCACTGATCTGCCCGCAGAGGCCGACGTCGAGGTGCCCTACAACAGTTTCTGGCTGGACTACGGCGACCAGTTGAGCGAGGACAGGCGCACCTCCCTGATCGTCGACCCGCCTAACGGGCGGCTGCCTGCGCTAACGAAAGAAGCCCTGGCAGGCCTGAAAAACAGCACACAGCGCGATTTCCCGGTGCGCGACATAGTTTCAATCGGGCTCAGCGCCGCCGGCTGGCGACCACCAGGGCCGGAATCACTGGGCCTGTCCGAGCGCTGTCTCATGGGTTTCAATGCCGGGCCGCCACTGGTGCCCAGCGCCTATAACAATAACCTGCGTATCGTCCAGACACCCGACCACATCGTGCTGGTTACAGAGATGATTCACGAAGCCCGAATCATACCTATCGACGGCAGCCCTCACCTACCCGAAGAAATGCGCCGCTGGGCCGGCGACGGCCGTGGTCGCTGGGAAGGCGATACGCTCGTTGTGGAAACCACTAACTTCACTGACAAAACACCGACATTTCAGCTCCCGCTGACACTGGATAACCCTGGTATCGCCGGCGCCGTTGGCACCGCCAGGAATATGCATTTAGTCGAACGATTCACGCGAACCGGCGAATCCAGTTTGCACTACGAGTACACGCTGACCGACCCAAAAACCTTCACCAAACCTTTTTCCGTAGCCATTCCCTTGAAAAAATTCGACGGTCAAATGTTTGAATACGCCTGTCACGAGGGCAACTATGCACTGGCCGGCATTTTGAAAGGCGCCCGCCAGGAAGAAAAGGACGAAGCGGTCAAGCAATAACGTTTAATTACTAAAAACACTATTTTATAAGCCATTCATAACATCCCGGCCACACACAGGCCGGGATTTCTTTTTGGCT
>DJFY01000029.1:74859-85744 GCA_002431545.1 Cellvibrionales bacterium UBA5860 | reverse complement strand
CCCTGTCCGCCCGTTGGCGAAACATTCTAGTTCGGTCTACGCTCTAGGAATATACGCGCGCCGCTTCAAATGTCCTTGAGGCAGCCGGCACGCCGGTCCAGAGCGATCTGCACCGTGGGCGCAACTCCCGTCCAACGTAACCGGGTAACCAGGCGACAAAGCAAGAACACAAACTGCCGGGCGAAATTTTGAACCGCTTTTAAAACATTTCCTTTTATAGCGACGGAGCCTTCACTGTGACTAGAATAATTCCTAAAGTCGCCCTCACAATTGGCGTCATAACCCTTGCCGGTTTCGGCATTCCCCACGCAACCCAACTGTTTGCGGAGCAAGGCGCGCAAGCTGCCTATGAGGCGCCGCGGAACTCTCACGGCCAGCCAGACCTCCAGGGCATATGGGACTTTCGTACACTAACGCCACTGGAGCGCCCCAAGACTTTGGGCGATAAGGTGCAATTTACCCGTGAAGAAGCCGCCAAATTCCGCCAGAAGGCAATCGAAAGCAACGATGTCGACTTCAATCGCGACTCGATGGGCGAATTCGACGTCGAAGGCGCTTATAACAGTTGGTGGATGGATTACGGCACCGATTTGAACGAAGACCTTCGCACTTCGCTGATTATCGACCCGCCCAACGGGCGTCTACCCGAGCTGACGCCGACAGCGCTGGCACGAATGAAAAAGGACAAAGAGCGTATTCCTCCGGTACGGGTCGTCGTGTCCCTAGAAATGGACAACCGGGTTTTCCGGCCCGAGGGACCGGAGACACTGGGCCTTTCCGAGCGCTGTCTACTGGGCTTTAACGCCGGGCCACCGCTGATTCCAAGCGCTTACAATAATAACTTGCGGATCGTTCAGACTCCGGATTATGTCGTGCTCGTGACCGAGATGATCCACGATGCGCGTGTCGTGCCAATGGACGGCAGCCCGCACCTGCCACCGGGCATGCAGCGCTGGTCCGGCGATTCCCGGGGCTACTGGGAAGGCGACACACTGGTCGTCGAAACCACCAATTTCACGGATAAAACACCGACCTTCCAGCTGCCCCTCGATCTTAACAACCTGGAAAGAAACGGCGTCGTCGGTAGCGGCCAGAACATGCACCTGGTGGAGCGGTTCACCCGCGTTAGCGAACATCGTCTGATGTACCAATACACGCTGACTGACCCGAAAACTTTTGTCCGGCCGTTTACCGTAGCCATTCCTATGAAGGCTTCCGAGAATCCGATGTACGAGTACGCCTGCCATGAAGGCAACTACGCGATGGCGGGCATGCTCAAGGGCGCACGCCACATGGAACGCGAACAGGCTCAGCGCTAGGTTGCCAGGATCCATCCGCCTGCTGCCTGCCCGCAGAATTGTCGGGCGGGCAGTTCCCAGCCGTTTTGTTTGTCTACCCTGTTTTCCGTTGTTCTTCTCGATACCTTTCTCATACCGCTCATACCGCTTCCGTGTGCCCCTGGCCTCTCACCTAATGACAAAGAATCCAGCATCGGACCGCGCTTGACCTGACGCACCGTGCAGCCGGCACGGCGGCAAAGGCCCATGCCGCCGAAAACCCGAGAATTCGGAGCAGGCGCATGAACACGCCCTGTTTCCAGTATCATGCCCGGCGAACGTACCGTAACCAGAATACGACAGGGGTGGCAAACAGCGAGGACCGGCCTCGACACGAATACAAAAAGCCTAGCGTCCTAGACCCGCTCGGGGCCTAGCACAAGCAAAAATTTTGACGTAACAGCTGGGACCATCGTGAGTTGTCACCGGCAACACGCGTCTCGTCGAAGCACTCGCGTTTGCGCCTGACCGGCCTGGACCCACCGGGCCGGGTACTTTCGTGACCGATCATTTTATTTACTGAAGGAGCAAAGCCATGACTATTTCATTTGAAGGACGCGTTGCCGTCGTCACCGGTGCCGGATCCGGCCTCGGTCGAAGCCACGCCAAATATTTCGCTGCTCACGGCGCCAGCGTTGTTGTCAACGACCTGGGAGGCTCTATTGCCGGCACCGGCGGCTCCAGCAAGGCCGCAGATGACGTGGTTAGAGAAATCACCGACGCTGGCGGCAAGGCGATCGCCAACTACGACAGCGTCGCCACGGAGGAAGGGGGCACCAACATTATCAAGACCGCCGTCGACAACTTTGGTCGCGTCGATATTCTGATCAACAATGCCGGGAACGTGCGCGATAAAAGTTTTGCGAAAATGGATCTCAAGGATTTTACGGCACTGATGGATGTACATCTGATGGGTGCGGTTTATTGCACCAAGGCTGCCTGGCCCCTGATGCTGGACAACAAATACGGCCGTATTGTCATGACATCGTCTGCCGCCGGCCTCTACGGCACCCACGGCCACACCAATTATTCCAGTGCGAAAATATCTCTTATCGGCTTTATGAACGCGCTGAAACAAGAGGGCACGCACAAAAATGTACTGGTAAACGCCGTCGCCCCGATGGCGCTGACCCGCATGACCGAGGAAGTCATGTCACCCAAACTAGCGCCAAAAATGAAGCCGGAATACGTCACCGCGCTGGTAGCCTGGCTGTGCTCGGAAGAAAGCACCCTTGCCGGAGAAATCATCGAATGCGGCATGGGCTATTACAGTAAGGTACAGATTGTCGAAGCACCGGGCTATATTTTCAAAGGCGATACAGTACCCACGCCGGAAGACATTCGAGACCACTGGGAAGCGATCAGCGACATGGAAGGTGCCTTGCCCTATCCAGGCGCGGACGATGTGATACGAGCGGTTTTCGGTAAACTCAAGGCAAGCGAAGAGCTCTAAAACGTTCTTTTACAACCTGCGACTCCCCTGGGGCTGTCCTCAGGGGATTCTCACCCGGAAAGTTTCAGCAAGGTTTTCTCCGGAACCCGCGCCGCTCCGTCTTTGCCTGCCCTCGTAACATACTGTTCTAAAGTAAAATACCGCTCTAAAGTAAAATACTGTTTTGAATAAGTGCCGCCCTGGAAAAGCACATGCCCCGATCGCGCTTTATCGGACCTGCCGGGCTCGCCGCGCAAGCGGCGCTTGTCGCCGCAGAATGCAGCAGCGGTTTACTGGGGATCGCAAATAATTTGCTCGCGGACTTAGCCTGGCACGACTATAGTGAGAGCACATCTCCCTTTTGAACCTTCACGTTTTGAGCCTCCACGGCCAACACCCCACGCCACCATGTCACACGGAATGACGACCACGGCCATCGCGCACGCACGCTCTATCGCACTGGGGCTCGCGACACTCTTACTCATGCCCTGCCTGGCCCTTCCGGGCTTTGGCGGCACCGCGACCGGAACAAACATGCCGCGACCTGGCATTCAGTGGCGCGACTGGGATCGGGCCGCCTTTCAGGCAGCCCGCGATACCGATCGCATGCTTCTGCTAAACGTCGGTCATGAGGGCTGTACTGCCTGCCAGTTCATGAAACAGCATACTTTCAGCCACCCGGAAGTTATCGATCTGGTCAATACCCACTTTGTCGCTATTCAGGTCGACAGCGAAATTCGGCCGGATATTGGTGAACGCTACTCCGACTGGGCCTGGCCGGCCAATATTTTCATGGCGCCTAATGGCACTCAGGTTCTGGCTTTTGCCGGCAGCAGACAGCCGGCCACCTATCTTGAAATACTTCGCGAACTCGTCGTACGGCACGCTGCCGGTACGCTAGAGCCCGATCAACTGGCGCCGTACGGCACGTTCAGTTCACCGGCGACCCAACCCTTTACCGAGCTCCGTGACCAGTTGCGGGCATTGCACGACACTGTGTTCAAAAACCGGGACAGTGGTGTATTCGAGCACGCGGAACCCCTGCTGGCCATGCTGCTGCGCAGCCATGTGTACGGCGATGGCGCGGCCCGCGCGCTGGCGGCGAAAACGCTCGACGGCAGATTGCAGCAGCTGGATCCTGTCTGGGGTGGTATGCACTACGCCTCGATCGGCGACTGGAGCAATACCGTGCCGGAAAAGCGACTGGAGAGCCAGGCGGCAGCTCTGCAGGCATTTGCTGCCGGATACCACTACCTGGGCGAGACCCGTTATCGGGAGGGCATCGTCAACGTCGACCGATACCTCAGAAACTTCATGCAGTCTGAAGCCGGTGCTTTCTTCGCCAATCAACAGGGCCGCCTGACGACACTGCCACCACAGCTCACGCTGAAGGAGTACTACGATCTAGATGACAAGACGCGCCGACAATACGGTATTCCCACTATCGATCACGCTATTTATAGCGACGTCAACGCGCGCGTGATCCTGGGCTATGTTCAGGCTTTTGAAGCTACCGGCATGAACCAGTACCTGACGACCGCGGCACAGGCCGCCGACATGCTGGTGGCCCAACGACAAACCCCCGACGGTTGGATCATACAGTTTCTGCCAAGCGATGAACTGGCCCAGGACGAACGCGTGCACGTTATCGCTGGCCAGAAACCTGCGCCGTATTTGCGCACCCAGGCCCACTTCGGGCTTGCTGCTCTGGCGCTACACGGCGCGAGCGGTAACAGCAAGTGGCAAGATGTGGCGACACAAGTCGCGGACGCGATGCTTATTCAGCTCGAGGATAGCACCAGAGGCGGGTTTTACGGCGCACCGGCTGATGGAACACCGGGGCAACGCAAACCCCTGGAGGACAACGCCGCTGCGGCGCGCTTTCTCTATCTACTGGCCGTACTGACTAAGGATAGTCGCTACCAGCTATCGGCAGAGCGTGCCATTCGCGCGACAGCTTCCCCCATTGCCGTACGTCGGGAAGGCAGGATCACGGGTAACCTGGCGCTGGCGCTCGAGACCATGACTGCAAGCTACGTGGAATTTTCTATCGTCGGTCAGACCGATCATGCGAACACGAATGCCCTGTTGTCGGCGGCGCGGCGCGTTTACGAGCCACGCAAAGTCGTACACTCCGAACTTCCGGGACGGTATCCGGCGCGCGAGCAGCCTGCGATGTACATATGTAACGAAATCAGGTGTTCGGTACCCATTTACGCGCCGGAACAAGTTGCGACCTATGCGCGCCAGTTTACCGAAATCGGTAACCAAACAAACTGAAGGCATAACGAGCGCGCCTCCAACCCTGGTCCGGTTCAAGAGCAAAAACTCTCTAGGATGCAATCGATACCGCGCCGCAGGCCGGCTCTGGCTACTGAGCCCCCGGCTACAACAAAGTAAATATTCTTGATACAACTCACAAGGGACGCTGTTGCGCGCCCGCAGCATTGAAAAACTCGCCAATATGATTCAAGGTGGTCGCGCCTGGGCATGCACTTTCGAATGAAGCAAATCTGTTACCCCGGGACCCTGGCCCCGATGTTGCATCAAGGGTTTTGACCGGAGACCAGTGATCGAAGGTTGCCGGGAATCTCAGCAATAGCGATATTTCAGCAGTAGCCTTTTAAACGCCCTGCTCCAATATGCGTCGAATTCATGATCGAATACGACGATTAACCGATGCTTGTTAAAAGAACTCCATATGCCGGAAGTAAAACAATCCACGCCAAAGCGACCCCTGACCATCACCAGCCACGAGGTCCCGGCACTGGTCGAGCCCACCCCGGTCGACCTCAGAGCGCTGCCCGATGGGGGCGCCGATCCCCTGAAGAGCATTCGTTCTTTCCAGCGCTTCCACTTACGTCTGACGCTGATATACGGCACTGTGGTTATCCTGATTCTTGTCGCCGTGGTCTACGCCTTCTACGTTTTCTGGTCAAAATCGGAAATCGAATCCCTGCAAAAGCGGCTGCTCAGTCTCTCTACCAGTCTGGCGCAAACCATCGATGCGGACGCCATTAGTAAATTCGACCTACAGCACAATCAAATGTCAGCGCTGCATCGGGAAATTCAGCAACAATTCGCCGCTGTTGTCGAACGCGACAAAGATATCGACTCCGTTTATGTCCTGCGCCCGTCGGCAGTGCCCAACGACCTGTATTTTTTTGTCGATTACAGTCAGCAGCAGGGTGCGGGTGAACCCGGACAGTATTACTCTGCCGAAGGCGCACCGATTATGCTCAGGGGTTTCAACCGGCCCTCGGTGGAAGACGAGCCCTATAGAGATGAGTTTGGCTATACCTTGTCCGCCTACGCACCACTTATGACAAGCACCGACGAAGTAGCCGGTCTCGTGGGTGTCGACGTCCTGGCGACACGACTGTCAGTGCTGGAAAACCGGATCCTGAGAATCTCAGCCATCACACTAATTGCGTCTGTTGCGCTGATTACGCTGGTCTCGCTGCTGGTTTCGCGCAGTATTCGCGAACCCCTGCGCAAAGTCATCTCGTGCACCGGTGCGGTTGCCGGCGGCAACCTCGACGTCAGAATGAATCTGCAGCGGCACGATGAATTTGGCTTGTTAGGCGAGCATTTCGACAAAATGACCGATCACCTCAAGGAACGCCAAACGCTGCGCGATCTGTTCGGCCGCTACGTCAGCGAGGACGTGGCCAGTGCCCTGTTGGCTCGGGAGGAAAATTTTGAGCTGGGAGGCCACGAAGCCATCGTCACCGTCCTGTTCTGCGATCTCAAGGACTACACGACCATCAGCGAGCGCCTGTCTCCGGTACAGATGGTATCCATGATTAACGAATACCTCGGCGTCATGAACAGCGTCATCGACCAGAATAGGGGCTGTGTCATTGAGTTTCTCGGCGACGGTATCCTTGCCGTATTTGGCGTCCCGGAAACCTCTCCAGACCACGCCGAAAACGCGACCCGCTGCGCCCTCGCCATGCGCGAGGCGTTGGAGGCGCTAAACCGGCAATGGCAGGCCGATGGCCTGGCGGCCCGTTGGCAGGAACTGGGCGTGGATCGCATCGAATGCCGTATCGGCCTGCACACAGGCCCGGTCGTCGCCGGTAATCTGGGTTCGAAAACACGCATGAAGTATGGAGTTATAGGCGATACTGTGAATCTTGCAGCCCGCCTGGAGGGAATGAACAAAGTGTACGATACCACTATTCTGATGAGCGACGAGGTTAAATCCCGGTTACCCAATGACATCGCCCTGCAAACCCGGCACCTGGGCGAGGCGCAGGTCAAAGGGCGCACCCACAGTATCATTTGTCACGCCATCTGAACTTCGACAGGGCCCGATGTCGGACTGCTCCGGCAAAGCACGCTATGCGAAAAATTCGGCCCGGGTTTGCGGCATAATAATTGCTGGCAAGACATTAAGCTTATATGGTACCAACCCCACCTGTCATACTGAGCCCGTGTCAGAAAACAATTGCGAGCCACCATGCCGATAATTGATTGGAAGCGCTACGATACCCAGGACCTATACGATGAATTGGTATTACCCGCTGGCCGCGCCCGCCCACCTGGCGGACAACTGTCGCGCTGGCTGCGTTCACTCGACAACGAGGAACTGCAGACGCGAAAAATAGAAGCTGAACTCGCGATCATTGACAAAGGCGTGACCTTTACCGTCTACAGCGACGGCGAGAATATCGACCGCGCGTGGCCGTTCGATATCATTCCGCGGATCATCCCTCTGAAAGAGTGGCGGGATGTCGAAGCCGGCTTAAAACAGCGAATCAAAGCGCTGAATCTGTTTATCGACGACCTTTATCACGAGCAGCAAATCATCCAGGACGGCGTCGTGCCGGCAAGCCTGATCGCAGCATCCAAGGGGTTTCGCAAGGAATGCATCGGTATTTCACCGACACACAATGTCTGGGCCCATATTTGCGGCAGTGACCTCGTCCGCGATGCCGACGGCACAATCTACGTGCTGGAAGATAATCTCCGCGTTCCCTCCGGCGTATCCTACATGTTGGAAAACCGGGAAGTCAGCAAACGCGTCATGCCGGAGTTGTTTGAAAATTACTCCATTCTGCCCGTTGACGATTACCCGGAACAATTACTCGGCATGCTGCAATCCCTCGCCGCCGGAAATAGCTCGCGGCCGGAAGTCGTAGTACTGACACCCGGCATATACAACTCCGCCTATTTCGAACACGCCTTTCTCGCGCGCAGTATGGGCGCGGAGCTGGTAGAGGGCGCAGACCTCGTTGTTGGCAAGGATGACTGCGTCTACATGAAAACCATTCAGGGGCTAGCCCGGGTCGATGTCATCTATCGCCGAATCGACGATATGTTCCTCGACCCGGAGGTCTTCAATGCCGATTCCGTACTCGGTGTCCCCGGACTGATGCGCGCCTGGCGCGCCGGCAATGTCGCACTTGCCAACGCGCCAGGCTGTGGCGTTGCCGACGACAAGGTCGTTTATTCCTACGTCCCCGATATTATTCAGTACTACCTAAGCGAAAAGCCAATTTTGCCCAACGTGCCCACCTATCGGTGTACCAATAAAGACGAGAGAGATTACGTGCTGGATAATCTGGAAACCATGGTGGTAAAACCGGCCAACGAATCTGGAGGGTACGGCATGCTGGTTGGCCCACAATCCACAGAAAAGGATCGCAAGGCGTTTCAGCGTCTGGTGCGAAAAAATCCCCGCAACTACATCGGACAACCCGCTCTCAGATTATCGACCGCCCCGACCCTGTGCGATCACAATCTCGAACCCCGCCATCTCGACCTACGACCCTTTGTGCTCCAGGGAAAAGACATTTATGTTACCGCGGGCGGGTTAACTCGCGTTGCCATGAAACGCGGCTCGCTGGTGGTCAACTCATCCCAGGGGGGTGGCAGCAAAGACACCTGGGTTATCGAGGGCAAACGATGATGCTGTCCAGGGTCGCGTGGCGCATATACTGGCTGTCCCGGTATATCGAACGTGCGGAAAACACTGCGCGTCTGGTCAACACCTATCACTTTCTATTGCTCGACCTGCCTCGCGGTACATCGGTTGGCTGGGAGCCGCTGCCGGTCATCTCGGGCGCCTACCCACTTTTCACCGACCATTATCAACGCCACGACGAACGCAATACTGTTAAATTTCTGCTGGTAGACAAGTTTAATCCGGCCTCGCTCTGCAACTCGATTATCAACGCGCGCGAGAATTGTCGAACCTCGCGTGAAGTATTACCGGAGCAGATGTGGGAACAGCTCAACGAGCTGTACAATTTTGCCTTGAGCAACGTCGCCAGGGCCGTTCCTCGACGCGGGCGGTTTGACTTTCTAACAGAGATCATAAAACGCTGCCAGCAACTGACCGGCCTGATGGCGGGCACTATGAGCCAGGACAACACTTACGATTTCGTCCGTATCGGGCGCAACCTGGAGCGGGCCGATATGACCACTCGCGTCGTGGATATCGGCGCCATGTATCTGCAGGCAGCCGATGGCGCAAGCACCGTCGATATCCACGTATGGACGAGCATGTTGCGGGCGCTGGACGCATACCAGATGTATCGCAAGGATGTGCAACTGGCCGTCACCTGGCGCGCCGTAGTCGGCTACCTGCTGCAAAACCATAATTTACCGCGCTCGGCCGCACACTGTCTGGACCGAGTCGAGGAAAACATCGCCAACCTGCCGCGATCCGAATCGTGCCTGCGCGCCATACGCGATGTGCGCCGTCAACTCGATACCATGCCCATCGAGGATCTGGCGGAACTAAAATTGCACGAAGACGTCGATGTGCTGCAGGTGGGCTTGTCCTCTATCCACGCAGCTATCGACCAAACCTGGTTCAACTGAACGCCGACTATGAAGCGCTTTCTGTGCCCTTGCGGTTCACAGGTGTACTTTGACAACACAACGTGTCTGCGATGTGGTCGAAAACTGGGCTTCGAGCCCGGAACGCGCGACATGGTGGAACTGGGCGACAGCCGTTTTCGCGCCTGCGCCAACTACCTGGAGCACGGCACCTGCAATTGGTTGGTGGCGGCAAATGAAGACCAGGCGCTGTGCCGCTCCTGCCGCTTAACCCGCACCACACCAAACCTTTCGACCAGCGAAAATGTACGGCGCTGGGCGGTTCTGGAGTCCGCCAAACGGCGCCTTCTCTACAGTATCCTGGACTTTGATTTGCCGCTGGATGACGACACCGAGGGTAGCCACCCGCCCCTGGCTTTCGAATTTCTCGAAGACAAGGGTAGTAACCCGTTGGTCGCAGAAGAATACGTACGCACCGGCTACGCCACCGGTGTTATAACCATCAATGTTTCTGAAGCCAACCCGGCGCAGCGAGAGCAGGCCCGGTCGCTCATGAACGAGGACTATCGGACCCCCCTGGGTCACTTGCGTCACGAAAGCGGACACTACTACTTCGATCGGTTGGTGCGTCACAGCCACCACCAGGCGGATTTCAAAGCACTTTTCGGCGATCCGGACCTGGACTACGAAGCCGCGCTCGAAAGGTATTACGCCAATCCGCCACCACCGGCTCCCGATCTAGGTTTCATCAGCCAATACGCCCGCTCGCACCCCCTGGAAGACTGGGCCGAGTGCTGGGCCCACTTTCTGCATATTCACGACACCATGGAAAGTGCCTGTGACAGCGGTATTCTGGAGCAAAAGAGCCTGGAAAGCACTGCGGCGTGGGCGGAACAATGGCAGCGTCTATCGGTGATACTCAACGAACTCAACCGTTGTATGGGGCACAGAGACGCCTATCCTTTCGTGCTGAGCCCTCTCATTCTCAGCAAACTGGACTTCATTGACCAGGTGGTTTGCCGGCGGTCTCCCAGTTAAACCGGGGTAGCGTGTTGAAGGCCTCTTTCAGGCTCGCGGCCCAGCGTTTTCGCACTTCAATCAGATATGGGTGGTCTTCATCGAGCCGCATGTAGCGGTTGAACACGAGGCTGTCTTTCTCGTAAAGCAGGACCTCGATGGGCGGACCGACCGAAACATTACTTTGCATGGTCGAATCCATCGATACCAACGCACAGCGCGCGGCATCCTCCAGAGTGGTATCAGGAGTGAGCACCCGATCCAGTATGGGTTTGCCATACTTGGTCTCGCCTATCTGTAAAAAGGG
>DJFY01000029.1:41809-74540 GCA_002431545.1 Cellvibrionales bacterium UBA5860 | reverse complement strand
CCGCCCAGAATAAAACTCACACGCGGACTGAATCCGGCAGGCGTACCTTTGGCGTCGATAAACCGGCTTTGCTGCTCGCGGCTGATCTCGCCGATGTGGTCGGCCACTTCATCGAGGTAGCGCGCCTTTCGTATCACACATTCCGGATCGTCCCGGAGCTGGTGTCTGACCTCGGTCAATACTGCCTGGGTAGTGGCCAGATTGCCTGCACTCAGGAGCACGAATTGCCGATCGCCCTCGATCCCCAGCGTATGCATCTTGCCGTACTGGCTGATCTGGTCAGCACCAGCATTGGTTCGGGAGTCAGAAGTAAAGACCAGTCCCGTTTTTAGAGAGATCCCCAGACAGTAGGTCATTCAGTCACGCACCATGCTCAAACAGGAGCCGAATCTTAGACATTTCGAATACCGCGAGCAATTTGACTTGTTATCGAAGTGTTGATCACATTCTAGCCCGTTTCTTACTCGCTCGATGCTAAAAATAGACAGCGAACCGAGGCCCTCGTATGCTTGTGGGTTTGCGGTGTTTCAGTAACCCTTGGCGCGGGTCGTCCACTCGATTCGGAGCGCCCTGATTTAGGATGACCACACGATGAAACTTGAAGGCATCAAAGTACTGGATTTGTCATTGTTCCTGCCCGGGCCGCTGCTGACCCAGATGATGGCGGATCATGGCGCCGAGGTGATCAAGCTGGAACCGCTCAACGGTGGCGAACCGAATCGGGAAATCGGACCCAAGCGCAATGGCGTGTCGGTTTATTTCGCTAATACCCATCGTGGCAAAAAGAGCGTCCAGATCAACCTGAAAACCGAAGAAGGCCGCGAAATGGCTTTGCGGCTGGCCGAGCAGGCTGATGTCGTCATAGAAGCCTTTCGCCCCGGCGTGGTGGATCGCCTGGGCGTGGGTTATGACGCCATTAGCGCGCGCAATCCGGGCGTCGTATACGCTTCACTTTCCGCTTTTGGCCAGACCGGACCCTATGTAAAAAAACCGGCACACGATCTAGCCACGGAAGGATATGCAGGCATTCTCAGCGTTAACCTGGGCTTTGACGGCAAGCCGGCCATTCCCGCGATTCCCAACGCCGATATGCTAACTTCCATGATGGGTCTTTCGGCAGTCCTTATGGCCCTGCTCAGGCGTAAGGACACCGGCGAAGGCGACTACATCGACCTGGCTATGATGGACTCTCTCGTCGCCTGTATCCCCAACAATCTGGGATCGGTTTTCGCGGAGAAAAAACCACCGGTGGTCAAGGAAGAGCGCACCTGGGGTGGCTACGCCATGTACAACATCTATGAAACCGGCGATAACAAGTACATCGTATTGGGCGCTTCGGAAATACACTTCGCTGTCAACGTACTGACTAAAATGGAGCGCGAGGATTTGATTCCGCTTTGCGAGCCCCCGCCGGGACCGAGGCAAAATCCGGTAAAGGAATTCTTCACCGAGACCTTTCGCAGTAAAACCCAGCAGGAGTGGATCGACTGGTTTGACGATGTCGATGCCGCGTTTGCACCAGTCAACGACCTGCGCCAGGGTGTCGACGATCCACAAATTCGCGCACGCGACATGATCGTCGAGGATAGCCAGGGTCAAGAACATATTGGCATCCCTATAAAATTTGCCCGGGAACCGGGGCGCATCGACTTCGCCGCCCCGGCTCTGGGCGAGCACAATGAAGAACTGGCAAGCGCTGCAGGCTTCAGTGCCCAGGAGATTGCCGCCATGAAAGCCAAAGGTGTATTTGGCGACTGAATAACCTCTTGGCGCCAACTCGGATTTATCATGGACCGGGCAAATCGACATTATCTTTCTGTCCTGGTGGCGTTGTTTATATGCCAATGGGCCCTACTTGCGATAGCACCAGTCGACCGGCAAGCGTGGGCACTGGAAAACCTTTTAGTCGTTATCGCAGTCGCGCTACTGGCGCTAACCCATCGCTCTTTTCCACTGTCGCGAATTTCCTATACGGCGATATTTATATTTCTCAGCATACATACGGTTGGCGCCCACTATACCTATGCAAAGGTTCCCTACGACCAGTGGCTGCAGGACTGGCTTAATTTCAGCCTGAACCGAGAGCTCGCTTTTGAACGCAACCATTTCGACCGCCTTGTGCACTTTTTATACGGTTTGCTGATCGCCTATCCGATTCGTGAAATGTTCATCCGCATCGCCGGGGTCAAGGGTTTTTGGGGGTATTTTTTACCCCTCGACCTGACCATGTCATCATCGATGATTTTCGAGCTTTTCGAGTGGCTCGCTGCCGAACTTTTTGGCGGCGATCTCGCCATGGACTTTCTCGGCATTCAGGGCGACATCTGGGATGCTCACAAGGATATGGCGCTGGCCAGTCTCGGCGCCTTGATCGCGATGGTATTCACCGCGTCGCTAAATAGAACCCTACAGAGAGATTTTGCCGAGGAGTGGAATGAGAGCCTGAGAATAAAAAATCAGCTACCCTTAGGCGAAGACCTGATTAAACAGTACCTGTCGCGTTAGCGATGACCCGACTGCAGGCAAGCTTTCGCGCGGCTGGTAACACCACCGGGCCAACATGGCACCCAGCCTAATGATCTTCGTGCGAGTGATAATAATTTACACTCAACGCTCGGGGAGGACTTATTTTTCGCAATCCAGCGTGCGCTTCGTTATCACCTATATCGGCAAAATCGATGCGCTCGAAACGGTCGAACTGTTTGCGATAAGGTTCGAAATCTACGGGGGCGACACCGGTAAGCGACAAATCAAATTGGTAATGGCCTCTCCGCCAACTGGCAGAATAAGGCAAACCCGGACCCTCGAGCCAACAGAGCTTGACCTCAAAAGCCGGAGGACTGTCACCCGCTCGGCACATCGCCGGTTCGGACAGCGTGTCCACAGCGGTTGGCCGACGACCGGTTTGCGGCAGGCGCAGCCATTGCGGGTCGATAAGATTTAAACCTACAGGAATGGCTGCCTGGCGCATTGCAGGCAAATCGACCGGGTCGAATTCGATAATCAAACCGTGCCGGGGATACACAGTCTGATAAGCCACGCGATTCCCGCTTGCCTCACGCCACAACTCGCCCGCCACACCCGGTCCGACTTTGTATATAAAGTTTGCACCGCGAAACACTTCGATAACCTGCCGCGTCACAAGCACTTCCCGGGACGGAATTAGCGGATATACCTGCGTTTGCGCGAGCATCAGGGTATAGCGAACAGCTTTGTCCCGCGTTTCACTGGCGCCGAGCACATAGGAAGCAAACACGATACTGCAGACGCCGAACATGAGCGCGCTCCTGGACGCGCTGATGTTTATTTTATGCGGCATGACTTTTAACTTTTTCCTGCAAAAATTAATTAATCGGGAATACGATCAATGAATACGCCGCGCCGCCTTGCGCATGATATGGTAAATCACATTCTGCTCCATCACGCCGCGTACCAGATACGACCCCGGGCCAGTCGCATAGACTGCGACGTCTTCGCCGCCATGCGTTTCCGCCGACGTATGCACCAGTGACTCCTGATGATAACCGGACGTTTCCGTATCCACGCTGGTCAGATCTTTGCGGCCAGGAGCCCCCACCACGCCGTAACGCGCATCGGCATCCGTTTCGTTGCCCAAGTCGGCGAAGCCCAGACCGTTGGTATAACCCAGCGTGGTGTACGGCAGGTCATCCTCGTCCAGTACGGGTGTTGCTTCAGGTTCGCCACTGCTGTCGTTTTGCACCACTTTGCCAAGAATGGGATTGCCGCGAGTGGGATAGCCAGCGATGGTGAACACGTGGCTGTGGTCGGCTGTCACGATAATCAGCGTGTCTTTACCCGCTTTCTCGACCGCGGCCTGAACCGCGTTAGAGAACTCAATCGTATCCGTCAAGGCGTTATAGGCATTGCCGGCATGGTGGCCGTGGTCGATGCGACCAGATTCGACCATCAGAAAATAGCCTTTGCGGTTCTGACTGAGCATATCGATCGCTTTTTCAGTCATATCCGTCAGCGAAGGTTCGCCGCCCTCGTCGTTGGCTCGATCGGCCTCGTAGCGCATGTGAGACATATTAAAAAGTCCCAGCAGATGTTTAGTGCTCGCGGGGCTAATTGCATCGAACTGCGCCTTGTTCCAGACGTAGGCGGCATCGTTATACCTGGCCAGCCATTCCTGAGTGAGGTCGCGCCCGTCTTCGCGTTCGCCCTTGCCGCCGCCCTCAGGGTCAGCGCCCTCTTCGCGCTTGATAAAACTCCGGCGACCACCGCCCATCGCAACTTCCAGGCCGTCTCCGTAGGGAAAATCCACCAGTTGACTGGCAATATCGCGGCACAGCTCCGGATATTGAAATTTGCTGGCGTCCCGATCGTCTTCAAAATTCCTGTCGACGATGTGCGCATAGGTCGCAGCTGGCGTGGCATGCGTCAGACGCGCGGTCGTCACCACACCGGTAGACATGCCGACCTCCTCGGCCTCTTCGAGCAAGGTCATGACTTCCGCGCCATCCAGAGTCGAGCAATCGCCACGCACTACGGTCGAATCGACACCGATGATCCCGGCTTTTGTTTTTATACCGGACATCATCGCTGTCATCGTGCCGGCCGAATCCGGTGTCTGCTGGTTGGTATTGTAAGTTTTGGCAAGTCCGGTGAAGGGGAATTTTTCAAACGACAGCAGGTTCTCTTCGCCATACCCGCCGTGTTGCTGTCCCTCTAGAATGCGCGCTGCAGTAACCGTCGACACGCCCATGCCGTCACCGACAAACAGAATGATATTTTTAGCTTTGCGATAGGCGTTGAAGTGCTTGGCCTGGGCGTACTCGACGGCCTGGGCGCCTTCCTCGTACCATTGTGCCGCGGATTTTGCCTGACCAGCATCAGCGATTGCAGCGGTTGCCACGGTGGTGGCTGCAGCCGCGACCAGCAACGTGTCACCAAACTTCATGGGAACATCCTCGACTGATTCTGAGGTGGAGTCCAGACCATATGCTTCTTTTGTTGCGTCTCTCTGAAGCCCGGATGACCGCTCTATTTCATATGATGTATTGCTTACCTCAGCACAACCGAACAGGAGCGCCGTCACGATGAAACAGGCCATTGAAGTATTGCCAGCTGTGTTCACACTCGTACGCCAGACAGTTCCTGCAACCTCACTCTTCGAGAATAAAACCGCCGGGCGTGGCGACCAGCACGCGGTCGAAGTTGTCGACCCAGTTATTCTGCGTCTGGTTGGCTGCGACAAACCAGATGTCACCCGCACCGCGTTTCTCGGATTGCCGATAGGTGACCGTGATCTTGTTCGCCAGACCGGTGCTTGTCCAATCCACTGAATTTACACTGACAATAAAGGGATTCGCAGTTTGCTCGCTACCGTTAGGCCAATTTTGGGGTCCCAGTGCACTGATAAACGTCGGTCTCTGGGCGGCAGGTACATTGCAATTTTGCGGCCCGGTGCCGGTGCTGCCAACCACCATTTGCAGACTCACGCTACCCAGGTCAACCTCGTCCCCCGGCACCTCGAAATCGGAGGCAGCGATATCGGCTGTCGCGACACATACGGGTACACCGAAGTCGGCATGCGCGCCTGGATCGCCGCCCAGCTGCGTCAAGACAGAAGCGGCTATCTCGCTGGGGTGAACCGCACCGTTGCGCGCCTGTTGTACCGCGCCAAAAACAGCCGAGCGCCACGCTTGGGGTGTTAACACGGGTGGCGGGTTCGGATTGGCCGAGTTATTGCGGTCCGCCTCAATCACAGCCTCCGTATTGGCAAAGCTCAGCACATAGTAACTAACAGCGAAGTATGGTGTTTCAACCTGGCGAAACAAATCGCAGGCCGACACCATTAAGACACCAACAGATAACCCCATAAATTTTATACATCTGACTACGATCGAAACGCGCATGTGATATCTCCCTGTGATCTAATCCGTTTTGACAAGGCGTCTTTGTCGGCTAGTGCCTTTTGACTGACACCCCAGCGGGCAGTTCGGATCTCCGCAGCACCCTGCCCCTCGCCATTCCCTGGGCAGGGAACAGGACGATGGAACCCTGAATCGGGCCTGTTGCGATTATGCTACACTGGCGGGACAATTTAACTCACAAACTCCGAGCCGTCGCGCTCTAAGACCACCCTGACACTTGGTTGGGACGGTGATGAAGCGGCGGCCGAGAACCCGGTGCCAGCCGCAGCGTAGATTCGCGGTTTGGCATACAGCGGTTTTGAGGGATGATCGGGAAACCGGTGGTCCTCCCGTGTTTGGAAAGGTGTTTGTATGTTGCGAGACGAATTCGGGCGCGAGTTCCATTATTTGCGCCTGTCTATTACAGATGTCTGCAATTTCCGTTGCAACTACTGTCTGCCCGAGGGCTACCAGGGCCGTCCCGACGCGGCGTTCTTATCGTTGGATGAAATCCGCCGTATCGCCACCGCCTTTGCTGCCACTGGCACGCGCAAGATTCGCATCACCGGCGGAGAGCCTTCGGTACGTGCGGATTTGCCGGACATTATTTGCACACTGAAGGAAATTCAGGGTATCGACAAGGTTGTCATTACAACCAACGGGTACCGATTGCCAGAACGTATCGATGCCTGGCATCAGGCGGGCATCGACGCCATCAACCTGAGCATTGACAGTCTCGATCCTGCCGTCTTCAACGCGATCACCGGTCACGACCGACTGCGGGAATTACTTGAAGGCCTCGATCGGGCCATTGACCTGGGCATCAAAACCGTAAAAGTCAACGCCGTCATCTTGCGCGGGCTGAACGACCGCCAGCTCGACCAGTTTCTCCAGTGGATTAAAGCGATGCCGGTCACTCTGCGCTTTATCGAACTGATGCAGACGGGTGACAACGAAGCGTTTTTTAAGAAGCACCATTTCCGCGGTGAAAACATCAAACAACGACTGCTTGCCGAAGGATGGCGCGAAGTTCAACGCGATATCGATGCCGGACCGGCGAGGGAGTTTTCTCACCCGGAATTTCGGGGTCGGGTCGGTTTAATCATGCCCTATAGCAAAGATTTTTGCGCCACCTGCAACCGACTCCGCATCAGTTCGACCGGTCAGTTACACCTGTGCCTGTTTTCCGAGCACGGCATCTCACTTAGACATTTATTGCAATCCGACGACCAGCTACCGGAACTGCTGACTTTTTTACGACAGCAACTGGGCACAAAAAAAATAAGTCATTTCCTGCAGCAGGGCAATAGCGGCGGCACACAGCATCTGGCGATGATCGGCGGCTGAGCATTCTAAAGAAGGTTTTTCAACGGACCCGAAACATGGTTAAAAATTACTCGGAAACATTTAAGGCCTTACAAATAGCGGTGTTAACCGTGTCCGATTCTCGCACCGAGGATACCGACACCTCAGGCCAACTACTCGTACAGAGTCTCACCGATAGTGGTCACATGTTGGCGGAAAAGAGAATCATCGAGGACGACCTGTACCTGATTCGAGCAGTCGTCGCCAGCTGGATCGCTTCGACACAGGTACAGGTGGTATTGATCACCGGCGGCACCGGCTTTACCGGGCGCGACTCGACGCCGCAGGCTGTGACACCGTTGTTCGACTCGGTGATTGAAGGCTACGGCGAATTATTTCGACAGATATCCTATACAGATATTGGCTCCTCAACGGTTCAGTCCCGCGCCGTCGCGGGTTTATCTAACGGCACCGCTATATTTTGCATGCCGGGTTCCACCAACGCCTGCCGCACGGCCTGGGAAGGCATTATCGCGGAGCAACTGGACGCCAGCCATAAACCCTGTAATTTTGTCGCACAGCTCAAGGCGGCCGAACAGGATGAGTGTGCATCTCGAGACCCAGCATGAGTAAGTTAAGCCATCTGAACGAAGCCGGCGAAGCCGCTATGGTGGACGTCAGCGGCAAGACCACGACCAAGCGGGTCGCGGTGGCGGAAGGTTATGTGCACATGCTGCCGGAAACACTGGCGCTGATTCGTACCGGCGGCCATGCCAAAGGCGACGTACTGGCGACGGCTCGCATTGCCGGCATCCAGGGCGCCAAGAAGTGCGCCGATCTGGTGCCACTGTGTCACCCGCTGATGCTGTCGAAAGTGCAGGTTGAATTTGAACTGCAGGCCCAACACAACCGCGTGCGTATCGAAGCGCTATGTAAAGTCGAAGGCAAGACAGGTGTCGAGATGGAGGCCATCACCGCAGTCGCTACTGCGGCAATCACCTTGTTCGATATGTGCAAGGCTGTGGATCCCGCGATGACAATCGGCGGTATCGCTGTACTCAGTAAAACCGGCGGCAAAACCGGCCCCTGGCAACGCCCCTCACCGGTTGTTGGGAAGGATCAATGATCCGAGTTTTGTTTTTTGCCCGGCTGCGAGAGACGCTCGACTGCCAGGAGCTGGACCTCGACTTTAGCGGCACTGTAACTGAGCTAAAGGCCGACCTGGCTAAACGCGGTGAAGTTTGGCATCAGGCTTTCCACGCGGAAGAAGTCCTGGTGGCAATTAACCAGGTGATGAGTAAGAACGATGAATGCGTGAAAGCGGGCGACGAGGTAGCATTCTTTCCGCCAGTTACCGGAGGTTAAACTGTGGATACTATACTGGTTCAAACACAGGCCTTTAACGCCGGGGAATTAACTAATAGGCTAGCGAGTGCGACCACAGCTCACGGCGCGCTGGTTACTTTTACCGGCCTGGTTCGCGACCAGACTAGCGACCCTGTGGAGTCGCTATTTCTCGAACACTATCCCGGCATGACTGACAGCGCACTGAATGACATCGTGGCACAGGCGAAAACCCGCTGGCCACTGGGGCCGGTCACCCTCGTGCACCGCGTCGGTCTGCTCTATCCCGGGGAATCGATCGTATTTGTCGGCGTAACCAGTGCCCATCGGGCGGAGGCGTTTCAGGCCTGCGAGTTCCTCATCGATTATCTCAAGGTCAAGGCGCCCTTCTGGAAAAAAGAGACCACGCCCTCGGGACAACGCTGGGTCGCTACCCGCAGTAGCGATAACGCTGCCGCAGAGCGCTGGTAAAAGTCTCGCCGCCGTTTTTTGACAGCCAATTAGACATGCTAGCAGCCATTCTTGCCGGCGGTCGATCCTCACGCATGGGGCGGGATAAGGCCTCTCTCTGTCTCGGCAATCAGACCCTGCTCGAATTCATGGAAAGTAAAATTCGACAAAGCGGGCTGGACCGCATCATCATCTGTCGCAACGATCCGGGTTGCCTGCGCGACCTGATACCCGGCCTTGGCCCCATTGGCGCTATCTATACGCTTCGCCAGCACTATGCCGGCAGCGGGGTACTCATTGTCCCCGTTGACATGCCGCTGCTCACCAGCCACACGCTCTCTGAATTATGGCGCGCGGGTACAGGCAAACAAAGCGCCGTACACGCCCGACAGTCCTACCTGCCGCTGTATCTGCAGCTCGATGAACCGACATGCGAAACCCTGGACCGCATCGTAAAGGAAGACCACAGCAACAAATCTTTGGGGTTTTTTCTTTCCGCCATCGGAGCACAACAACTTGTCCTCGAAGACGCTGACAGAGAGTTCGCCAACGTCAATACTCCCAAGGACTGGGAAGATATTCAAAAATTGCTACCGGCATAGCCAAGCCAATGCCCATCGACAGGATAGTGCGAAAAAAGTACGCGAGCCCACGTGGTAAATAAACTGCGGAGATGGAGCTATAGAGGTTTTGCCACGCTATGATCTGGGCGCAAATAAAATGCTTTTAGCGCGCCAGACCGGACCGCTCTTCGTACAGATTAGAAATAACCGACTCCAGTGCGCGGTCAAACAGCTGTTCGTCATCGAGGCGTTCACAATGGCCTGCCTGGAAATCCTGCGCCAGTTCAAAGCGGCAACGCTCTAGCACTTTCATGCCGCGACGATCGACAAAAATATGCCGGCCTCGCGCGTCAAATCTTAATGCCAGTTTACAGCGAATGGCCTTGTCCCCGGGCGGGGTATAACTTATCCAGTCTCCGATATCTATGCTGTCGACCAGCTTGAAATAGTCACTATCGACATCGGCTGAATCGGGTGCCGCCGTTTCGTCGGCAACATCTCCTCGCTTTTCTTCAGGTAAAAGCGTAAATATTGTCACCGCGTTCTCTTCTTTATGGTCTTTTAATTCGTCGTTAGCCGGCGCGGAATCATTGTCCCTCGGGCCACTGTCCGGCGTTTGCGGGTCGCTCTCGATACTCAATATAGACAGCGTAGAACCGCTTTCCTCGATCTCTTTTATACGCTCGATAATTGCCTGTCCCAAGTGGCTGGCGAGAGGATCGGGGATGTCTTTGTCGAAATAGAGCATATTCAAGTGGCAAAATATTTCCGCGACCTGTGCCTGGCTGCAGTTGATATGTTGCAAACCACTTCGCAGGTCAGAGTAGATGGACGGTATTTTCTTGTAGACCAGCACCATCTGCTCGGTCGAGCTCTTGTCCTGTACCGACCAAATCAGTTTTTTGACGATGTCGACCACGGTTTTCCACAGGTCGCTATTGGAGCCCTCAGTGAGGTGAACATGAAACATCACCTTACTCCAGTGGTCTCGCAACAATTTAACAATGACACCAGGCAACTTCCGACCCACCGCATACCGGTTTATTATTTTGTGCACCATGAAACGGGCTTCAGCTGCCCGCGCCTTGCCTTCTTCTTCCTCGCGCATACGCTGTTCGATCAGCCTGGCCTTGCGCGCGGTGTCCTCGACGAATTCCAGGAGTTCCCGGTGCTTGTCGTGAAAGATACTAATGTCGTCGGCAAAATCCTGGGTAATACCCTCGACGATCCCGGATATTTTTTTCCATAGAGGATCCTTTTCAAGCTGATCCGTTTCGTTCCAGCCAACGGACACACTGGCTATTTCGTTTAGCAATTTTCGCGCGGGATGGGCGTTTTTACTGAACAAAGCCTTGTCCAGCAATCCCGCCTTGATCATCGGGATCTGCAACTGGGTAATCAGGAGCTTCATGGGCTCGGCTAAATTGCGGTCACGCAATATAAAATCAAACAGCATCGACACCAGGTTAATGACTTCGCGTTCGACATCGTTGATATTACTTTCCAGCTGACCTTCGCCGCCATTGAGCTGGTCTAGAGCGGTGATTAGATTAATCCCGCCCATCGCAGGAGCAGACTGTCGCTGCCCTGTTACCAAATTGCTCTGCGCATTGTTCAGCATGGCGAGTAATCCGGGACTCGGCCCCTGCTGCAATGTTTGATTATTTTGCGTCCCTTCTGCGGTGGATGACACGCCGAGTAACTGCTGAAGCAGCAATAAGGCCCGCGTATCTAAACTACCGTACTGCTCCATAGACTGGTTCACCGGGTTCGTTGTCGCTTCAGTATGCTGACCGTCCTGAATAGGCGGCGCCGCCCGTTGTCCATCCGCCTGCGACCTGGCAGTTCTATGTTTTCTCACATAGCCTTCAAAATCGGGCAAGATACCGGCCTTGATCAACAACGCATTGGCCTCCTGGCAAATCGCATCGAGACCCGCAATCACGGCATTTTCAAAAATCTTAAGGAATACCAGCCGGGTTTTGATTTCCAGGTCGAGGGGGGCGCAGGCTTCTTTGATCGCCGCGCAAACAACGCGAGGTCCAAGAGGATTCGTTTCCTCATCAACCGTGTTGACACCTAGATAGTTATTGAGTCGGGTACTGAGCTGGACCAAGCCGTTTGCTAAGCGATCTTCGGCACGCGAGATCATGGTCGAATAGGCAAGCGAAACCTCCAGCTCTTCATCTGCAACCAGTGATAGTTTGTCGAGCGATTGCAGCTGCAGGTCTTCCGGCTCGCCAGCTGTGGCAGCGCTTAATTCACTGGTCCGATCGTTTATGCGATAAAAAGCATTATTCAGCTCCTCGCGGAATTTCTTTTCTATCCCCGGTCGCTTAACACGAACTTCACGGAGGGCTTCGAAAAACAGATTCTGCTCGGCATCACTGCGCGCTTTTTCGGCAAGGCCAAAAAACTTGTCGTCCACCTCCCCGAATACCTGGGTAAGCAGCGCTTCCATATGCTCAAGCGAACTACCTGCAATGTCCGCGAGCAGATCGGGTAACGCTCTCCTTGCAGGTTTACCTGCCCGCGGAGCGTTATCTTGCGTGGTGCCTGGAAATTTCTGTACGTTATTCATCAGATGCTCAGCCGATAGTCGCAGCTACTCATTGCTATCCGCGCGGTTAAACCGCTTGGGCAGTGAAAGTCGCGATTGGAAAACGATCCTTGCATGGAGCCGCCAGTGTTACGACGCGTATTCGACCAAATGCAGCCGTAGCATAGTAAAACCGGGCTCAGATAAAAGTCTCGGTTACGCGGCGACGAGAACCCGTTCACATTATTTTTTATGACAGAGTCTAGAAAGGATTAGTTAGAAAAGAGAGTTAATGTAAAAGCTTAATTGTTTGCCTGGAATAGTCCCGGGGGACCGAGTCAGCCACGCCCGTATATACCTGAACCCGGGGTTAGGCGAAGCCGAAATAAGAAATCTTAGAAAGGACGACCAAGGCGGTAACTTGAAACCAGTTAAGTCCGATTCAGATAAGCCGGCGTGAAGTGCATGGCGGCGATGCCGGCAAGTCGCGGAAGCGATAAATGAGCCGACACCACTAGTTTATCATGCCGCGCGCCCCAGGCTGGTCGCGAGCCCTGGCTCCAGCGGATGGAGCGGGGCCGACACAAGCGATTCGGGAATTGCCAGCCGGCCCGTCGCAACCGGACCGGTTGACACACTTGCAAGCTTGTCAGTCGAAGCGAACCGTGGCGTGTCCCGGAATCGTCACTTCGCCCGCAGCGTTTTTCAGAAACAGCGATACCTTGACTTCGCGCGTACTGTCGTTCTTTTCTTCGACCGCACCGCCGGCAGTCATGGTTTCACCGAGAAAGGCAGCGCGACGATTGGCATACCCGAAGGAAACCAGCGTTGCGGCATCGCCGATCCAGTCAGTGACGACCTGTCCGATCCAGTCGCCCTGGAGCGGACCATCGAGAACAATATCTGGATAACCTTCTTCCTCAGTGGCGTACGCATGATCGAAATGGATACGGTGTGGATTCCAGATGGCGGCGTTGTACATAAACAACTGGACAATCGATGCTGTGTGATCGCGTGTCGGCAGCTCGTCTCCGACGGAAATATTCTCATAGCGCAACATGGCAACCTACCTCGCAATCAATGACGTTGTTTCATTCAGGACGGGCTCTCCACCTTCGGTTTCGATCACCACTTCAGTGACAACAAAGATCAGCGGTCCGCTTTTGCCTGCTTTTTCGTAGATATCTTTCAGACGTCGCGTAATCGCCAGCTTGTCGCCCGCCCGAATCGGTCGGTGATATACCGTGTCAGAACTGCCTGCCATAACACGTTTAAGCGGCAAGGGCGGTATCAACTTGTCCTCGGCGATACCGTCTTTTCGGAGTTTCTCCGGCGGCAGGACTTCGAGAGAATAACCAAAGTGGAATAGAGGTGGTGCTTCGTCGCCATCGAGATATTTCTTGGCTGTCTGGCCAGTCGATACGGCATATTTCTGAATGTCGCGCCGCGTCACTTCAACGTGCAGCGTCGGATTGGCATCACCAATGCGCGCCTTGATTTCAGGGGTCAACAATTCGGGCATATTTTACTTTCCAAACTAATACGATGAGTAACCGGGGCCTTCAAAACCGAACGCCCCGAAGTGATCAAACCACGCCAACGCAGACGCCCTATTCGACAGCGGGCATCACCTGTACTTCGGGCGCACCAGCCAGGAATTCACCCAGTTTGCCACCCAGTTCCTTGAAATGAGGCGTGACGCGATGGGCTTCAAGATCCGCTGGACTGCCGTATTGCTCGAGCATGACATAGGTAGTCGATTCGTCAGTCTTGTGGAGCTGGTACAGCGTACAGGCCGGTTCGTTGGCCCTGACCGCGGCAGTCAGCTCTTTCATCAAGGCCTCAAATCCCGCTTGTTTACCGTCCTGAATTTTTAACGTTGCGATGACGCCTATCATGTCTATCTCCTGTATCTGTTTTAATTGGGCCGTTCACTATAGCCCATCGCCAGGACGCTGAGTATAGTTGCCCAGGCGTTTTTGGCGCAGAAAGCCAAGCCGGTCTAGACTGGAAATTCAACAAGCCGGACAAACTGTTCATTTAAGGAAAGATCATGGCCTCTCTGAACTCAGATGGCGTCGACATTCGCTACGACTGCTTTGGCGACGGTGACGCCGTTATCCTATGCCACGGTTTTGCCGCCAACAGAAACCAGGCCTGGCTGGCCAACGACTGGCATGGGACGTTGATGAAGGCCGGCCGCAAGGCGATACTTTTTGACCACCGCGGACACGGCGAAAGTGAGAAAAGGTACGACACGACCGACTATTCAATTGCGCTCATGGCTCGCGATGTACTGCATCTGATGGATGAGCTGGGGATCGAGAAGGCACCGATAATAAGCCACTCCATGGGCGCGCGTATTGCACTGGAACTGGCGGTCAATCACGGGGCGCGCGTCACAGCGGCCGCCCTGATAGGCGTCGGCGAGCACATGCTCAGACCAGTCGGCGACCCCAAGGTCATGGCCGCAGCCCTTGTCACTGACGAACCCTGGAATATCGAAGACGAAGCGGCAGCGTCCTTTCGCGCCTTCGTTGAGTCAACGCGCGGCGATCACAGAGCCCTGGCTGCCTGCTGCCTGGGTATCGCGCAGACGCCGGATCCCGCCGCACTCGCTAGCATCGACACCCCGATCATGGTTGTCGGCGCGCAAATGGATGAGCTCAGCGGTGATCCGGAGCCCCTCGCCAAAGCTATCGCTGGCGCCCAACTCAAGATTATCCCACGCTGCTCACACCACTCGGTCCTCGCCGAGACCATGACGAAGGATGTGATTTTCGACTTTCTCGGACTGCCCCCTCCCGAGCACTACGAACACAGCTGGTAAACCTTCGTTCCACGTAGTGCGCGGAATTGGTCAGCGCAACAGAGGTCTTACTTCTTGCGCAAAGCGTTCCACCTGCGCGTGGCGCTCCTGCAACGGGCTCACCGAGTCGATAATGATATGCCGCACGCCGGCCTCTACAAATTCGTTGATTCTGGCCGCCACGTCTTCCGGTTTACCCAGGGCACAGTATTTTTTTGCCGGACCCCGAAAGTCACTGGCATAACGCTCACTGAGGTGTTCAGTAGCAACATCCCAGGACTTTTCAAAACTGTCATCAATGCGAAAGAACAGCAGGTGGGCAGTACCAAATTGTTTGATCTCGCGACCGGCTTCGTCAGCGGCAGAAGCCATTGTCGCCAACGCCTGGCGATACATGTCCGGCGTCACCACGTAGGAAATATAGCCATCCGCCTTGCGTCCCGCCCGTTTAAGGGCGGCTTCTGAACGCCCGCCACACCAGATCGGCGGCCCCCCGACCTGCACCGGTTTAGGTCGCATCAAGACATCTTCGAAGGAAAAAAACTTACCGTGATGAGACACTTTGTCCCCGCTCCACAAGGCCCGCAATACATCCATGCCCTCGCTCAGACGCGCGCCGCGCTCTCGAACCGGCACACCGCAAGCGGCAAACTCATTGGGGAATTCGCCACCGATACCGACCCCAAAGGTCAATCGACCATCGCAAAGCCGATCCAGCGTACCAACTTGTTTGGCGACCGGCGTCGGGTGGCGCAGCGGCAAGAGATAGACCGAGGTACCAAAGTGCAGGCGATCACTCAATGCGGCGGCCTGCGCCAACTGCAGCAAGGGATCCATGATAGGTACGGCAAACGCGATATGATCGCCGACCCACAAAGAATCGAGGCCAACCCGGTCGGCCAACGCTGTGGTCGTGCGTACAGCGTCCAGACTGTCCATGGAAGTCATCCAGCCAAATTTTGTATCGGGCGCTAGCGGTAGGTTCATTCTTCCCCCTGTTTGCTAGGATTTAGTACTGCAAATTCTAAGCAGAATTTATTCCGTTCAGAACTTACTTCGGTCAAATTTATTTTAGCTTGCAACTAGGGCCTGTTCGTAACATTGGAACCGCGCCGGGATTTTTTGTATATCCTGAAGCAAATCCGGCGGCAAATCTGCCGGCACAGTCGAGGCAACACTGGCGAAAATGGCGTCCGAAGCGCCGCCGAAGCGCTGTTCGATGGCGCCGGCAATTTCCTCGTGGCGACCAATCGCGGCAAACAAGCCAACCACGTCATCGGAAACTTCCGCGGCAATCGCTTCCCACTTGCCGGCCTTTGTCATTGAATTGAGTTTTTCACCAAGGTCTTCCAGGCCATGTTCTGCCAACACTGGCCAGTAGGCCGGCGTCGAAGCATAAAACGCGACGCGGTAGCGCACCCATTCCATCATCTTGTCGACACTTTCCTGATCGGGACCAGTCGCGATAAAACCGCCGCCGGAGATCTCGAAGTGCTCGCGCGCACGTCCGCTCTTGCTCATTCCCTCAAGCAATTTTGGCGTCACCACGTTGTCGAGATAGGCGCGAGTGCAGAAAGGATGCAGCCGGACACCGTCGCAAACCTCACCGGCCACCCTGAGCATCGCAGGACCAACAGCGGCGATGGTCACGGGTGGCGGCGGGGCCGTGTAATTTTCCGGAACAAAATTCGGCGTCATCAAGGTAAACTGATAGTGCTCGCCACGAAAATCCAACTTGCCGCCGCCCTTCCAGCAGGCCCAGATCGCCCGCAAGGCCTGCACGTATTCCCGCATCCGCGGCGCCGGAGCCGACCAGGGCACACTAAAACGACGTAGGTTGTGGGCTTTGATCTGACTACCTAGCCCCATCACAAAACGGCCATCTGATGCCGCCTGTAGATCCCAACCCAAATTGGCCGCAGTCATGGGGCTGCGCGCGAAGGCTATAGCAATGCCGGTGATCAGCTCGGCCTTGTCGGTGACGGTAGCGGCGACCCCCAACGGTAGAAAGGGATCGTGGGCGTTTTCCATGGTCATCAAACCATCGTAACCTGCAGCCTCAAGCGCACTGGCAGCGCCGGCAACAGCCTTCAGGTCATGCTGGGGAATCGTAGTAAAGACTTTCATAAAAATATCCCGGCTCACGGGAACCTGGCACAGTAAGAAGTTACGGACGAAAAAAAGCCGGGAAATATTTCCCGGCTTTTTTCGCAGCCCGTCAGTCAGGCCGCACGCGATACGCCCTGCGCGTTGCCGTGGCGCAGCAGCTTGCCCGGATATTCACCGGTCACTTCGTTGTCGATCCTGATAGTTACACCATTGACGATGGTATAGCGATAACCCTCGGCGGTTTCCACATACCGCCACTCGTTACCGGGCAGATCGTGAACAACCTGCGTCGGTAGCATCTTCAGGTTCTCCAAATCGTAAATCACGATATCCGCTGCCCGGCCCACTTCCAATGTGCCGCGATCGTCAAAGCCCGCAGCAATCGCCGGTAATGCAGCCAGACGATAGTGCGCCTCTTCCAGCGTATAGGAACCGCGTTCGCGAACGCTGTCGATCAACAGGTCAGTGGGATAACGGCCAAAGTTCAGGAACTTAGTATGGGCACCGCCATCCGACACCCCAGGCACCGTCCACTCGTTATGCAGAATTTCGTTTAACAGGCCCTCGTCGTAATTGAATGGCACCACGTAGAAGACGGTTTTCAGGCCCTCGTCGATGGCGAGGTCGAGCATGGCATCGGCCGGGTGCTTACCCATGGCAGCGCCCAGCTCCGCGATGGTCATACCAACGAACTTCTCGTTCTCAGTGTTTTCCACTGAATCGACGACAATTTCCGCAATAGGACCACTGACGAAAGGCGCGCTGCCATGGTCGTAGTCCTCGCGCACCGCAGCCCGCAGTTCCGGATCCTGCATCTTCGCGATACGCGTCGGAACGTCACCAATAGTGACATCGCGCCAGGCGCCATTGCCATCGAAGAGGTTGAAATCGTCCAGCATGAAACGCATGTCGTTGGGCGTGGTAATCGCCTGCATCCAGATGTTATGGCCCTTATCACGCTGCTCATCCACCCACTTCAGCATCCGCCGGTGCTGGTGGGGATGGCGTTCGTTAACCTGAACAGCATTCCACAGCACTGCGGCATCAGACGCCTCTGCCAGATTGGCACCAAAGTCCAGATCAGCCACCACATCGTTTTTCGCCTGAGTAAGTTGAATGAAGCCCTGGCCTCGATTCTTCAACACGCGCGCAAACGCCAGACACAATTCGTCTGACATGGTATCGGTCGGCATCGGCGTACCATCGTAATCACGCTGAACTGATGTGAAGCCATCACCAAGACGCTGCATGGAGAAGCCAACACCGCCGGCGTCGAGAGACTCTTCCATCAGGCGCAGCATCTCGGCCAGTTCCTCCTTGCTGGGGTCGCGAGTCTTGGCCGCTTCGACGCCCATCACGTAGACCATCAGTGGATTCAGCGGCACAAAGCTCATGACATTGATGCCCTTGGGACGGCGATCAAGGGAGTCGAGCCACTCGGGGAAAGTCTCCCAGTCCCAGTCCATCCCCGCTTTCATTGTCGCCAGCGGGATCGCTTCGACCCGCTCCATCGACAACATCGCGCGCTCTCGCTGCTCGGGATGGGTCGGGGCAAAACCAAAGCCGCAATTGCCGATGGCAACAGATGTCACACCATGCCAGCTGGAGCAGCTCAGGTAGGGGTCCCACAACAACTGCCCATCATAGTGGGTATGCAGATCGATAAAACCCGGCACCACATTTAACCCGGTAGCGTCTATTACCTCCGCCCCGCTCTCTGCGGGAATACCATCACCTTCGGTAATTTTCGCGATCAGGCCGTCTTTAATGGCAATGTCACCCACGAAGGCCTTGCGTGTACGCGTACCATCTATAATGGTGCCGCCCTTTATTACCTTGTCATATTCAGACATATCGTCCTCCCTCAACTCATGAAGTAAACAGTTAAATTAAAAGTATTAGTAATTTGATTCACTGATTATATAGCTACGAGTGATCCAGAACAGGGGATTTCTGTAACAAAAAGTAATAACAGCTTAATACAACAAGAACTTTTCCAATATTCGGGGCCCGTCCGCCGCAAATTGCACGCTTCGTCTCAAACGGGTCGCAAATGCGGAGTCTCACGCATATGGATGCAGCTGCCGGTTTTGCCAAGCCACACCGCGTGGAACGTAAAACCGTTGCGCTATTTTTAAGCTCCGCGTAGCATCTTGGGACAACCCCGAAGTTTGGGTCGCGCAGTCTAACCGGCGATACCGCGCGTGACATGACGCAAAACCCCCGACTAATAGAAACCCGAGGCTAATTGTGCGCCCGATCTTGTCGGGGAACTTCGCCAAACCCCAGACAGCCCAGGCGGCCCGGATATAAGCGTATACATGGCGAACACGCCGATATCCGGCGAGACGGAAACAAAGCTACAAAATATAAAGATAAGAGCGACAGGGCATCTGATTCAGACACCTCAATTCGATAAATCCGATTCAAGCAGTTAGAGAGGAAGTAACAATGACTAGACGACATGTGCTGGATGGTGTGAAAGTGCTCGATTTTACCCATGTACTCGCCGGACCCAGCTGTACCCGCCTAATGGCCGAAACCGGCGCCGATGTTATCAAGGTCGAAGCCGCGCCCATGGGGGACATGGTGCGCCTGATGCCGGCCCTGAAAAACGGCAGAAGCGGATACTACATTCAGCAGAACCGCGGTAAAAAAGCGATTTGTCTTAATTTGAGAGACGAGCGCGCGCAGGAGATCGTGCATAAGCTTGTCGCCGACGTCGATGTTGTGGTGGAAAATTTTACCCCGGGCGTCATGAAACGACTCAATATCGACTACGACACGCTAAACGCCATCAACCCGAATTTGATCATGTGTTCCATCTCGGCCTTCGGGCAGAAAGGCCCCCTGGCCAACCTGCCCGGTTTTGACTATATCGCCCAGGCCTATGCCGGGGTCATCGACATGATTGGCGAAGAAGACGGCTCACCCTACTTTGCCGGGCTCGGACTCGGCGACGTTTCAACCGGCGCCCACGCCTATGGCGCAATCACCGCAGCGCTGTTTCACCGGGAGCGAGGCGGCGGTGGCCAGCATCTCGACATCGCCTTGCTGGACTGCCTGTTTCACTGCCACGAGATCAATGTCCAGGCATACGACGGCACTGATGGTGCAATGGTGCCCCACCGGTCCGGTGCCCACCACTTCGCCGTGGCCCCGCTCGGCTTGTTCAAGGGCAAGGAAAAATACCTGGTGATCATTGCCATTGGCGCCCAGTGGAACAACCTACTCAAGGTCATCGGCAAGGAAGAGTTCAACGATGACCCACGCTTCGCCGACAACGCCGGGAGAACTGAACACAAGCAGGTGCTGATCGACGCCATAGAAGCCTGGCTGCAAACCACTGAAAGTGACGACGACGCGGTACGTATTCTGCAAGAAAATCACGTCCCCGTGGCGCCGGTCCTGAGTGTTCCGGAAGCCATGTCGCATCCGCATCTGATCGAGCGCCAAACCGTACGCACAGTCAGTGACCGGGCATTTGGCAATGTGAAAATACCCGGCATGCCTCTGCGCTTTTCCGAATACCCGGAATTTCTCGATCTGCAGGCCAGCTTCCTCGGTGAGCACAACGGCGAGGTGCTCGGCGACCTGGGTTATAGCGACAGCGACATCCAGACCTTTCTCGACGAGGGCGTACTGGCCGCCGAACCGGTCAAAGCCTGACTCGACAGACCATCAAATTACCGGAATTAGCTATGACACGAAAACATATTCTAGAAGGCTATCGGGTGATCGACTTCACCCAGTACCTGGCAGGGCCCAGCGCCACGCGCCTGATGGCGGAAATGGGCGCCGACATCATCAAGGTCGAAATTGCGCCTTATGGTGACCCTAGCCGCGCCTTTCCCTACCGAAAAGACAAGCGCAGCGCCTACTTTATCCAGCAGAACCGGGGCAAGAAAAGCCTGTGCATCGACGTCAAAAACGAGCGCAGCAAGGCTGTTCTGACAGACCTGATCAAACAGTGCGACGTGTTGATTGAAAACTTCGCGCCCGGCGTTATCGGCCGGCTGGGTTTCGACTGGGAGACTGTGCATAAAATAAACCCCCGCTTGGTCATGTGCTCCATGTCAGCCTTCGGACAAACCGGGCCATTGAGTCATCTGCCGGGCTTTGACTACATCGCCCAGGCCTACTCGGGCGTCACTTCCGTCATCGGCGAACCGGACAAACCGCCAAGTCTGCCGCAACTGGGTATCGGCGACGTCACCACGGGAGTCCACGCCTGCGGCGCGATCGGGTACGCACTGCTCGATGTACACCGCACGGGTGAAGGCCAGTTTCTCGATATCTCCCTGCTCGACTGCTACTTTCACCAACACGAAGTCAATGTCCAGGCCTACTCCGCGAGCAAGGGCGCCATCGTCCCCCGCCGCGCCGGCCCTCATCACTACGCGGTAGCTCCGACCGGCATTTTCAAGGGTCCTGAAGGCTACATCATGATTCTGGCCCTGCTGCATCAGTGGCCGGAAATGTGCAAAGCCATGGGGCGGGAAGACATGATCAAGAATTCAAAGTTCGCCAGCAACGAAGCTCGCCTGGAAAACCTGCAGGAATTGATCGACATTATCGAGGGCTGGCTACAGACCTTTGAAACCGACGAAGCCGCCATGGCGGCCCTGCAGGCGGTGCGCGTTCCAGTGGCGCCTATTCTCACGGTCCCGCAGGCCGTGGCGCACCCGCATCATCGACAGCGCGGCTCCGTTCGCACGATATCTGACCGCATGCTAGGTGAGTTCGATATTCCGGGTGTCCCCCTGCGCTACTCCAGCTACCCCGGATATCTAGACCTACAGGCACCTTTTCTGGGCGAACAAAACAGGGAGATCCTCGGCGAGTGGCTGGACTATCCCGCTGAAACCATCGACGAACTGGAACAACAAGGCATATTGGTCAGCTCGATGCATTAGTCAGCGAAACGGCTCCAAATATGGCGTCGAGCGCGCGCCCACCCAACGGGCGAAGCGCCGGCCGCGCCGGCTATAGCTGTCACCGAATACATAACTGATGAATACCTGAATTAATTCGAGAATAGAAAATGAAGCCCAAACATGTACTCGACGGATACCGCGTCCTCGACATCACGCAATATCTAGCTGGCCCCGCGGCCACCAATCTAATGGCCCAGATGGGCGCGGAAGTCATCAAGGTCGAAATCGGTCCCCACGGCGATCCGGTTCGCACCTTCCCTTTCGCGATCACGGTACCCGGCACGAAAGAAAAACGCAGCGCCTACTTTATTCAACAGAACAGGGGCAAGAAGAGCCTCTGTCTCGATCCCAAAACTGAAGAAGGTCTCGATATCATCAAGGCCCTGATTCGGGAATCGGACGTTTTTATCGAAAACTTCGCTCCCGGCGTTATCGGTCGGCTCGGCCTGGGCTGGGACGTCGTCCACGAACTGAATCCGAATATCATCATGTGTTCGATTTCCGCCTTCGGACAGGAAGGGCCTCTGGCCGCTTACCCCGGCTTTGACTACATCGCCCAGGCCTACGCGGCAGTGACTGACCTGATCGGGGAAAAAGATTCACCGCCTTCCATGCCCATGCTGGCCTTTGGCGACGTCGGTACCGGCGTCCACGCCATGACTGCAATCGGCTACGCGTTGCTCGACCGGGAACGCAATGACAACGGCGGTCAACTCCTCGATATCTCTCTGCTGGATACCTATATCCACCACCATGAGGTGGGCATACAGGTCTATTCGGCGAGCGGTGGCAAAGTCGTTCCGCACCGCAACGGCTCGCATCACACTGCGGTAGCACCCACGGGTATTTTCAAATCGAAAGACAGTCACCTGGTCATTCTGGCGCTGCTCCACCAATGGCCGGTACTGTGCCGAGCCATGGCACGCGAGGACCTGATCGACGACCCCCGATTCAAGGATAACGACGCACGCGTTGCCAACCTGCCAGAAATGATTGTCGCCATCGAAGACTGGTTACAGCAGCAGGACAGTGATCAGGCGGCGCTCGACAAGCTGGAAGCGGCCCGCGTGCCCTGTGCGCCACTGCTCACCGTGCCCGATGCTATGGAGCACCCTCACATGGTGGCACGCAAAACCATTCGCACCGTTAACGATCCGATCATGGGTGAGTTCCAGATTCCGGGTATGCCCCTAAGGTTCTCCAAGTACGAGGTGAACGAGAATATTCAGGCGCCGCTGGTAGGCGAGCACAATGAAGAGATCCTTGCCAACATACTCGATTATTCGGCGGCGCAAATCAGCAGCCTCGAGGACAGGGGTATTTTGTTTCAAAAAGCGGTATAGGACCCTGACACCAGCCGAGCCCGGCGAGATTCACCGACACGACGATCCGGAGTTAGATTTATGACACCCAAACACATACTTGACGGCTACCGTTTTCTCGATTTCACCCAATATCTCGCCGGACCGACCACGTCCAGGCTGGCTGTTGAAATGGGTGCCGAAGTAATCAAGGTAGAACTCATGCCCGCGGGAGATCCGGTGCGCTTGTTGCCACACCGGCGCAACAACCGCAGCGGCTACTACATCCAGCAGAATCGCGGAAAAAAAGGCGTTTGCGTCGACATTCGAAACCCCAAGGGCCTGGAGCTGATCAAAGGTCTGATCAAGGAGTGCGACGTCTTGCTGGAAAACTTCGCACCGGGCGCTATCGGCCGTCTGGGCCTGAGTTACGATGTGGTTAAGGAGATCAACCCCGAGATCATCATGTGCTCCATCTCGGCATTCGGTCAAACCGGGCCACTGTCGACCCTACCCGGCTTCGACTATATCGCTATGGCAGTGTCGGGCGTGATGGACATGATCGGCGATCCGGAACAGCCGCCCTACTTTCCTATGCTCGGCATCGGCGACGTCAGTGCAGGGGTGCACGCACTGGCGGCGATCAATGGCGCCTTGCTATACCGGCACAAAACCGGCAAGGGACAATACATCGACATCTCACTACTCGATTCCTATTTTCACGCCCATGAAATCAACGTCCAGGCATACTCCGGCAGCAAGGGCAAGATTGTTCCGCGTCGCGCCGGCCACCATCACTATGCAGCCGCACCACTGGGCTTGTTCAAATGCCAGGACGGTTTTCTCTTTATGGTCGTGATGGCGCGACAATGGGCGCCCCTGTGCAAGGCAATGGGTCGCGAGGATCTCGCCGAACATCCGGACTACGACACCAACCTCAAGCGGGTAGAACGCAAGGATGAAATTGTGCGGATCATTGAGGACTGGCTGAGTAACTACAAACGCGACGACGCACTAAAATTACTCGAGGATATGCATATCCCTGTAGCACCGGTACTAAGCGTGCCCGAAGCCATGGAACACCCGCACCTGATAGAACGGGAAGTGGTGCGCACTATCGAAGATCGCGGTTATGGCGAACTACAAATTCCCGGTGTTCCGCTGCGCTTTTCTGAATTCCCGGAAAAACTCGACCTGCAGGCACCATACCTGGGCGAACATAATCGCGAGGTCTTCGGTAATCTGCTTGGGCTCAGCGACGCCGAATTGGAAACGTTCGAGCAAGAGGAGGTTATCAAGGCGGAAATGATACCCGAAGGTATTGAAAGCGTGGCCAGTCGTTGAAACCATTATCACATGCAAGACGAGACGCGAAAACGGATTGCGGAATAAACGAATAACAAACACATCGCGAAGACAGGCTGCCTCGATCTTGCTCCAGGCAAGAAGCGCATGCACGGCGACTCAGGTTAGCCAGCAGGAGCAATCGTCACCACCAGAAAAGGATAAGGCCTTCGTACTGCATATACTCTAATTGCCGTGAAATCCAGCTGGAGCACGATATGAAAACCGGTGTTAACTTAACTGCCGCCCGCTCGTCATTGTTCTTTTCTACTTGCCACCTCATACGACATTTCCTCGTGAACCGCGAAAAACAAAAGCTCTTCCCGGCAACGGTCAAGTGCCGGAATCGAAGAAGTCACCGTGGGTTACCGTTAAGTTTGGCTTTGGCATTAGCGTTTAATCTGCCAACCGCCATATACGCCGACAACGACCTGACAACGGTAGGTGCAGAGCGCGCAGGCAACGCCGACGGCTCGATCCCGCCCTGGGAAGGCGGCATAAATCAACCACCCGACGGATATCAGACAGGACAGCATCATCCAGACCCTTTTAACGGCGACGCTTCGCTCTTCACAATTGATCATACCAATGCTGCAGAATACGGCGACAAACTGTCCGCCGGGCACAAGGCGCTTTTGACGAAATACCCCAACACCTACAAATTGCTGGCTTATCCCTCACGCCGCAGTGCTTCACATCCGCAATGGGTGCTTGATCAGACCAGACAATTCACCCAGGCTCGGATCACCGATAACGGCGCAGGCGTGGAAGGCGTTCTGGCTGGGGTTCCTTTTCCACAGCCCGACAACGGCCAGCAAGCCATCTGGAATTCATTACTCAGTTACAAGGGAGGCGGCATACGTCGCTACGTCAACTCCGCAACGGTTAATGGCGATGGCGACTATGTGCTGAACGTGGCACGCCAGGAGATCGAATACCCTCACCAGCTGGAGAATATGACCGAGGACAAGCTCGACAACATCCTTACTCGAGGCATCACTGTCGTGGAAGCGCCACCGAAAATTGCCGGCACTCTGGCCTTGTTTCATGTGCAGCTAAATAGCAAGGATAGCGAGCGGAAAACCTGGGCCTATGCACGAGGGAAACGTCGCGTGATACGAGCGCCAATACTAACAAGTGATTCGCCCATGAGTGTCTCAGAAGGCGTACACCTGTTCGATCAGGCCGGCATGTTCAACGGTCCGATCACCCGGTTTGACTGGCAACTCCTCGGCAAAAAGGAGCTATACATACCTTATAACGCCTATAGATTACACAGCGACGCCACAGCCATTGAGACCATCATCCAACCCAGACATATCAATCCGGAGCTGAGCCGCTACGAACTGCATCGTGTCTGGGTTGTCGAGGCAAAGCGCAAGGCCGATATCAAACACATCCACCAGAGAAGAGTCTACTATCTGGATGAAGATTCCTGGCGCATCGTACTCGCCGAACATTACGACGATGCGGGAAAACTGGACCGGTTTTCCGAATCCCATCACATCAATTATTACGAAGTGCCGGTCTTGTTAAGCACACTGGATGTATATTACAAGCTCGACCAGGACAAGTATTTCGTGTCGGGCCTCGACAACCAGCACCCGGTCAATGATTTTTCATTCCGCGAAAAACCCGGCTACTACACGCCCAACAACTTAAAAAGAAAGGCAGTGAGATAGCCACAAAAATTCACTGATAATAGTTAGCGTTTAAATAAGTATGATATCTAGACCTTAAAACGTCTTAACTGAGAATAAAACCGAGCAATTCCTTTGTTAAGAAGTTCCACTTAATCAAAAACCGCTGTCGGTATTTATTTCCTCTCGTTCTGTCATGCAGCCTAAACGCAGCATACGCGAATTTCACACCCTCCACGATAGCCTTGTAAAAAGTATCGATAATAAAAAGGGGTTTATATAGCAACAAAAAAATAGTCGTCATCAAGCGGCCCTCATATTTCCTAAAGTAAGAAAACATGCTCTGCCGATATACTACAAACATGCGCGAACGCGTTTGGGAGGAACTCGCACCACCAACGTGAATGACCTTAGCATCCGGCATGTATTTCACCTTGTAACCCGCCTCACCAATGCGGCGACATAGGTCTGCCTCTTCAAAATACATGAAAAAAACCGGGTCAAACCCACCCACCTCATCAAGTATGTGTTTCGGTATCGCCATGGCGGCGCCCATGACGGTGTCAACGTTTTTTGCTGAAGAAAAATCAAAATTCTTTTGTCTATACCGCTCGTAAGCAGGCTTAAGAAAAGGAATAAGGCGCAGCGGTGTATCACCGTATAAAACAGCCGAAAATGTAGGATGCCCCCGCACAGACTTCTGAACGCGACCACCGGCATCGACCAGCTGACAACCCAAAACGCCCAGAGATTTATCTTTATCAAATTCCTTCAGTAGCTTCACTGGTAGATCAGACGATATCGTCGCGTCGCTATTCAAAAAAAACAAAATGTCGCCACGCGCTATTTGAATCGCAAGGTTATTGGCGCGGCCAAAACCAATATTTTCAGCATTCTCGACAACGACAACATCGGGATAAGCAGCGCGAATGGCACTCGCTGTGCCATCAACACTCCCGTTGTCTACAACGATTGTTTCTACATTACACCAATCATCGAATACACCACGAGAGATACTTTCCAGGCAGGATAAGGTAAGATCTTTTGTATTCCAGGATACAATTACAATTGATATTAATTTCGAAGTCACGCGTTCTCAGGTTTCTTAGAAACCATTATTATTTGTTTGGCAAAATCTATACCCATCGCTCGATGGATCGGATAAAACAGCATACGGTGCGTTAGCTTCCCCAAAAAGGAATCACTGTATAACCTATACATTTTCTGCAGCTCAAAACCAGTCATCAATGCAAGCGCGCCCAACTCGTCATAGCACCAAGGCGTGATATGCGTAGCGTCCCTCAGATAATTCGGCGGATAATAGATATTGGGGGTCGTGATAAACAAAAGGCCGCCCGGCACCAAAACTTCGAAGCACTTATCAAGCATCTCTTTTGCAACTTCCGGCCTCACATGTTCGACGACTTCAAACATGCAAACCATCTCGTACTGGCCTTCGATATCTTCAAGTTTATAGTAATCTTGTTTTGTATTAGTGTCGATATCATAGCTCTTGTAAGAAGAGCTCGGCCACCAATCACTTATTCTGCGCTGCAGGCCTCGGGAACCCGCCCCCATTTCCAAGATATTTGATCCGTCAAACCCGTGTTTAAACAGAACAGAAGCATAACGCTTGTCAATCGGCACATTCCATATTTTACGATATCGCTGCTGTATTCTTCTTCGAGCCGCGTATAGCTCACTCCAATTTATCGTATTTATATCGTTCAAATGCGTTCCAATAATCCAAAGTATTTAAAGAATATCGAAGTGTAACTGTAAACTTAACTCTCACTTCACTTTCATATTTTCAGGGCTACTGGGCCACACGCTCCAATATCCCCAGATCAAGAAAAACATGAAACCCGAAACAATTTGTTTAGAGTTTCCTAAAAGACAATATACTACCCTCTCCGTCAGCGGCAACAAGCAATCCGCCGGCAGGATTCGTGCACAACCCCCCGGCAAAATCCAGGGGACACACCGCACCGATGGGAAGCCTGCCGGCAATCTGAAGTGCCGCATAGCCATTTGCCAGATCAATCGACCACAATGACCGAGCCCCCCTGTCCAATACATACAGGATGTTGTCCACCAGAGCCATCCCGCGCGGATCGCGAAAGATATCCAGGATTACGGACACTGCCCCATCCTGCGCAATCCTCAGTAGTCGACCAGTCCCGGCTTCGGTAACGAAACAAACGCCATTATTAACGAGAATATCTTTGGGCGAATGAAGGCCCGTTGCAATAATGCGCTTTCCACCCGACCGATCGACGGCAAACACAGAACCGTCGTCATCCCGCACCACGTAAACGAGTCCCCCATTACCGGCGCACAGCCCCTTTAACTGACCCTGTTTTTCAATTAATACGCGTGATTCACCATTGGCAAAAGCGTAGGCGATAACGTCTCCACGTGCGGTCGTCATCAGAAACTCACCGGGCTCGCCGGCAGCCACCGCGCGCACAAAACGTGGCGCAGATTTATCCAGGGGGCTGCCAACAGCCGAGCGTTCACCCGTGGGTTCGAGGCGCGCCAGACTCAGCCCGTCGACAACAAAGCATGTCCCCGACGCATCGGCGGCAATACCCCAGGGACCTACCCAGCCAGGCGCGACGAGGACCCTTTCGGCGTTACTGCCGTCCATACTGACCTCGGCCACACCACCATCGACAAAGTGACTGAGAAACAGTTTCCCATACTGATCAATCGCCAGATTATCGATTCCCGGACGCACGCGGGCAAGGACGGCCTGTTCGCCTGTCAGCGTGTCGATTTTGACCACCTCGCCATTCCCCGCCTGAGGCGAGAGCAACTCGCCGCTAGGCGTGAATTTGGCAGCGGTGGGATGAAAGAGCCCATCTGTAACTTTTTCCAGCGCCCCCGACTCCGGATCCACGCGCCAGATCTCACCCTTCGGGACGAGCGGAAAGTAGAGCTTTCCGTCCGGCCCGCCCGCCAGGGCATTGGGTCCGGCTAAATTAGCAGCGATTTGCCGCGGCGGCCGATCATCGTGGGGGTACAACTCGAAAAGCCCACCACCAGGACGATGCTCGTCTATGAACAGCCGATCGTTAAACACCGTGACACCGTTAGCCGAAGGCAATCCGTCCGCCACAATCGAAAACTCGCCAGTTGGCTTACGCATGGAAACCCGCTCACTCATCACCTCGGTTGAGAACATGTTGCCATGAGAGTCGAAGGCGACATCGTCCGGACCAGTGATGGGCGCACCGTTAGCCGCAATTACCTCCAACTCGCTGGTAACAGTATCAATAGCGGTCACCTGGCTTCCCATCGCCTGCGCTACATAGAGCCTGCGATCTGTACCAAACTGAATTCCGTTCGCGCCGAACAAGGCGCTCGGGGGCGTCACTCGCGTACATTCCCAGCCGGATACAAGTACCGGCGTGACTGCGTCTTCCCCGTGTATTGCGCTAAAGCGGTTCATTTTATTCTCCGATAAATTTGTGTATTTTCATTGTGCCTAGAACGCGCTACGTGACAAGTCAAAATTGAGGGTAATCGAATAATCAAAATATGGGGGACAAAAAAAGGCGCCCCAATGGGCGCCTTTTTTATTTGCAGGTTAACGTTCTAATGAAGGAAATTAAACGTTAACTGGGAGGTTGAACAATTTTTTCACGTTATCGTGAGTACAGGCATTTTGCTGCTCTACCGTCAGATGAGCCATTTGCTCATTGAGGATATTCTGAGAGTTAGGCCAGGACGCATCCGTATGCGGATAGTCATTCGCCCACATCAGGCAACCACTGTCGACCACACCCAGGTTCTGGTAAGCCGTTAAATCATCCTGGAAGGTATAAGAAACGTTTTTGGTCAGATACTCACTTGGCATCTTGGTGAGCTTGGACTCCACCGCAGGGCCAAGTCGCTTGATGGCGTGATCCGCACGGTAGGCGTAGTGGGGAATCCAGCCGGCGTCGGCTTCGGCGATAACCATTTTCAAGTTGGGGTTGTCTTCGAAGACACCACCAAACAGGAATACCCCGAGAACGTCCTGAACACCGCGAACGATATTCATAAAGCCATTGGCGGGATGGCCACGCTTGGGCGCCAGCACTTCTTTAACACCGCTATCTTCGGAAGTCAGAATGTGAAAACAAACCGGCATGTCCAGATCGACACAAGCCTGCCACAAAGCGTTGTAGTCTTCGTGGTCATAGTCTTCGTGCTTGGGCTTACCAGGCATCATCATGCCAACCATACCCATTTTTTTGGCTTCTTCCACGTCCTTGATAGCCTCATCAACAGACTCAACAGAGGTTTGCGCGAGACCGAACAGACGGCCAGGTGCGCCTTCACAAAAAGTTTGCAACCAACGGTTATAGGCGCGCATACAGGCGGTTTTGTATTCAAAGTCTTTGTGAGAGCACATCACCATGCCAACGGAGGCGTAGATGATCTCGGCGCAGACACCGTCACGATCCTGAGCTTCGGCGCGGAACTTGGGGTTCCAGGCAGCGTTGGGCAGCTCGTCGAACTTGGCAGTACGATATTTCGCCAGATCCTCTGCGGGAACGCCGGCGGCACCGAGCAAAGCCAACGGAATAATGTCATCCAGGCCGGGAATGTTGAATATGTGAACGCCACCGGGACCTTCGACCATTTGTGGCGCGCGATCCCGGAACTTGGGGTCGATAAAATCAGTGTAGGTGTTTGGCGGCTCTACAATGTGTGAATCCGCCGAAATGCCTGGCTTACGCATAGATCAACTCCTTTCGGTGTTACTGGGTATAAGGTTTTAATTTTTGGGTAGCTAGAGCCACCTGTTGATTACGAATGTAAACAGGCTGACACTCTGCAAGAGAGTCTAGGGGTTGTCAAATATTTTGTTGACCGGCAGGGCCTCTCTCAAAATCGGCAGCGATTTTGGGAGGGAAAAGATGAGAGCGCGCCTAACAGGCGAAGACGCCGCTCTCTAATGTGTCTGACTGAAAGTATGCCTGTATATGATGCGCCTGATGGCGCCGTCGGGCACCCGGTTTTAAGCCGAGCGCCACCCGGTTACGCCACTTAGCGCATAGTCTACATACAAGAAATTAGAATCATAAAATAACTAATAATATCATTAGATTAAACAGGCAATTTAAATAATTTCTTCACATTATCATGGACACAGGCGTTTTGCTGCTCTTCCGTCAGGTGAGCCATCTGCTCATCGAGGATTTTCTGTGAGTTCGGCCAGGATGCATCCGTATGCGGATAGTCGTTGGCCCAGATCAGGCAACCGCTGTCGACAACGCCCTGGTTGAGATATGCCGTCATATCGTCCTGGAAGGTATAGGAAACGTTTTTGGTCAGATACTCACTCGGCATTTTGGTCAATTTGCACTCCACCGCTGGGCCAAGTCGCTTGATGGCGTGATCCGCACGGTAGGCGTAGTGGGGAATCCAACCAGCGTCGGCTTCGGCGATGACCATTTTCAGATCGGGGTTGTCTTCAAAGACACCACCGAACAGGAATACCCCCAGAACATCCTGAACACCGCGCACGATGTTCATGAAACCGTTGGCGGGATGGCCACGCTTGGGCGCCAGTACTTCTTTTACGCCGCAATCGTCTGATGTCAGGATATGAAAGCACACCGGCATGTCCAGATCGATACAGGCCTGCCACAAGGCGTTGTAGTCCTGGTGGTCGTAATCTTCGTGCTGGGGACGCCCTGGCATCATCATGCCAACCATACCCATTTTCTTGGCTTCCTCAACATCCTTGATCGCCGCGTCCACTGACTCGACGGCGGTTTGTGCCAGTCCGAACAAACGATCAGGTGCGCCGTCGCAAAACTTCTGCAACCAGCGGTTGTAGGCTTTGAAGCAAGCCGACTTGTATTCAAAGTCTTTATGGGAGCACATCACCATGCCGACCGAGGCATAGATGATTTCGGCGCATATACCGTCGCGCTCCTGAATTTCAGCGCGATATTTCGGGTTCCACGCCGCAAGCGGGAGGTCGTCGAATTTATCGGAGCGATGCTTGGCCAAGTCCTCCGCAGGCACCCCGGCAGCACCGAGCAAGCCCAAAGGAATGATGTCGTCCAGACCGGGAATGTTGAATATCGCCGCACCGCCCGGCCCATCGACAACCTGGGGAGCCCTGTCGCGAAATTTGGGATCGATAAAATCTGAGTAACAGTTTGGTGGTTCGACGATATGAGAATCAGCCGAAATTGCCTGCTTGCGCATAATGCTTCCTTCCTGAAAAGTGTCTGCTAACCGGAGAACGAGCGAACTTGGCACCCGTGTAAACATGTTGTTATTTTGCAGGTCGCGGCAACGGGGTCAAAGACGATCAGCCAGCAGCTTGATTTGAATCAACCACCACCGGGAATTTGTTTTTTCCTCTTGTTTTTGCTCGTGCTGTTGTCTCCAAGCCGCATATAGCGGTTTACCGGCACCGCACCATCCGACCAGGGACCATTTAACTAACCCGCTATTTTTGTGCCCCGCTAAGCCCATCCAGCTCGGCCTATCCAACTAAGCCATT
>DJFY01000029.1:13629-41561 GCA_002431545.1 Cellvibrionales bacterium UBA5860 | reverse complement strand
AACACCGCTAAAACTACCCGCCTGATAGACAACCACCTGACCGCACGCTTCTTCTACGCATCAGGGCTTGGCCCTTCAACTGAGCCAGAGACCGCGAGTACAAGCTGTCGGGCCATTGATAGCTTGTTACTTGAGCGCTTGTCGATGCCGTCGAGTTCGGGAACAAATAAGTGCTTCGCGCAAAGAAATTGCCGAGCGATCCACAAACAGGATTGACGCGCCAATAAATAATGATATATAAATGATAACGATTATCATATTAATTATCAGGAAGAGGTCATGCCCGATAAAGACAACTATCAGCTCTCACCGTCCCTGGACGTTGTCATCGCGACCCTGCTTTATTTGATGACTCGCTACTCGTCGACACAGTGCCCACAAATACGCATGTCCATTACTCAACATTTGGCGCTACTGCGCGACCACCCCGAGGCATCGGGTTCGAATGCCCTTCTCAACACAGCGAAGAACCTGGTCGGACATTGGAACGCTCCGCCTAAAGGAGTGGAGCGCGAACCTATCCCCGCCACCCTCCATTAACGGCATATCTTCTCCGCCACGAATTACAACCTTGAGAACCCCAATGAATATGATTAATTCGAAAGCCCCGGACTTCACTTCGCCCGCAGTACTTCCAAACGGCACTATCGATGAGGACTTCACGCTGAGCGAGGTTATCGAGGGTCGGTATGCTGTTATTTTCTTTTATCCCCTGGATTTTACTTTTGTCTGTCCCACGGAATTGATCGCTTTCCACCACCGGGCGGGAGATTTTGAATCCCGGAATACCGCATTAATCGGGGTATCGATCGACTCCCAATTCAGCCATCTGGCTTGGCGCAAGACCCCGGTCAACAATGGCGGAATCGGCGAACTGGCATACCCACTAGTCGCGGACACAACACACAATATTGTTAAGGCCTACGGTGTTCAGGCGCCCAGTGGTGACGTTGCCCTGCGCGCCACCTTCCTTATTGACAGAAACGGCCTCATTCGGCACCAATCGATTAACGACCTGCCGCTGGGGCGCAACGTCGACGAATACCTGAGACTGGTAGACGCCCTTCAGTTCCACGAAGAACACGGCGATGTCTGCCCCGCCGGTTGGCAGAGTGGGGCGCCGGCTATGAAAGCCACTACCGAGGGCGTAGCAAGCTATCTGAAAGAAAACGCTGCAAGCCTCTAAACCAAAGGGGATTGGCGGCCAATCTCGAGCACCACTGCTGATGAAAGTAGTGCTGACTAGAAACTCAAAAACCTGCCGAGCGGCGTGTCGGCAGATATCAATGTGATTGAGGAGCAAATCCATGCGCTGTAACAAATAATAACAGCTGACACGGATAGAAAACCGTCTTTCAACTCCCATCCCTCTCAATTCAGACGCTTTTCATCCACTTTTCCTGGCCAGCCGCCGCCAACCAGGATTTTTTTATTTTCAGCCTGTTCCAGTAGTTATATGAAGGAAATCACAATGACCGCGAATTATCTGGTCCGTTTATTTTATTGGCTCTACGACAAACCATGGCACACAGCTGCCAGGCTGCTTTTTTCGGCGGCCTGGATCACAATAGTGTCAAGCTTTGCTCTATCGACGAATTCCTATGCCGGCGAGGCAGACACTGCGATCTCCGCGCAGTCGCCCATTCAATTGCCGACGCTCGATATTTCCGATACCACTTATCGACAAACAGCAACCAAGTCGACTTTACCAACCGAGCTGACACCACAAAGTATCTCGGTGACTGACCAGTCGACACTGCAGATGCGAGATGCCGACTCCGTGAATGAGGCGCTGCGCTACAGCTCCGGAGTCACCACTGAGCTCCGTGGAGGTGCGGTAACCCGTATCGATCAGTTCACCATTCGCGGTTTTGCCAACTACCAAAACAGCTACGACGGCTTGCAATTACTGTTCAACGGCTGGAACCTGCAGCCGCAGATTGACGCCATCGCTATCGAACAAATAGAGGTCTTCAAGGGTCCGACTTCGTCACTTTACGGCAATATGCCGCCAGGTGGCTTTGTCAATCTAATCGCCAAAAAGCCAAGCCTCACGCCATACCACAATCTGCAGATTGGCGGCGGCAGCCGCGACTTGCGCGAGTTCAGTTTTGAATCACGTGGTCCAGTCGGCGAAAGTGATTTTTCCTATAGTGTCGTCGGCCTCGGCCGCAAACAGGACGGGCAAGCGAAAACGTCGGAAAATGAGCGGCGAGTTTTTGCGCCGTCCATAGATTGGAGAATCGGCGCAAACACCTTGCTCAACTTTAACCTTTACTATCAAAAAGACCCTTCGGCCGGGATCTATAACACCGTTCCTGCAGCCGGTAGTCTTTACCGTACGCCCCACGGCAAACTGGATACGGATTTTTATGCGGGCGATGCCAATTGGAACACCTACGAGCGAGAGGTGCTGTTACCCGGATTCAAATTGCACCATGATTTTGGTAAGGGCTGGACCTTCCTGCACCAGATGCGTTTTATGGACGCCGACGCCTATCAGGAGAACACCTACAATACCGGGCTGGTAAGCGCCTTCATGCCTTTATTGCCTGGCGCCGACCGGACGCTGCTGCGCCGCGCCTACCTCACGGACGAAACCGCCGAAGGTTTGACTATCGACAACCAGCTGGCTGGCCGCGTCGATATTGGTGGCGTCGAACATAACCTGCTATTTGGTATCGACTATCTGGAACTCGATTCCGATATCAAATACGAGGATGCGAGCACTCTGCCGATTGATCTGTACGCCGCCAACAATTATCTGATCAACCCGGCAACACTCGATTTCGCTGCTTCCGGACTTAGCTCTGACTTCAATATCGACACTGAGCAGACCGGATTTTACCTCCAGGACCAGATCAAGATCGGCCGTTGGATCTTCATTGCCAGCGGGCGCTACGATGAATACGAATCCCAGGAAACCGGAGTTAAATACGGATTCCCCGCCACCAGCGAAGTCGATCAGGAGCAGTTTTCCGGCCGTGTCGGCATTCTCTACGCGTTTGGCAATGGCTGGGCGCCCTACCTCAATTTTGCCGAGAGTTTTGAACCTATGCCCGGCAGTGATCGCAATGGCAACACCTTCGATCCCGCAACGGCCGAGCAGTGGGAGGTCGGTGTCAAATACGCTTCCGCAGACAATACCAACCAGCTCTCCCTTGCTGCGTTCGAAATCACCAAGGAAAACGATCTTACGCGCGATCCAAATGGCGGCCCACTGGACCTGATCCAGACTGGAGAAACGCGATCTCGCGGTATCGAGCTCGAAAGTCGCTGGCTACCGACCGATAGCCTGTTACTGATGTTCAACTACACCTGGCTCGATGTCGAAGTGACGGAAGACACCACGGGGCTGGAAGGCAAGACGCCGGTTTGGGTCGCCGATCAAACTGCGTCGCTGTGGGCTAACTACACATTCTTCGACGGCCCACTCGCTGGCCTCTCGGCGGGTGCAGGCGCGCGTTTTGTGGGTGAAACACAGCTCGACGCCCTGAATACCGCCGAGCTGCCCAGTTACACCTTGTTCGACCTGGGCCTGACCTACGAACTTGGCCGCAGGTTTAATGAATTGCAGGGCATGTCTGTGAGTCTCACAGCCACCAATCTGACGGACAAGCGCTACGTTTCTTGCTTTGACAGCAACAATTGCTGGTTTGGCGCCGAGCGTGTTGTCGAGGCTGGCATAGAACTGGAGTTTTAATCGTCTAGATGCCTGCAAACACGCTTATCGCTGCTTTTACACTAGCCGTCCATGGCATGGCCCTGATTCTACTTCGCGCGGGCTGGTCGCCCGAGCGGGGCATTATCCGGCTACCGTTCGCGGTGGGATTACTCACGCTCCTACAAGCTATCGTCGGGTGGCACCTGCTCTATGGCGCCGAATTCGGAACAATATACTGGTTCGTATCAAGCAGCATTGGCGCATGGCTTTGTGTCGCCGCGAGTGTTAGACAAGGGCTCAACACTGATTCACGCACGCACGCGGGATCTATCACTTCGGCAAACTCCACACCAAGCCGCTCTAAGAGTCGCCGTGGCTCGCAGTGGGGCAAACGCAGCCTGCGCCTGGCGATTGCTGGCCCGTTGACATTGATTTGTGCGGTCTGCATCAGCCTATTGATAGCCCGACATCTGCCCTTCGAGCCAGCCAATGCCTGGGTCACGGCAGCGCTGTCGTTGCCACTCTTGTGGGCCGGGGGGATGATTTTGACCGTAGCCTCTGAACGCCTGCTACGGCATACGCTATGGACCACCGCCAGCATTACCGCAACGCTGCCATGGTTGTTCAGATGAATACGAAACGAAACAAGCCGGGCGTGAAGGTAGTGAAATCCATGCGGAAGTCCCACGCCGCGATCGGACTTACCTGGGCAATGCTGCTGTATCTCGTCTGCCTGAGCGGGACACTTGCGGTGTTTTTCGAGGAATTTGAGCGCTGGGAACAGCCAACAATCCCCGAGTATCCGGACTACACTCCAGATAGTATCGAGCGCGCCACAGATATGTTTCTGGCGCAGGCGGACACGCCGCCGAAAACACTGTACGTGGTTCTTCCTTCCACCGCTATGCCGCGCATGCACGTGTCCGGAGACGATACCGAGTTTTATCTGGCAGCGGACGGCACACTTACGGATCCGCCCGCGCAAGGCTGGACACATTTTTTGCTCCACTTGCACAACCACCTGCTGCTACCCGAGACAGCGGGTTTACTCATAACGGGCAGTCTCGGTGTGATTCTTTGCGGGCTGATTGTCACCGGACTCCTCGCCCACCCCTCACTGCTTAAGGATCTGTTCCGGTTCCGTAACCAACGCAGCGATCGCTTGCGCGAACTCGATCTCCACAACCGCCTCGGCGTGTGGGGCGCACCGTTTTATCTGATGATGGGTATGACTGGTGCCTTCTTTGGCCTGGTGGGGGTATTGATCGCCGCAGGCGCTTGGCTATGGACGGATAACGACAGAGATGCGCTAATCGCCGCGGTCTATGGCGAGGATATACAGATAGTAACCTCGGAAAAGAAAATCGACTATCGCAGCGCTTTTGCCAACCTGAAGACTGCAGCTCCAGACGCGCAGCCGATTTATCTTATGCTGCAAAACCCCGGCCAGGATACCCAGTATCTTGAAATAGCCGCCACGTTACCGGGCCGTTTGATCTATTCCGAAATCTACCGCTTTCACCCCGACGGCCAGTTGCTGAGTCATCAAGGTCTATCGGACGGGCCAATAGGCAGGCAGGTAGCCTATTCCGTGTATCGCCTGCATTTCGGCCACTTTGGCGGGTTTATGAGCAAAGCGCTGTACGCCATCATGGGCACCGCTTTAACACTTCTTTGTGTTTCAGGCGTGAACATCTGGTTGGCCCGGCAAAAGGACTGGCGCCTTCTGCACTTGTTGTGGCCCGGGTTTGTCTGGGCCTGCCCCGGCGCATTGGCCATGGCTGCGGTGGCAGCCTTGCTAGATTTCAGACCAGCACCCGTGTTCCTGATCACACTGCCGTTACTGACTATCGCCACGGGGTTTATGGCCAGCGCTGCACGGGTCCGCCAATACGGCAAGCTTTTTCTACTTGGTTGTCTGCTCAGTGTATTTGCTACTCACATTGGACTGTATGCCGAGTATTCATGGCGGCCTTCCGCAGTGGGAATTAATGTCGGGCTGCTGTTATTGGGACTTATCATCTACGGAGGCTTACTGTCTTCTTTTTCAAGATCAAGCAAAAAGCTCGGACCAGCCCGACCATTAAGTTAATCTCGCGTTTTCCGGCAATGCCTACAGTCATCTTGCAACCGATCCACTAATACGCGCCCTGCTGGTTCAGTCCATCACTACTCGACCTAGATACTAAATATGCAGCAATACTATTCCGCACCAACAACAAACCCGATTATTTGCGCCTGGCCCAGAGGTATAATGCCCACCGCCAACAGCGGTGCAACATCGGGTTCAGGCCCTGACCGAAGCGGCCCGAAAAACGCTAACGCAAAGTCGAACCGGCGTCGCACCGCTCGCCTCCACGGTATTCTCGCCTTGTTCCTGACAACCCTGTTTTTTCAGACGATTTCGTGCCAGACAGCCGAAGCCTCACAAGAAGCGGGCACGTCTGTGTTTAGCGCCAACCAAGAGCAGACCCCGTCGCCCCATGCTCTGCCCAGCAAGCCTCCCGGCGCTGCGGCAGCACCGAGTGGCGCCCACGATCCAATACTGCCCGAAAATATGTCGGCCTGGTCGATGTTTAAAAATGCCGACTGGGTCGTCAAAGCAGTCATGCTGGTTCTGGTTAGCGCTTCGATCCTGACCTGGACCATAACTATTGCCAAGGGTTGGGCACTAAGTCGGTTTAGCAGACGTTGCGAGAGCCAGCTCTCAGCCCTGCAAGAAGTTCACTCTCTGCAGCAAGCAAACGAGCTGGATATCACCACGTCGGGTGTTGCCGGGCAACTGCTGGCAGCGGTCACCGATGAACTTAAGCAACAATCGGCGGCTGCGCACGGCATTAAAGAAAGAGTCGGGATTAGATTGGCACGCGTTGAAACCCAAGTTGCCCGACAGCTTGTCAGAGGCACAGGACCGCTGGCCTCCATCGGCGCGACCTCTCCCTTTATCGGTTTATTCGGCACAGTCTGGGGCATCATGAACGCGTTTATCGGCATTTCCCAGGCCCGCACCACCAACCTGGCCGTTGTCGCCCCGGGTATCGCCGAAGCCTTACTCGCCACGGCGCTGGGGCTGGTCGCCGCCATCCCGGCGGTTCTTGTCTACAATCTGTTCACTCGGCAGATAGCAAGTGCTCGCGCTTTGGTGACAGACCAATCAGCTGTACTACAGACGCTATTATCGCGTGACCTGGACAGGCACCCACCGGCAAACCTTCGTAACGGTCAATGATGATGCTTATCAATAACGACGATGGCACTAACCCTATTGAGACCCACGACATCAATGTCACCCCCTTGATCGATGTGATGCTGGTGCTCCTCATCATCTTTATGATCGCTGCGCCTTTGGCGACGGTAGATCTGCCAGTTGACCTGCCCCGCACTTCGGCAAGCGCGCATCAGCCGCCCTCGGATCCTGTTTATCTGACGTTGCGCCGCGACCTGACCGTCGCTATAGGAGAGACCACGGTCGACCGCGAGCTACTCCCGATCACCCTGCGCGAGGCAATGACAAGCCAAGACGCACAACGCATTTTTGTGCGAGCAGACAAGCAAGTGACCTACGACGACCTGATGGGGTTACTAAACACGCTGCAACAGGCCGGATTTCACGAAGTGGCGCTGATGGGTATTCAGCAGGCGCCCGGGGAATCCCATTTGCCGCCCTGAGGCCACCGCCCCATGATTATCGATGATCGGTCGCCAGGCCTGTGGTCACTGGCGTTTCTCGTCGCATTGACGCTGCATGCCGGCATTTACCACCTGTCACGCGCGGCCTTCCTGACGGAACCGACACCCGTCCCTATCACGATCTCTTTACAGCCCGCATCCTTAAACTCAGCCGAAACGGACGTCGTTAGCAACGCCGAGATCGAACGCCGCGACGTGACGGAACCGGATCGACCCGAACCGATCGAATCCGAAGTATCTCCTGAACGCGAAACCACACTCCCGCCAAACCCGAAAGTAGAACCGGTACAGTCCCGGCAAAGACCTGTACCGCTACCGCGCAATCCGTCACTGAAGCCCGAGCCCCCAAAGCCCGTCGAAAAACAATTGCCCGAGAGAACGGAAACAGAACCTGTCGTTGAAGCCTCAGATATCGAGACCACGGATACTCTCTCTGCCGAACCTGATGCCAGCGAGACTTCCATATATGCCCCCACCGCCAGTGAGGCCGTTCGAGAAACGAAAGCCATACCATCTAACCCGGAGCAAGAGCGCCTCACGCAAAGCTGGCGCGATAAATTGTCTGCCCATCTCGCCCGACACAAACGCTACCCACACTATGCCCGCGCTCGACATATGACGGGCACTGTGGCTATCCGTATCGCGATCAACCGCCAGGGCGAGGTCATCGAAAGCAGTATCGAGCAAAGCTCGGGACATCGCATACTCGACGACGCCACGCTGCGCATGCTCGAACGAGCCAGCCCCCTGCCCAAACCTCCCGACTCTGTAGACGAACGCCAGCTCTCGATGATCATACCCGTGCGCTTCAGTCTCCGTTAACATTCATATTCCTGACTCATTCTTGGCGCCACGCCCGCGCGCCGTGCACTCAGGCTACGTGCCTGGATTGCCTGCCACGACGCAACTGTTTACGATGTTTCGGTAGAGAGTCAATTAACGTCACGAGAGGGAGCGCTTCAATGACCCGAATAGAATTTGGCACGGGCATCAGGACGGTAACAGATATAGCCGCGGCGGCAAGGCATATCGAAGAACTCGGTTTCGATATTGTCAGCGCCGGGGAACACGTTATGTTTCACGGCCCGATCGGCAATACATTCATCACGCTCAGCGTCGCGGCTGGCGCCACCGAGCACATCAAACTGATGAGTACCATCGTGCTGCTACCACTATACCCCGCGGCGCTGGCAGCAAAAATGGGAGCGGCTTTGGACAACGCGTCCGGTGGGCGCTATATGTTCGGGATCGGCGTCGGCGGCGAATTTCCACGGGAATTCGAAGCCTGTGGCGTACCGGTAAAGGAACGCGGACCACGTGCCAGCGAAGCCCTACAAGTGATCCGCAAACTTTGGTCGGAAGAAAACGTTTCTTTTCAGGGCCGTTTCAACACGCTCAATGAGATTACGCTGAACCCTATGCCGATACAGAAACCGACACCACCGATCTGGGTTGCCGGGCGGCAAGACGGCGCCATGCGCCGCGCCGCACTTCATGGCGACGGCTGGCTGCCCTATATGTACACGCCAGAAATGCTCAAGGACAGCGTCGCGACAATCTCCGATTTGCGCACCGAGAACAACCTGCCCGTCGACAATTTTTCCCACGGCGTCTTTATTTTCACGGCGGTGCACGAAGACCGCGATACGGCGCGAGAGATGGCCGCGAAACAATTGGGCAAACAGTACGCGCAAAATTTTGACAACCTGGTGAATAAATATACGCTGATCGGCACACCGGAGGACTGCCGAAAGCGCCTGCGGGAATACATCGACGCCGGAGCGCGATTATTCATGCTGACCTCGGCCTGCCCGGAAGACTACGTCGAGGAAAATATCAAACTAATTGCAGAGAAAGTGATCCCGGCCTTTCGCTAAGGAACGCAACATCAATGCCGGCACCAGCACACTGATCAGGGGAAGGACATCGTGAAAATAGGCATCAACTCTGGCGCGGCGTCGGGCCCGGAAACAACTTTCCCCGGCCTGATCGAACGCGCGAAAAAAGTGGAGTCCCTGGGTTTCGATTGTTTCTGGATGGCCCATATGATGGGTCTCGACGCCATGACCGCACTGGCGGTGGTTGGCCAGCAAACTGAAAAAATCCAGCTCGGCACGGCAGTGGTGCCCAGTTACCCGCGCCACCCAATGGTCATGGCGCAACAGGCTGCCACCACCAATGCCGCTGCGTCCGGGCGCTTTCATCTCGGTATCGGTTTGTCCCACAAACCCATTATCGAAGGCATGTTCGGCATATCATACGAAAAGCCCGCGCGCCATATGCGCGAGTACCTCAATGTACTCGCGCCGGCATTGCGCAACGAAAAAGTCAGCTACCGGGGCGAACAAATCAGCGCCAATGCCCAGCTGGCGATCAGCGAATCAACTTCTGTGCCCCTGCTGGTAGCCGCCCTTGGCGAAGTTATGTTGAAACTGGCCGGGGCTCATGCCGACGGCACCATCACCTGGATGACCGGGCCGAAAACTCTGGAAGAACACATTATTCCGAAAATCCGTAAAGCCGCCGCAGAGGCTGGCCGGCCGGAACCGCGCATTGTCGCGGGCGTGCCGACCGCTATCGTTAGCGACCAGGACGCGGCGATTGCTCGCATCGATAAAGGCATGAAAATGTACGGCCAATTGGATTCGTACCGCGCCATGCTCGCCCGCGAGGGGGTGTCAGGGCCGTCCGGCATTGCCAATATTGGTAACGAGGCCGACCTACGCCGATACATTCAACGCCTGCGCGATATCGGCGTCACCGATCTGAACTGCGCAATTCTCGGGGTCGGCGACCACGACACGACCCTGGAGTTTCTCGCCAGCGAGCTCTAAGCCGAATCCAAACCAAACCCGGGCCATACATAAACGACGGGCACAGAAATGCAACGCTGCCGGCGGCTATAGTGCGACAAGCCTGCCGCCGGGGCAGATGGGCTGTATCGTCGCGTCAGCCAAGCATCGGCTTTAACCGCCCACGGCTTCCGGAATCTCCTCCTGGAGCAAAATACCGGCCTGCGTCAACGCCTCGACCTCGTCCTGAGAATATCCCAGGTACTGGTTAAGCACCTTAAAGTTGTGCTCGCCCCGATAAGGGGCCTGCAAGTCATTTTCTGTCGGAACACTTTTAAAACGCAGTGGCATGCCCGGCATTTTGAATTCGCCGGCACCGCGCTGCGTCACGGTGCGAACTGTCCCACGTTGCGTCAGGTGAGGATGTTCCATGGCTTCCGGCAGGCTGAGCACCGGAGCGACGGGAATCCGGGCGGCTTCCATTTTGGCAATACTGGCCTGATCGGTCGGCTGATTTTGCAACCATTGTTCAATAATAGGAATCAGTTCGTGGCGTCGGCGAATTCGGTCATTGGGGTGTTCAAACCGCGGGTCGGTGCGCAATTCCGGCATTTCCATAACATCGCACAGACGCTCCCATTGGGGCTGCGTCGCAATAATCATGATATAGCCCTCTCTGCCCTGGAATACTCCCATGGGACAACCCAGCCGCTGATGCGAGCCGGTTCGCCGTGGCTTCAGCTTGCCTTCACTGGCACTGTAGTAACCCACATACATCTCGTGACAGTGAAAGTAGCTGTCGAGGAGGGTGACATCGATGTAGTCGCCCTCGCCGCCCATAGCGCGGTGGTAGAGCGCGCCGTTGATCGCAGCCAGCGCGTGGATGCCGGTCATCGTGTCGCCCATCGCTGCGGCGGGAATACTAGGTGCCTTGTCTTCCTCGCCGATCAAACTGGTAATGCCGGAATAGGCCTGGCCGATATAATCGAAACCGGGCAGGTCCGCCAGCGGACCAGTCTGACCAAAGGTCGAGATGGAACACATGATGCACTGAGGGTTCAACTCGTGGACCACATCCCAGCCAAAACCGAGGCGACCGATAACGCCAGGCGCAAAGTTTTCGATCAGAACATCGACCTTTTTCACCAGTTCAGTGAGTATCTCCCTGCCCCTGTCGGTTTTGGCGTCGATACACAAGCTGTCTTTGCCGCGATTTTGCTGCAAAAAATACAGCCCGCGCCCCCCTTTTTGGTAGCCTACGTAACGCACCTGATCACCGGTCGGCGCCAACTCGACCTTGATGATCTCGGCACCGAGTTCCGCCATTACGCGCGTGCAGGTCGGGCCCGCCACATGCTGGGTAAAGTCGAGCACTTTTACGCCTTCAAGTATATTTTTACGCGTCATATCTTGTTCCCCAAAGTTGCATTAATATTTTTACCTGAATTCAAAAATCAAATAGTTCAATGTCCACCGCTTCTCCGGCCCGGATTGCTTCGCTGCCGGGCGCGACCCTGATAAAACAATTGCATCGGCTGAGGGGCCCAAGCGCCCCCGAGCTTTGTTGTCGATCGGGCGTTACACAGAGGCGGCCCTGCTCATCGGTAGCGAAAAGGCCGCGCTGAAAATCAAGCCGGCTCCGATTGCGTTTTATATCGAGCGTCGTTACTGCCGTAAGTAAGAGAGGCCGTGTGACTACGGCACCCTGCATTTTCTGCAGGCAAGGCGCTACTAATTGCTGAAACGTCACCAGCGCCGATACCGGGTTGCCCGGCAGGCCAAAAAAAACGCTGTTGCTGAGATGCCCGAATATAAAGGGCTTACCAGGCTTGATCGCAACCTTCCAGAAACCGACCTCGCCGGTTGCGGCAAGTAAATCGCGAGCATAGTCAGCTTCGCCAACAGAAGCGCCGCCGCAGGTAATCACCGCATCCGCACGGCTATCGGCCTCGCTATAAGCCTCACGAAGAAGTGCTGGATCGTCGGCGACAACGCCCAGGTCCACGACCTCGTAACCGTGACGACTTAACAGGGCTCGGAGGAAATAGCGATTGCTATCGTAAATTTCGCCTGGCTCTAGCCTTTCACCCGGCGCCCGCAGTTCATCGCCGCTGGCGAACAGGGCAACACGCAACGGTGCCCTGACCTCGGCCTCAGCCATGCCCAGGGTAGCCAGTATGCCGATGTCCACAGGATTCAGGCGCCGTCCAGCCGTATACACCGTTTCGCCCCGGGCCATATCCTCGCCAGCCTTACGCACGTTGGCACCAGGCTTTGGTTGTTCTAGCAGGCGCATCCGGCAGGGTTTGCCGCCGTGCAGGTATTCACCGCTGACCTCAACGTTTTCCTGCATCACCACTGTATCCGCGCCCGCCGGCAATGGTGCGCCGGTCATAATACGCACGGCCTGTCCTGCGCCAACCACCCCCTTGAAAGCGTCGCCCGCCATAACGCGGCCTGCCACCTCGAACTCGTCCACAACGCCCAGATCACAGGCGCGCAGTGCATAGCCATCCATTGCCGAGTTATCCGCCGGAGGCGAGTCAGATGTGGCGACGATGTCGGTGGCCAAAACGCGCCCAGGCAAGTTGTGTAAAGCGACGCTGGAAGTCGGCAAACGGCAGTCGACCGCCGAGAGCATGGCGCTTTTAGCCGCTTCGAGCGACATGGGTTTTGCTGCATCAGATTGTGTCATCGCGCCATCCTGAATAACCGCGGCATATATCGCACTTTAAAGGCCCGCCCCGGCATAGACGGAAGCCTTTAAGCGCCACCAGATACCAGAGTGTAGTGAAGTGCCCACGCCTTTAAAACAGTCGCCGGAAAACAGTCGCCGGCGGCTGATCTGGCCTGTGCTAAGCTTGGCACAGGCCCCATCGCGCAGGTGCTCCCGATCGATAATCATACTCACAACCTTCGGAGATTCCCCATGAAACTGTACGACTATCCCCAGGCTCCCAATCCCCGCCGCGTGAATATTTTTCTCGCCGAGAAGGGCATCGAAGTGGAGCGTGTCACTATAGACCTGATGCAGCGCGAGCAGCTCAACCCGGAATACCAGCGTAAAAATCCGGCTTGTGATGTGCCCATGCTGGAACTCGACGACGGCACCTGCATCAGCCAGATTCGCGGTATCGTCCACTATTTCGAGGCAGCCCACCCGGAGATCCCCCTGCTTGGCAGCTCCCCCAGGGAGAAAGGCCTTGTCGAAATGTGGGAGCATCTGGCTTTTATGAACGGCCTGCTCGCCATCGCAGAGGTGTTTCGCAATACGGCAAAAGGCTTTGCCGATCGCGCGGTGGTCGGGCCGCATAACTATCCACAATCAGCAGAGCTGGCGGAGCGCGGCGCCCGGCGCGTGCCTAACTTTTTCAAGGACTTCGATAAGCGGCTGGCGGATAACGAGTACGTAGCCGGCGATTTTTACTCGATGGCCGACATCACCACCCTGGTGAGCTGTGACTTTGCCAAGTGGATCAAAGCTGAAATCCCCGAGGAGTGTGGAAATCTTCGTGCCTGGTATGACCGCGTATCCGAACGCCCCGCGGTCAAAGCCAATCCCTGACACGCCTGCGCACGCTATGGTACATTAACCCGCTTGGGCCAGGCGCCCGCAGAGAAAGAGCCCGCCGCCCTCTACGCACCTCCTCTTCGAGGGGAGCACAACCGGCGGGCCTCAATAAGATCACCGACAACCCTCGTCAGCGGTTGCTGTCGAGGTGTTGTCGACCAAGTATTCTTTTTGCTATTTGGGGAACCACTATGACTTTAGACGCTAGAGCTTTTCGCGACGCCATGGGTTGTTTCGCCACCGGTGTAACCGTGGTAACTGCGAGGGATGAAGACGGCACCAACGTCGGCTGCACCGCCAACAGTTTTTCTTCCGTCTCGTTGGACCCGCCGCTGGTGCTGTGGAGTATCGCGAAAAACGCCAACAGCTATAACGCCTTTATGAAAGCCAAGCATTTCGCGATACATATATTACATAGTGGCCAGGAAGACGTATCGCGGTTGTTTGCCACTAAGGATATCGACAAGTTCAATGAAGTCGGATGGTCCGAAGGTGCGGGCGGCACACCCCTACTGGACGAATATAGCGTCCGTTTAGAATGCACCACCGAACATCTGTACGAGGGCGGAGACCACATCATCATTGTCGGCCGCGTGCACGACATGGACAACCCGGACGCCGAGCCCCTTGGGTTTTATCAGGGCAAGTACGCCACGATCGTCACCCAGTAGCACTCGACAGCCAATGAATTTACTCGGGAGACAGGAATCATGAGCGATACCTTCGCCGCGCTGGTCATCGATAAAGAAGACAAAACCGTCAGTACCGAGATTCGGCAACTGACACTGGAGGACCTGCCGGAAGGCGATGTCCTTGTTGACATCGCCTACTCAACGGTCAACTACAAAGATGGCCTCGCCGTTACCGGCAGCATGCCCATCGTACGCGAATATCCCATGGTAGGCGGCATCGATCTGGCGGCGACCGTGGTCGAATCCAGCAATGCGGCCTATGCACCCGGAGACAAAGTACTGGTGAACGGCTTCGGTTTATCCGAGAACCGCTGGGGTGGCTACGCGCAAAAACAACGGCTGAAATCCGAATGGCTGGTGAAAGTGCCCGAAGCCTTCTCCCTTGAGGAAGTGGCTGCCATCGGCACCGCCGGCTATACCGCCATGTTGTGTGTGATGGCGATTCAGGACTGGGGGGTAAGTCCGGATACGGGTCCCGTCCTGGTGACAGGCGCGGCAGGCGGTGTCGGTTCCGTCGCCGTGATGCTGCTGGCCAAACTCGGCTACAAGGTGACCGCGGCCACGGGACGTGTCGACGAAGCCGGAGACTTTCTGAAAAAACTAGGTGCCGAAGCACTGATAGCGAGAGACGAGCTGGCCCGGGATAGCAAACCGCTGGAACGCGAAACCTGGGCGGCCGTCGTCGATACGGTCGGCGCCAATACCCTGGCGACAGCGCTGGCGCAAACTCGCTACGAAGGCATTGTCGCCGCCTGTGGCCTTGCCGGCGGCGCAGCCTTGCCCGCTAGCGTCATGCCTTTCATCTTGCGCGGGGTGACCTTGCGCGGCATCGACTCCGTCATGGCGCCCTTACCTCGCCGCCAACGGGCCTGGAACGAACTCGCACAACTGATCGACCACGACCTACTGGCAACCATCTACAGTGTCGAACCGCTGAGCAAAGTGCCGGAACTGGCCAGGGATATTCTGGCCGGCCACATAAAAGGACGCGTCGTCGTCGACGTCAACACTTAGAACATACCCTTCGAGCACCTGCCGATGAAGTTCAACCTGTTTGTCTACTGTACGGTCGGACGCCGCCAGGAGCTGGAAGCGGGCATGGCCGGCAAGGACGCCGAACGATATCGCCGCATGCTGGCGGAACTCGCCGAAACCGTGTCCCTGGCCGACGAGCTCGGATATTTCGGCTTCGGCCACCCGGAACACCATCTGCAGATCGAGGGCATGGAGGCGTCGAACGATCCTTGTCTTATGTCCATGTGGATCGGCAGCCACAGCAAAAACCTGCGCGCCATACCCTGCGGCTTTGTTTCCACCACGAACAATCCGCTGGTCACCGCCGAAAAAATTGCCACCCTGGACTGCATGCTTGGCGGACGTCTTGGCGTCGGTATGGTGCGCGGATATCAGGCGCGATGGCTCGACAATTTTCGTATCCAACCTCAACTGCAGGCCGTCGGGCCATGGAACGCCAAAACTCAGATCGATGAGGACAATCGGGAATATTTCGCCGAATTTGTCGAAATCGTCGTCCGCGCCCTCAGGGAAGACACCTTTCAACACCGTGGCAAATACTGGAATTTCCCGTCCCCCGGCTTCAAGAACCCGCACGAACATCCCGTCTACACGCGCTACGGACAAGGGGTTAGCGACGATATGTCAGTGGCCGAAGTAGGCATCGCGCCACGCCCGCTGCAACAGGAAATCCCGCTCTACGGTGGTTTTTCCCACAGCCTGAGATCAGCAAAATTTTGGGCGCGCTACAAGGGCAAGCCTATCGTCCTCGCCAACAACACGGATTTTTTACAGCTGCTGTGGCAGGAATGGGGTACGGAAGCCCAACGCCTGGGTGTCGACTATCGCCCCGGTGAACAGGCATGCTGGGGCGGCATCATGGTATGCGCACCAACCCGGAGCCAGGCGCAGGACTGGTATAACGAAATGGCCTGGCTGTGGGACACCTGGATGAAACCCTTTGGCCAGGGGGTGCCGGAACTGCTTGTCGGCACGCCGGACGACATCAAGTCGCGCATCGAAACTGTCAGCAAGGCTATTCCCCTCGACGAAGTGTTCCTGCTCATTCCCCAGGGCATACTGGAACCGGAGAAGCTGAACGCCTCAGTGGAACTATTTGCACGCGAGGTCATGCCGGCTTTTCAATAGCTCATGCGTTCGCGCACTTCCCGCAGCGTTATCGCCGTGCCCGATCAGCTATCCGGTGCCAAGTCGCCGAATACACCGAATAGCACGATTCCCCTACTCTACCCGGCCCTGCTCGCGCCTGACCGGGTAAGTTAGAACAATCAACCTGAAGGTGGCGCAGCAGATTCCCGTGAAGCACTTGGGGGCACTTCAGATGTTGTACCCGGGCGCCGCCCCGGGAACCGGCGCCGAACCACCACGAAAAACAGCGGCACCATAAAGATCGCCAGCAACGTCGAGGTGAACATACCACCCAACACGCCGGTGCCTATGGCATTTTGCCCCTGGGAACCGGCACCTGTGGCCAGTGCCAGCGGCAGAACGCCGATCATAAAGGCAAACGAAGTCATTAGTATCGGGCGCAGGCGCAGGCGCACCGCTTCAAGAGTCGCGTCAATCAGGTCTCGGCCCTGGTTTTGCAGATCCTTGGCAAACTCGACGATCAAAATTGCATTCTTGGTGGCAACACCGATGGTTGTCAAAACTGCGACCTGGAAATAGATATCGTTGGCCAAACCACGACCGTAGGCCGCAAGTAAAGCGCCGATCACACCCAGTGGAACCACCAGCATCACCACAAACGGGATTGACCAGCTCTCGTAAAGGGCGGCCAGACAAAGAAAAACGAAGAGCAACGAAATAGTGTAGAGCAACGGTGCCAGGGCTCCGGATGTGGTCTCCTGCAGCGAGGCGCCGGTCCACTCGTAACCAAAGCCCGGCGGCAAGTCCGCCATAATCTCTTCAAAAGCTGCTATGGCGTCACCGGAGCTATGGCCCGGCGCTGCTTCCGCCACGATTTCCATGGACGGCGTCGCGTTGTAGCGCTCAAGCCGGGGGGAGCCCTTGACCCAGTAACCGTGCGCAAAAGCGGAAAATGGCACCATATCCCCGTCGCGGTTGCGCACATACCAGTGATCGATGTCCTGGGGCAACATACGGAAGTCCTTCTCACCCTGCACGTAGACTTTCTTAACACGATCGTTGTGAATGAAGTCGTTGACGTAGGTCGAGGCCCACGCAGTAGTCAGGGTACTGTTGATTTCATCCAGCGACAGACCCAGTGCCCGAGCCTTATGACGGTCTATTTCCACCTTGAACTGTGGACGATCTTCCTGGCCGTTGGGGCGAGCCTTTATCAGACGCGGGTCCTTTGCGGCCGCCGCCAGTACCTGGTTGCGCGCAGCAAGCAGAGCGGCATGCCCCTGGCCGCCGATATCCTTCAGCATCAGAGCGACGCCTGCAGCGTTGCCCAGACCGCGGATGGGCGGCGGGTAAATCACGAAAATCAGAGCGTCCTTTATCCTCGCCAAATCAATTGTCGATTGCCGCGAGACCGCCGTTACGTGCTGGGAATCCAGCGGCCGATCACTCCAGTCGTGCATCTTGATATAACACTGACCGGCGTTCTGCCCCCGTCCCATAAAATTAGACCCCACCACGCAGTAAACCGTGGCGACCGTGTCAGCCTGTTCCTCACGAAAATATTCCTCGACCTGCTCCATGACCTCGCGGCTTCGCTCCATGGTGGCACCAACCGGCGTCTGCACCAACGCGAACATCAGACCGGGATCCTCCGAGGGAATAAACGAAGTCGGCATCCGCTCGAACAACCAGGCGATAGCGATAATAATTGCAGCATACAGTGCGAAATAACGCAGTATTTTCTGCAACATTTTTCCGACTCGAGCTTGATACCAGCCGGCGGCGCTATCAAAACCCCGATTAAACCAACCAAAGAATCCGGATTTTTTATGCAGTTTTTCTGGATTCAGGGAACCAAGCATGGAAGCGCAAAGCGCGGGCGTAAGGATTAATGCAACCAGGACAGACAGTATCATCGCGGTGGCAATGGTGACGGAAAACTGCCGATAAATAGCCCCGGAAGAGCCAGGGAAAAACGCCATCGGAATAAAAACCGCGGACAGCACCACACCAATACCAATCAAGGCCCCGGTAATCTGACGCATGGATTTGCGCGTGGCATCGCGCGCCGACAAATGCTCCTCGTCCATCAGGCGCTCGGTGTTTTCCACCACAACGATGGCGTCATCCACTAACAGACCGATGGCCAGCACCATACCGAACATGGATAGCGTGTTAATCGAGAAACCGAGGGCCTGCAAGACGCCAAAAGTACCGAGCAGGATAACCGGGATAGCGATGGTCGGTATTAAGGTCGCGCGCAGATTCTGCAGAAACAGAAACATCACGATAAACACCAGCGCAATTGCTTCAAAAAGGGTTTTAATAACCTCGAGAATTGAAACCTCGACAAATGGTGTCGTGTCGTATGCGAGTTCGAGCTCCATGCCTTCCGGTAAATATCGGGCGAGTTCGGCAAGCTTTTCCTTTACTGCGTTCGAAGTCTCCAGCGCATTGGCGCCCGAGGCCTGACGCACCGCCATGCCTGCCGCGGGGCGGCCGTGAAAGTGATTGAGGAACTGATAATCCTCACCGCCGATTTCGATGCGCGCCACATCGCGAAGGTATACATGGGAACCGTCGCTTTCGACTTTAAGCAAAATGTCGCCGAACTCTTCCGGTGTTTCCAGCAGGGTCTGAGCAATAATCGTGGCATTGAGCTCCTGCCCCGGCACCGCCGGCCCGGCACCCAGTTCGCCAGCGGGAATCTGCGCATTTTCAGAGCGAATCGCGGCGTTTACTTCGGCAGGAGTAATCTGATAACTGTTGAGCTTGTCCGCATCCAGCCAGATCCGCATGGCATATTGCGCGCCAAACAGAGAAGCCTCACCGACTCCGGTGATGCGACCCACCGGCTCGACAATATTCGCCGCCATGTAATCGCCCAGATCGTAGCGGTCATAACGGCCATCGGGTGAGCTGAGGGCCACCACCATCATCACCCCGGTGGCGGCCTTGTTGACTGTCACACCCTGATCGCGCACCGCCTGCGGCAAGCGCTGCATGGCCGCCTGCAATTTGTTTTGTACCTGGACCTGCGCAATGTCGGGATCGGTACCGGGGAAAAAGGTCAGCTTGACCAGGCCTCGACCTGACGAGTCACTGGTCGACGACATATAAAGCAGATTATCGATGCCGGTCATGCTCTGCTCGATAATCTGCGTCACGGTTTTGTCGACGGTTTGCGCCGAAGCGCCCGGATTGATGGTGTTGATCTCCACTGCGGGCGGCGCCACCTCGGGATACTGCTCTATCGGCAACCGGGTAATGGATATAGCGCCCACGATCATCAATACAATGGCGATGACCCAGGCGAAGATTGGTCGGTCGATAAAATAATCAGACATGCTAGAACCTCACGCCTCCGCCGGCTTTTCTTCTTTACTTGCGGCAGACGTTGGCTTGACCGGCATTCCGTTCCTGATTTTTTGCAGGCCCTCGACGATGATCCTGTCACCGGGTTCCAGCCCGGATAACACCAGCCATTGATCTCGATAAGCCTGGCCAAGTTGCAGCTCCCTACTCTGCACCACGTTGTCCGCACCCACAACCAGGGCAGTGGCATTACCGGAATAATCAAAAGTAACGCCCCGTTGCGGCGCCAGTACGCTATTCTCCCGGACCCCCTGATCGACTTTGACGCGCACAAACATACCGGGCAGCAAGAGGTGGTCAGGATTGGGCACGACACCGCGCAGAGTGACCGACGACGTACCCTGATCAACGCTGATTTCAGAGAATTTCAACTCGCCCCGCTCACCGTAAACGCTGCCATCGTCCAGTATCACCGTGAGCGCCATCGCCCCAGGGGCTCGTCGCACACGGCCCGAAGCCAGTTCGTTTTTCAGACGCAGCAATTCAGTGGTGGACTGGGTGATGTCGACATAGACCTGGTCGATCTGTTGTATGACCGCCAATTCGTTTTCCTGTTCTGCCTCCACCAGCGCGCCTTCGGTGATCAGCGACTTACCAATGCGACCGGAAATAGGCGCCACGATTTGCGTATATCCAAGATCGATGGAAGCCGAGCGCAATGCGGCCTGTGCTGCCGCAACGCCCGCTTCGGCCTCGCGCAGTTCGGCGGCCGCCAGGTCGTAGTCTTCCTGGCTCACCGCCTTGGTGTTGATCAGTCGCGCCAGGCGCTTTTCACGCAGGCGGGCTTTCGTTAGCACCGCCTCCCGCTGCGCCACTTCGGCTCTGGCGCTCGCGGCAGCGGCTTTGTACTGTGCATCCTCGATCTGGTACAGCTGGTCGCCCTGATTGACCAGGCTGCCTTCTTCAAACAGTCTTTTCTGAAGAATACCGCCGACCTGGGGCCTGACCTCGGCCACCCTGATCGCAAGAATACGACCCGGCAATTCGGCAATCAGGGGGAAATCCTGTTGCTGTATTTCCTCGACCACCACCGGCGGCGGTGGTCGCTCTCCCGCGGCATTATCGCCCCGATCACAGGCCGCCACCAAGCAACAGGCCGCCAGCATAAAAATGTTTCGGGCAAATCTTGACGCAACCGACATAAGCGGCCCCTTACTTTTTTCCATTCTTTTCAGTCAACAGCACTCTCCGCCGCGCGCCGGCCTGGTAGTGAATGCCTGTCAAATCACGGCTATCTCTGGACCCCACATGCAAGGCAATCCGCAGTGGGCCTGCTTACCCCCAGCGTCGGTGCTACGCTGACATCGGGCTATTAGCAATGCGGTACTAAGCAGTACACTAATGTAGAGGCAAGCGTGATTTATTGCAAATACATTGTCGCACCGACTGGAGCGCGATTCCGCCCGACCCACGCCGGGCTTCTTAAACGCCGCCACGGGCTATAGAATCACTGCCCCGGGCAATATAAATCGCCTTGTTAGCACAGCTGACTTTTTTGAAATCGTGATCGAATCGAAGTTGCTCCCGATCCCGCATTCACCGAGCGGTTGCTCGATAGCGACTTCACAAGAACCAGATAACAATCAAACTAAACCCTGAGAACGCGCAAACAGGATATGAGCAAACCATTAATCATCGCTATCACCGGCGCTACCGGCATCATCTACGGTGTTCGGCTTCTCGAGATCCTGAAAGACGTGCCGGCGGTCGAAACCCACCTGATCACATCACCGGCTGCGGTGTTAACAGCCCAGCACGAAACCGATTACGACAAAGCCAGCATTGAAGCATTGGCCGACGTGGTTTACAGCCACCGCGATATTTCCTGCGCCATCTCCAGCGGATCTTTCCTCACATTGGGTATGGTGATCGCGCCCTGCTCCATGAATACACTGGGCAGCATTGCCGCGGGCCTGGACAATAACCTGATTTCACGGGCGGCTAACGTGACCTTAAAGGAGTCGCGGACACTGGTTTTACTACCGCGGGAAACGCCCTTGCATCTGGTCCACTTGCGCAATATGGCCACTATTACTGAGATGGGCGGGATAGTCGCACCTCCTGTTCCGTCGTTTTACAACGCACCCAGAACCATTGACGACATCGTCGACCAGACCGCGGGCCGCGTGCTCGACCACCTGGGCATCGAAACCTCGCTGGTAGAGCGCTGGCGCGGGCTACCCGATACACGCTAGAACCCGCGGCTCGACACCGCTGGGACCCTGACCCTAAGGCTGATGGTCGTGAGCGTCTCGAAACGGCTTCCTGTTATGCTAGCTGAGTTGTCTTGCGCGGAATTATGCTGAAGTAAATGTCTGCCACCGGGTTTTCGTCATCGACCATCAGTGTCTGGTCACCCCTGCGCTACCGTATTTTCCGCGCTATGTGGATCGCCATCACCGCGTCCAATATTGGCACCTGGATGAACGAGGTCGGCGTCACCTGGATGATGGCCAATCTGTCGGCATCCAATCTCCTGGTGGCCTTGATACAGACGGCCACCACACTGCCTTTTTTGCTGTTTTCCTATCCCTCGGGCACGCTCGCCGACCTGTTTAACCGCCGACGCATGTTGCTCGTGCTGCACGTCTGGATGTTACTGTCCGCCACCGCCCTAACATTGTTAACTTTTCAGGGGCTAACCACGGAATGGTGGTTGCTCGCTCTGACCTTTGCCCTGGCGACCGGTAACGCCATGATGCGGCCAGCTTTCTCTGCGTGTATTCCGGCTTTCGTGCCAAAAAACGAATTGCCCCAGGCCATTACCCTGAACTCCCTGAGCACCAATGCCAGCAAAGCCATCGGCCCTGCCCTGGGTGGCCTGATTATCGCCATGACCGGGCCCTATGTGGTATTTGCCCTTAACGCGCTGTCCTTTATCGTCATACTGACTATCTTATATTTGCGCTTTCCCCACACCCTCGGCCACGAGAGCCGCCTGCCCGCTGAAAACTTCCTGCGTGCGCTCAAAGGCGGTATCGACTACACCCTGCACGATCGCGAATTTCTCGTTGTGCTGGCCCGCTGCGTGGCCTTTTTTGTCTTTGCCAGCGCCTTTTGGTCATTGATGCCGGCTCTACTTATTCGCGAATTCTCCGCCAGCGCCGAGTCCTACGGTGCATTGATGGCGCTGACGGGCATCGGAGCGGTCAGCGGCGCGATGGTGATGCCCCGGCTCTATGCCCGGTGGTCGCGCAATGCGTTGTTTGGCATAACCACGGTACTCTACGGCCTCGGCCTGCTGGCACTGGCTGCCGCGCAATCACTATTTGTCGCCGGCGCTATCGCCGTAGTCATGGGGCTGGCCTGGATTACCGGATTTTCCTCGCTGATCGTGGCCTGCCAGTTGACCGTACCCGACTGGGTACGCGCCCGGGCGCTGGCCATTGTCATGCTCAGTTACGGCGCCAGCGCGACACCGAGCAGCGCTTTCTGGGGTTACCTGGCAGATAAGGTAGGCATCAGCACCGGACTGGCTGTCGCGGGCGCAGGCACCCTCGCCACACTGCTGTTAAGCGCTTGGCTGCCCCTGAGCAGCCGGGATCGCGACCACACGCGCGCTGAAATACCAGCCGCCATCGGCCCTCACAATATCGACCGGAATGCCGGGCTAGTCACCCTTTCCAGGACCTACCGCGTCGCTGAGGAAAACCGGGAAGCCTTTCACACAGCGATGCAGCAAATTCGCGCACTGTGCAAAAGGAATGGCGCGCACTCCTGGCAATTGGCGGAGGACGAGCCGGGAGTGTTTACCGAAGTCGTAACAGTACAGTCGGGACTCGACTACCTGCGCCAGCTGGAGAGAGTCACCGCCGATGACGACAGGCTGATGCGCCAGGCAATAGCACTGAGTGTCGCCGCAAACCAACCGATAATCAGTCAAAGCGATAACCGCGCGCCGCACAAGCAACCCGCCGGACTCTGAGATGCCAGCCGAACGGCAATATACGCGACTTTCTCAGACTTGCTGTAGTTTCCTACCACCCGGCCGGGATGTATCGCGCGCGACGAGCAGCCAACACCCGAACAACAGGCAATAAAAAGCCCGGCGTTGGCCGGGCTTGGACGAAAACAGGCTCGCTGCGCTGTCTAGACCAACTCCACCGCGACCGCAGTCGCCTCGCCGCCGCCGATGCACAGGCTGGCAACGCCTTTTTTCTTACCGTATTGCTGCAGCGCAGACAACAATGTAACGATAATGCGCGCGCCGCTCGCCCCCAGCGGATGACCCAGCGCGCAGGCGCCGCCATGCACATTGACGCGATCGTGTGGGAGGTTAAGCTCTCTCATTGCCGCCATAGCTACCACGGCGAAAGCCTCGTTAATTTCAAACAGGTCGACGTCTTCAACGCTCCAGCCGGTTTTGTCGAGCAATTTACGCATGGCGCCAACCGGGGCAGTGGTAAACCACTCCGGCTCCTGGGCGAACTGCGTATAGCCCCGAATAACTGCAATGGGCTTCAGATTTCGGCTTTCGGCGATGCTCTCGCGGGTCAATACCAGGGCCGCCGCACCATCGGAAATTGAACTGGAGTTCGCGGCAGTGACAGTGCCGTTCTCGCGGAACGCTGGGCCCAGATGGGGAATTTTGTCGGGCCTGGCGTTACCGGGCTGTTCGTCGATCTCGACAAGCGTTTCCGACTTGCGGGATTTCACAGTAACGGGCTCAATTTCCTGCTTGAAATTGCCGTCGGCAATGGCCTTACTGGCACGACTCAGTGACTCGAGAGCATAGGCGTCCTGCTCCTCGCGCGTGAACGCGTACTTGTCGGCACATTGCTCCGCGAAACTACCCATCAGTCCACCAGAGTAGGCGTCCTGAAGCCCATCAATATACATATGGTCGAGCATCTCGCCGTGACCGATGCGGTAGCCGCTACGCGCCTTGTTTAACAGGTAGGGGGCATTACTCATGCTTTCCATGCCGCCGGCGACGACGATATCCGACTGACCGGCAGCCAGCGTATCGCAGGCCATCATGACTGTTTTCATGCCGGAGCCACACATTTTATTGACGGTGGTGGTTCCCGCAGCCGCGGGGATGCCCGCACCCAGCGCCGCCTGCCGCGCAGGAGATTGCCCGAGTCCGGCAGGTAGCACACAACCCATCAGTACTTCTTCGACGCTGTCGACCTCGACACCAGCGCGACCCAGAGCCGCAGAAATCGCCGCAGATCCGAGCTGAGGAGCAGGCATATCGGAAAGCGCGCCCATCATGCCGCCCATGGGGGTACGCGCATAGCCACATATCACCAATTGATCATTCATCGTCATCTCCGTAGCCACTTCGGGCAATACTGTCTAATTTAAAACTTACTAAACGCCAATTACTCAATTTACGCTACAGTGCTACCCGAATTATCTCGTCATCGGGAATAATAAAATACATATCGGTTTCGGAATATCTCGGTCTATCTATTCTCGCTGCCTATTCCGTTGCAGCCCCGGTCGAGCACACTAAATAACCACATCCAGCAACCAAAGCCCGCGCCCTTAATGGCTTATTTCACCACGCGCAGCCGGCTCTTGGCGGCGCCCGCTGGATTTTTATTTCCGCCACTGTCAGGGCGCGGGTCTGAGGGTTCCGGGTCAGTTTCATCTTCAACCTGAAACGCGATACCCTGACCGTTTTCCTGGGCATAAATACCCATTACCGCCCGCGTTGGCACCACGATATCAGTGGGAATACCCCCAAACCGGGCATTGAAACTGATGCCCTCGTTATTCATTACCAGGTCGGCCACCGCCCGCGGTGCAATATTGAGAACAATCTGACCATCTGCAACGTAACTTTGCGGTACCTCGACTGCCTTATCCAGGGCGTTTACCGCGATATAAGGCGTGCAGTTGTTGTCTACGATCCACTCGTAGAAGGCCCGAATCAGGTAGGATCGATTGGATGTCATGGCCATAGGTGCCGCCTGGGTCTCTGGGTAGAATACCGTTTTCACTATCGGAAAATGGCTGTGACATCCTGAAGACCGGGTGGTCAGGCTTTCATCTCAAGCTCGGCTTCAGTCAGGCTCGCTACGAATGCCGGCCTCTCGAACAATCGCTGCATATAGGCCAACAGGGGCTTTGCCTGCTTGGAATTAGGCAATTTAATACCGAGCATGTCAAACCGCCAGAGTAGCGGCGCCAGACAACAATCGACGAGCGTAAATTCGTCGTGCATGAAATAAGGTTGCTCGGCGAATATAGGGGCCACGCCTAGGAAACTGTCGCGCAATTCCTTGCGCGCCGTATCCCCGGCTTTAGTACCGCCTTTTTTCTGAATCTGATCGACCTTATCGCACCAGTCTTTTTCAATGCGATGCATGAATTGCCGGTGCAGGGCGCGCGCCACTGGATATACCGGCAGCAGAGGCGGATGAGGAAACCGCTCGTCGAGATATTCCATCATCACCTTCGATTCGTACAGGGACAGATCCTTGTCCACGAGGGTGGGCACCGTGGCATAGGGGTTCAGCTCGACCAGTTCGTCGCTGACATTGCCGGGATCGATATCTTCGATATCCACCGTGACACCTTTTTCCGCCAGCACGATGCGCACGCGATGACAATAGTGACACGCCGGATCAGAAAACAGCGTCATTCCCGAGCGCTTTGTTACAGTTGTCATTGCAATCACCTCAAACTGAAATCTGCCGCCGGACCACCCGGCGTCGGGTCTCGACGCATTAGTGCACGTCTTTCCAGTATTCCCGGTTCAATAACACTACCCACACGAGCAAAAACAGGATAAATAACAGCACGTAGACACCCGTACGGCGACTTTCCTCGACCACCGGATTTGCCAGGTAGGCCATAAAGTTCACCAGGTCGTACACTGCTTCGTCGTACTCTTCAGGCGACAGTTTGCCGGGAGTCGCCAACGCGTAACTACCGCAGGGGTCGGCTAAAATCGGTTCACTGGTGAGCGGGTCGACGCGAATACCGCCGTTGCTCGCCAGTACCGGGCCGGGCGCGCACTCGGGTAAGCCCTGCAAGTCGAGTAAGACATGCGGCATGCCCACGTCCTTAAATACCTTGTTGTTGACGCCGATAGGGCGCGATTCATCCGCGTAAAAGTGACGCAGGTAAGTATAGATCCACTCCGGTTGCCGGGCGCGCGTCGCCAGCGTCAGATCAGGCGGTGGCGCTCCGAACCATTCCTTTGCCGATTTTTCCGGCATGGAAATCTCCATCAACTCACCGATTTTCTGATCGGTAAACACCAGGTTTTCAAGCGCCATTTCGTGAGGGATTCCCAGGTCGTCCGCGACGCGCTCCCAGCGCGAATACTGAGCTGAATGACAGCCCATGCAGTAGTTGACGAACAGTTTTGCTCCGTGCTGCAGAGAAGCCTTATCGCTGGGATCTGCTTTAAACTCATCGCAGGGAATCGTGCCGCAGTCATAAGCTGATTCGGCGCCGACAGCCTTCAAAGGCGCAGCTACCAAGACTATCAGAATCGCCAGAACACCTATTGCCCGCCAAAAACCCATCCCTCCATCCATAGTGACGCGTTCAGGCTCGGGAAGGGTTTTTTCCATTTTTGTCCAAAATGGCATGGCAAAAAAATACAGGAAGTAAAGCACTGTACAGATTTGGGCCAGAGCAGTTCGCGCCGGTGTGGGCGCCTTAACACCCAGGACGCCGAGAATAATGAATGCCGCCGCAAAAACAATAATCGCCACACGGCTGATTTTGCCTTTGTAGCGAATCGATTTGACTGGACTGCGATCGAGCCAGGGCAGGACAAACAAGATGGCTACCGCCGCCGCCATCACCAGGAAGCCGAGGAACTTGGCGTTCAGCGGGCCAATCTCGATGGTGACTGCACGCAACATCGAATAGAACGGCGTAAAGTACCAGACCGGCGCGATATGCTCGGGTGTTTTCAGCGGGTTGGCCTCTTCAAAATTGGCAAACTCGATGAAATAGCCGCCCATTTCCGGCATAAAGAAAATAATAAAACAGAAGACAAACAGGAATACGGTGATGGGCACCAGATCATGGACGGTGTAGTAGGGATGGAAAGG
>DJFY01000029.1:5207-13313 GCA_002431545.1 Cellvibrionales bacterium UBA5860 | reverse complement strand
GCAACCACATGTAGCGCAAAGAAACGGTTTAGTGTGATGCCGGATATCAGGTAATCGCCCCGTACCCATTCGACAATGGCTTCGCCGATGCCGGGTATGGCACCAAAAAGAGAAATAATGACCTGGGCGCCCCAGTAGGACATTTGCCCCCAGGGCAGCACATACCCCAGGAAGGCTTCGGCCATCAGGGCCAGGTAGATCGCCATGCCGAACAACCAGACCAGTTCGCGGGGCGCCTTGTAAGAACCATAGAGCAAACCGCGAAACATATGCAGGTAGACAACGACAAAAAACGCCGACGCGCCGGTGGAATGCATATAGCGCAGGACATAGCCAAAATCGACGTCGCGCATGATGTACTCGACCGAAGCAAAGGCGCGCTCCGCAGAGGGCTCGTAACTCATAGTCAGCCAGATGCCAGTGAGCAGCTGGTTAACCAGCACCAGCAGGGAGAGCACCCCAAAAAAGTACCAGAAGTTGAAATTCTTGGGCGCGTAGTACTTGCCCATATGGGTATCCCACGCGCGCTGAACGGGCAGGCGCGCGTCGAGCCAGCCCCAAAAAGCTACCAGCCACTTCATGCTGCCGCCTCCGTGTCGATACCTATCACCACGACATTGTCGCTCTCATAACTATGGGGTGGCACAGCCAGGTTGGTCGGTGCCGGAACACCGGCGTACACACGGCCGGCAAGGTCAAATTTGGAACCGTGACAGGGACAGAAGAAGCCACCCAACCACTCGTCGCCGCCAAGATCAGCGGCCCCCACTTCTGGCCGATACTTGGGTGCGCAACCCAGGTGGGTACACAGCCCGACAAGTATAAGATATTCGTCCTTTATCGAGCGCGTAACAGGATCGACATACTGCGGTTGTTCCGATTTTTGCGACTCGGGATCGTTGAGCTTGCCGGTTTGCTTTTCAAGGGAAGCGAGCGCTTCGGCCGATCGGCGGACGACGTAGACAGGTTTGCCCCGCCACTCCTCGATCATCATGCTGCCCGGCTCGAGCTTACCGATATTGATCTTGACCGGTGCCCCGGCCGCTTTCGCCTTGGCGCTGGGAAACCAGGAACCGACAAATGGCACGGCAGCGCCGGCTACGCCGGCCGCACCAACCACACAGGTGGCTCCAGTCAGAAAGCGGCGACGCTTCTGATTGACACCGTCATTGCTCATAGAGCTCTCCCCAAAAGCTGAATTACGAAGACAGGACGCCTACTCACGCAGCGACATCCAGTCTCCTCCGCGCAGGCAAAAAAGGCGCGTCATAGTAATCAAAAAGCCCTACACGATCAAGGGAATTACCCTATATCGACACCTAACTCATTGTTATATATAGACAAAAAAGCCCGGCATCCGCCGGGCTTAAGAACACACAATTTGACACTTAGCGCTTCGAGTACTGGGGTCGTTTGCGCGCCTTGTGCAAACCTACTTTTTTCCGCTCGACCGCCCTCGCGTCGCGGGTCAGAAAGCCTGCCTGGCGCAGCGACGGACGCAGAGTTTCGTCGTACTGAACCAGCGCCCGGGCCAGACCGTGCCGTATTGCGCCGGCCTGACCAAAACTGCCGCCGCCGGTAACTGTCACGTTCATATCGAACTTGTCCACAGCCTCTACTTTCTCCAGGGGCTGACGTACGATCATCCGCGCGACCTCCCGACCGAAATACTGATCGATGCCGCGATTGTTAATGGTGATGCTGCCGCTACCGGGGCTGAGAAAAACCCTCGCCGAAGCGGTCTTGCGTCGGCCGGTGCCGTAATAGGTTTGTGCCATATCCAGGACTCTGAGTTATTCGGGTTAAATATTGAGAGGCTGGGGTTGCTGCGCCGCGTGTGGGTGCGCGTCTCCAGCATAGACTTTCAGTTTTTTGAACATCGTCCGTCCCAGCGGGCCCTTGGGCAACATACCCTTTACCGCTTTTTGCAGAATGCGCTCCGGCGCCTTCTCAAGCAGTTTTTCAAAACTGATATCCTTGATACCGCCCGGGTAGCCCGTGTGATGATAATAGATCTTGTCAGTAAACTTTTTACCCGTGACGCGGATTTTCTCGCAGTTGACAACAACGATGTAATCCCCGGTATCCACGTGCGGCGTATATTCCGGCTTGTGCTTGCCGCGCAGGCGCGAGGCGATATCACTGGCCAGTCGCCCGAGGGTTTTATCTGTCGCATCGACAACGAACCAGTCTCGCTGCACCGTTTCTGCTTTGGCGCTGAATGTTTTCATGATCGAACCGTCTTGTGACGTTGTGTCGCGCTGACCATCATCTGCCGCGGCATCGCGGGAAGGGGCAGCCCGACCGGAAATATTCTCTTCTTCTACACCGATGCGCCGCAGCTTTTAAGCCCGGGCCCGGGAAAGCGAGCGCGAATTCTACCGACGTGCCCCGGGCATTTCAAGCAGTTCGATCACCCCGTGATAAGCCAGACTTTCCACCATCGCAGAGTTAGCACTGGTTATTCGGGACGGTGGGGGCGACTCAGGTATTCGTGACTCTGCATTTCCCGCAGGCGGCTTTGCGTACGCTGAAACTCGAACTCAAGCCGACCCCCCTCGTAAAGATTTTCCAGAGAGACTTCGGCTGAGATCGCCACCTTGACGTTACGATCGTAAAATTCGTCAACCATGTTGATAAAACGGCGGGCCTCGTCGTCTCTGTGCGCGCCAAGCGGCGGCACGCCACTCAGCAACACCGCGTGAAACTCTCGCGCCAGTTCGATGTAGTCATTCTGACTACGCGGCCCGGCACAGAGTGCCTCAAAGTCGAACCAGATTACGTCTTCTCCTACGTATCGGCAGGGAATATCCCGACCTTCGACTTCGATCAATACAGCCTTGCGCACCTCTTCTGCAGCCGGCACCAAACGATAAAAAGCGTCGTTCATTTCCTGCTCGGCGGTGTCTCCAAGCGGCCAATGGTAGAGCGACGCCTGCGTTAAGGCGCGCAATCGGTAATCCGTACCGCCATCGAGATTAAACACTTCGCAATGGCGCTTAATAAGGTCGATTGCCGGCACGAAGCGCTGTCGTTGCAAACCGTTTTCGTAAAGCCGGTCAGGTTCGATATTAGAGGTCGCCACCAGAACGACGCCGTGGTTGATAAGGCGTTCCATCAGCGTACCCAGCAACATGGCATCGGTAATGTCGGACACGAAGAATTCGTCGAAACAGATGACCCGAGTCTCATCCGCGAGAAGAGTCGCGATCTTGTCGAGTGGATTCTTTTCTCCCCCAACCGCTCTAAGCTCCCGATGCACGCGCTTCATGAAACGGTGGAAATGCACGCGCATTTTTTGCTCGAACGGCAAACTTTCGTAAAAGTTGTCCATCAGATAGGTTTTGCCACGACCGACGCCACCCCACATATACAGGCCGTCGACGGCGGGCGGACGCTGGTTTTTTAACAGCCGCTGAAACAAGTTCACACGCCCGGTTTGCGGCGCCAACAGGCGCTCGTAGAGCAATTGCAACTTGCCAACGGCTGCCGCCTGGGCGTCGTCGGCAACAAAACCGGTCTGCTTCAGGTCGTGTTGATACCGCTGCAGGGGAGTGAAAGACATATAAGCGCTGAGTCGAGACGAACAGACAGCGGCCAACTCTACCGGAGGCACCGGCGTGGCCGCAACCGCCAGAATCGCTACGCTTTGTTCCGGAACCTATTCCCGGCTAGCGTCCAACGCTTCGAGCAACGCGGGCGTCAGACGCTCGCGCAGCGCAGTCAACTTACCGTCGAAAAAATGCGTCGCACCTTCGATCAGTACTACTGCGGGCGGCGGTTGAAGCTGGGACAAATAACGCTGCGTCGCGATGGGTTCGACCAGATCATCTTCACTGCCAAGTACCGCGATCGTCGGGCAGGCCAGGGCGCTATCGTTCGCAATGGCGTAGCGCTCCACAGGTGGCGCCACCAGCACGCAGTGACCGGCGGCTGTGGGTGCACAGGCCAGGGCAGTAACGGCGGCGCCAAAGGAAAACCCGGCGAGCAGAGCCGTGGCACCGCGATTTTCAGCATGCATCCATGCCGCCACCGCACATAAATCCTCTACTTCACCCCGCGCATGATCGTGCTGCCCGGCGCTCTGTCCAACACCGCGAAAGTTAAATCGGGCCACCGGCACACCGAGTTCCCGATATATGCGACAGAGCGTAGTGACGACCTTGTTGTCCATGGTGCCGCCGTAAAGGGGGTGCGGGTGACTTACCACGGCAAAGTAGCCCGCGCCGGCCAGTGGCCCGGATGCATTCGGCAAGTCTGCCACAACTTCTAGTTGGCCAACGGGACCGGGAATCAAGCTGGTTGTACTCGTCATCTATGGATTTCTCCGGGAATTACGCCGTGCGCATCACTGGTACGCCAAGTCGATAAACCGGTATTTAACCAGAGCACGCAGCTCCAGCATACCGGCTCCAAGCGCCCGCCCGCCTCACAGCGCGGACATCGCTTGTTGCCCACGCGGTTTGCACTACAATCACCCGATGGAGTCAATCGTCACAGAAGCCAACGAGCGGCAGGTCTTAACGGTCAGCCAGCTCAATCGCCGTGCGCGGCAATTGCTTGAAACCCACCTGCCCCTGCTCTGGGTCGAGGGCGAGATCAGCAATCTCGCCCGACCTTCGTCCGGCCATTGGTACTTTTCACTGAAAGACGACGCCGCACAGATCCGTTGCGCGATGTTTCGCAATCGCAATCGAAACATAAGTTTCCAGCCGGAAGACGGACAACACCTGCTGGTGAGGGGGCGAGTCAGCCTTTACGAAAACCGGGGCGACTACCAGCTTATCGTCGAACATATGGAGCCAGCGGGCATCGGCGCACTACAGCGGCGTTTTGACCAACTTAAAAAACAGCTCGCCGCGGAGGGTCTGTTCGATCTCGCCCGGAAACGCGACCTGCCAGCATTTGCCAAACGGATTGGCGTCATCACATCGCCCAGCGGCGCGGCGATACGGGACGTGCTGCATGTACTGCAACGTCGATTCCCCAGCCTGCCGGTGTATATCTACCCAACACCGGTGCAGGGCAGCGAGGCGGCGGCTGGTATCGTCCGCGCACTGGCTCGAGCCAACAGGCATCGCTCATGCGATCTCCTGTTGCTGACGCGCGGCGGTGGCTCACTCGAAGACCTCTGGCCGTTTAACGAGGAAATCGTCGCGCGCGCGATTTTTCAAAGCGAAATTCCCGTGGTTTCCGCCGTCGGCCACGAAACGGACATCTGCATTTCCGACCTCGTTGCCGACGCCCGGGCGCCGACGCCTTCTGCAGCGGCGGAGATGGCGAGTCCCGACCGGGAAGAAATCCGCCAGGTGCTGGAAGGCTATCGCCGCTGGTTCACTCGTCACGCGGCGGGCCGTATCGCATCCGCCGAGCTGCAATTACACAACCTGAGCAAACGCCTGAGGCACCCCCGGCAAGTCCTGGAGAGCCAACAGCAGCGTCTGGATTATCTGGAAATGCGTTTGCTTTCCGCGCTCACGCTGGAAATTCAGCAAAAAAACCTGCACCTGGAGCGCCTGTCCCAGCGACTGGCGCAACATACGCCCGGGGTTCTGCTCCCCCGCTATACTGAAAGGCTCCAGGAGCTGACGCGTCGACTGCGAACCGCCATGCAACACGTTATCGACGACAAAAGTCAGCGTTTTGCGGCGCGCGTTGCCCTGCTCCAGGCGGTGAGTCCCCTGGGGACCCTGGAGCGGGGCTATGCCATAGTCCGGCGCGAATCGGGCGAAATCGTCAGCCAAATCGCAGCTGTCCAGCCCGGCGAAAAACTGGAAGTCCGGGTTAACGACGGTAGCCTCGACTGTGAAGTCCTGGCCGCACACCCCATCAACGAGTAATACGCATGTCCACACATATTGCCGCTTTAAAGCTTACTTCCTTTTACTGCCAACTCCGGAATCGCCGACAGGCAACCCAGGGCATTCTTTACCGATTTACCGGAGGGCAGTGGCGGGCAGTTCTGGTGTGGTTGTTTGCCACTTGTGTGCCCTGGGCCTGGGCCGACGAGAACCCACCGCCGGCTGTCTGGGACTTGTCTCATCTTTATAAAAACGAGAATGAATGGCGGCAGGCCCGGCTCCGCATTGAAGACAGCGTCAGTCAATTGGAGACCTGCCGCGGCCAACTGGCCACCGCTGCGCACCAACTGGCGGACTGCTTGCAGCGCAGTTCAGATACCTACCGGGCGTTGGGACGACTCTACGCTTATTCCTTTTTGGCCAAAGATATCGACCTGAACAACTCAGCGACACTCGAGCGACATGGCCTTGCCGACGACCTGTTCGCGCGATACACGGAGGCCACCAGTTTTTTCGAACCGGAAATTCTCGCTATTGGGCAGAGCACTCTGCAACGCTGGCTGTCGGAGAACAGCGCGCTCGACAACTTCGATTTCAAGATAAAAAACCTGCTGCGCCGCGCGCCACATGTATTGCCCGCGCGTGAAGAACAGATTCTGGCCGCGGCCCAGTCGCCATTGCGCCTGGCTAATGATGCCTACACCGTGCTGACAAACGCTGACATCCCATGGCCGGAAATCGTGCTCAGTACCGGGCAGAAAGCCAAACTTACACCAGCGGCTTATACGCAATACCGGGGCGCACCTGTTCGCGCCGACCGCGAAGCCGTGTTCGATCAATTCTTCGGCACCTACAGCCAGTTTCAACAGACCCTCGCCACAACGCTGGCCGGACATATTCGCGCGCAGGCTTTCGCAGCGCGAATGCGCGGTTATCCCTCATCCCTGCATCAGGCACTGGCAGTCGACAACATACCCGAACAGGTTTACCGCACGCTGGTCAGCAGCGTGAACCGGAACCTGCCGACACTCCACAGGTACCTCAAGTTGCGCGCCAGAAAATTGGATCTGACGAAACCCCGTTACTACGACGTGTACCCAGCGATCAGCGAGAACCGGACAACATATACCCTGGAGGCGTCGCGCAACTTGTTATCCGAGGCCTTGCAACCCATGGGTGAGCGCTACCGCAATCTGTTCGACCAGGCATCGCGCAAACCCTGGATCCACGCCTACCCGGCCGAGGGCAAGCGCAGTGGTGCCTACCAGTTTAGCGCCGCCTACGACGTGCACCCGTATATGCTGCTTAACCACAACGATGATTTTGAGTCGCTAACGACCTATGCCCACGAGTGGGGTCACGCTCTACACTCGCTATTGGCCAACGATGCCCAGCCATTCGAAAAATCCGAGTACCCGACATTTATCGCAGAAATTGCCTCGATCGCTCATGAACTATTGCTCTATAAGTACTTGGCCGCAAACGCCACCAGTGACGAAGAGCGTCTTTATTTTTTGTTTGAGGAGTTGCAGGGTTTGCGCGGCACTTTCTTTCGACAAACCCAGTTTGCCGAGTTCGAATTGGCGGCCTATGAAGTCATCGACAAGGGCGGCGCCCTCTCGGCAGAAAAATTAAACACGCTGTACAGTGATATTCTCAAACGCTACTACGGTCACGACGAAGGCGTTACACACATCGATGAGGCATACACCGTCGAGTGGGCTTACATCCCCCATTTTTACCGCAACTTTTACGTCTACCAGTATGCGACTTCGATTTCCGCCGCCTACCACCTGGTGGAAAAAATCCTTGCCGACGATAACCATGCCCGCGAGCAGTACCTGGACCTGTTGCGCGCCGGAGGCTCAGACTACCCCTACGAAGTGCTTAAAAAAGCGGGCGTCGATCTGGCTTCAGAGACCGTCTACGCATCGGTTGTAAAACGATGCAACGCGCTCATGGATGAAATAGAAAACATTCTCGATAGCGCAGACGCGCCATCGATGGCCCAAACTCCGCGATGATCTCTGCCCAATCGTCCCCGGTACCGCCAGCGGCAAACGTCACCCGTGGCCACGAGGACCCACGCACTTTGGCGGATTGACAACCGACGCAAGAGTCCCGGCAGATTCCTCCCGACCGCTGACGCCACACTCACCGGGGCCTGCGCACACCACACCCTAAGATACGGACGTGTCGATCGATGGCGGACCTGAGTCGCAGTGCCGACGACCTTTTTTTGTCGGGATATGGCTGATGCCGGAAGACCACTCAAATTACGTCTATCACATCGACACCAAGGTGT
>DJFY01000029.1:835-4905 GCA_002431545.1 Cellvibrionales bacterium UBA5860 | reverse complement strand
CTGTTTGCCGAGACACTGCTTGCAGAGACACCGTTTCCCGAGAGATAGCTCCCCGAAAGCCAAGCCCGGAACGGATTGTTCGTGTTTCGACCGCACACTAAAACGGAAGCTGCCGATGTCGTCAGCAGCCGCGTTTTTAGAACGCAGCTTCCAGCGGTTCACCGCCCAGAAGTACGGCACCAGCGGAATGATGGAAACCACGGCGGGCATCTATCGCGGCGATCACAGCGTGGATATTGGCCAGACTGCGCTCCAGAGCGTGACCCTGCATAAAGGCAGCGCGAGAGCCCTTGGTATACAGATTACTGATCATTTGCCGGGCCACATCCCCGGCATAAAAACTCGAGGAGTAAAGCTCGGCTTTGACCTCCCGCGGGACCGTCTCGCCACGGCTGGTAAAAGACCAGGCGTGATCAAAGGCCTCGATTGCACCGGCATTGATGGCGCGTAGCGCCGCATTGGCATCGGCAACAGCGATCTGCGTCTCGGTCTGGTCACGCAGGGCCTTACCCGTGACCGAGGACACTTTTTTCTTGATTTCGACCGTCGCCGCCTCAATGGCGCCCTTGAGTACGCCGACAGCAACTGCGGCAAATATGGGCAGGGTCAGGGCCGTGGGGGAATCGCGGAACAGGGGACGATCGATCACAGGTGCGCTCCCGGGCTGACAGGCCCGCACCTCGGGAATAAACACATTTCTGGCGTTAACCTTGTTGCTACCCGTGCCCCGCATGGCGGCAGCATCCTGCCAGGTTTGTTCTATCTCCAGCTCGCCGGTAGGCACCAGAAAAATACGCGCGTCGGGTCGACCGTCGACCTGGCGAGGCGCATCACCCTCCCAGACCAGACCTGCCAGCGCACACCAGAGCGAATCCTCAACACCGGTGACTACAGGCCACGAGCCATTCAATGTATAGCCACCATCGACAGGGGTGGCCCGGGCTAATGCCACCGCGGAGAATCCGAAATGCCGATCGGGATCGGCGAAAACTTTGTTGCGTTCCGCTTCGGGCAATTTGGCCGTCATCATGCACCCTGGCATGGAATTAACCACGTACCAGGTGACCGCGGGATCCGCCGAAGCCATTTCAACGACGGCGCGAAAAGCCTGGGAAGGTTCTACCTCCAGCCCGCCCACCTCTTTCGGGGCAAACAGGCGAAACATACCGGCCTTACCCACGGCTTCAACCACTTCGGGGGCGAGTCGCGCTCGAATCTCGCCGGCCCGTCGGTACTCGCTGATCAATGGTTTTAATGCCGCGGCACTGTCCACAACAGCATCTACAACAGGACTTTCGTTTGACATGGTTTTTCCTACTACTTGATGATGGCTTGCCGCGAGAATACGGGCAGCGCTGCGGTTGCCTTAACCAGGCGTTGTTATAAACGAAATAGCTTACGGGCATTGTCGCCAAGCACGGCGTGCTGCAAATGCTTGGGTAAGTGGCCCAGCCGCTGCTTGACCTGACCGGGCGCATCCACGTGCGAGTCGATATGCGGAAAGTCCGACCCCCATAAAATGCGATCTTCGCCCACCAGTTCAAGCGCCGAGGCGATGGTACGCTCCTCGGGTTCGGCAACAAACCAGAGGTTGCGGCGAAAGTATTCACTGGGTTTGGCCAGCGCGAGTTTGTGGTCAAACCCGGAGAAATGTTGATATTTTTCGTCGAGGCGGTCCATAGCATAGGCTGCCCAGCCACAACCCGCTTCTATCGCCAACACCTTCAAGCGCGGAAACTTATCGAACAGACCATCCATCACCATCGACATACAGGCCGGCATTACCTGGGACGGAGCACCCAGCGCAAACGTAAACGTTCTGTTTGCGGGGGTTTCATACCAGTCGCCGACAAAACCGGTGACAAAGCGACGTGTGCGGACGATCACATGAACCAACAGCGGAACACCGGCTTCCTCAATGCGGGCCCACAGTGGATCGAAGTAATCGCTGGCAAAACCGTGGCCGTCGACCCGCTCAGGCGGTAAAAATACGCCTTTGAAGCCCTGCTTGAGGCGCAGCTCAAGCTCCGTCACTGCGGCGTCGATGTCGTGAAAATTGAGGTTGGCGGCGATGACCAGACGATCGCGATCGGCGGCCTGAAAATCGTAGACCCAGTTGTTGTACGCCCGGCAATAGGCGTTGGCCAGACGATTATCCGGCGTGTCCCACAAGATGCCGATGGTCGGTAACACCAGGCCCGCACTGAGCCCCCAGTTATCGAATTGCCTAATGCGCTCGTCGCCATCCATGCTACCCAGGGGTGCACCGTCTACATAGGTCAGCGAACCATTTGGATTGAAAGCTTCGGTACGATCCAGATTGGCACCGCCCAGCGCTGCCGTACAGTTAGGCAGAATGATCTCATTGTCGACATAAAGTTGTTCCACACCGTCGGGACTTACATCGAACCTGATGGCGCGATCCAGAAACTCTGATTCGAGATAATTTTCCCACAGATCCGGTGGCTCAAGGATGTGAGCATCGGCATCAAATATATAATTTCCTTGAGATATATTTTCCATTTTTTTCAAAAAGTTATAATGGTTAATTAATTTAAATTATAAAATCTGAATCCACCTGTGCCGGCCCCACCTGGAACACCCTCTTAAACGATCGCCTACTCAGCGGCATGCCGTCATCCGAAAAACCATAGTGCCGCAAGGGCAGCTATCAATGCCGCCGCAGCGCGACGTCAGGCGGCAGCGCCGTGCCGGAGCAAGCGTCCCGGAAGGGAATCCGCCGCCGGATCGACGCGATCCGCGCCGCGCTCGCGTAACAAGACACCATTAACGATAACCGCATCGATCCCGCTGGCCTCTGAAATGAGGCGATCCGCCCCGGCGGGAAAGTCGTAGACCCGCTTGAGCTCACCAGCGCCGACAGTGTCGGCATCGAAAATCACCACATCGGCGGCGAGACCCTCTTTGAGCCGGCCTCTATCGGTAATATTGCAGACGTCCGCCGGGCGCGAAGTCAGCAGGTAAACCGCGTATTCGAGATCGAGTGCGCCCTTTTCCCGCACCCAGTGACCCAGCATATAGGTCGAAAAGCAGGCGTCGCAAAGCTGACTCGCATGAGCCCCGCCATCGGACAACCCGACCACCACATTCGGATCCTTGAGAAGCACCTCGACTTCGTCTTCGTCGTGGTTGGCGATCGGCATGCGGATTCGCATTTCGAGTTCATTTTCCAGAGACAAGTCCAGAAGTGTGTCGACAGGGTGCTGGCCACGCTCCGCGGCCACTTCAAATAGCGGACGCTCGTCCAGCGCGGGGTTCGACGGGCAAAAGGAAATCACGGTCTTGGGCCAGCCTGCCATACCCAATGACATGCCTTTTTCCAGTGTTTTCTTGAAACCTTCACGAAACTCGGGCTGCCGATAAATCGCTTTCTTACCGTCAAAATCCGCCGCTGATACGGGCTTGAAAACTTTCATGCTCTCGAATACGAATGGCGCCTTGAAATTCATCTCGAAATTCAGCGCCCGCGGGCTCACCTGAGGATATACACGGGCGCCGTCAGCCACCAGTTGGGCAGCCTTTTTCAGCTGCTCCCGGTGGTCACCGCCGCCCAGACTGATACCCTGCAGGAGCGCCGTCCAGGTGACATTGCAGTCTGCCACCTTTGACATCTCGGCAAACTGTTCCTGCAACACGTCACCACCGATTGTCGACTGAATGATACCGGTCTTCTCCTCACCTATAACTTTGGCAATCTGCAAGATCTCATCCTGGTAGACCGCCAGCCTGCTGGGTACCGGCTTGCCCCCGGCACCGATATGGGTAGGCGCTTTCGACGAGGCAAAGCCCATGGCGCCAGCGCGCAGTCCCTCGCGAACAATCTCGCGCATCTGCTCCACTTCTTCGGGGGTCGCCTCCCGCTCCGTGGAGTCTTCGCCCATAACATAGAGTCGAATCGGCGTGTGGCCCATCAGTACACCGACGTTGATGCCCATGCCGTTGCCTTCGATAGCATCCAGGTATTCCGGAAAACTTTCGAAAGACCAGTCTTCCCCCAGACCCGCCTTGAGCGCTTCGGCGTTCATGCCTTCGACATTCTCCAGCGTGCG
>DJFY01000029.1:0-539 GCA_002431545.1 Cellvibrionales bacterium UBA5860 | reverse complement strand
GTCATCATCCTGTCCCAGATGATCTGTGCGTCGTAGTGCGTGTGACAATCGACGAATCCGGGACAAACTATTTTCCCGGTCGCATCAATGACACGGTCGGCATCGCCGGGCGCCGCGCCCAGCGCAACTATTTTGCCGTCCTTGATGCCCACATCGCCCTGGTAGCGCGGCGTGTTTTCGCCATCAATAATGGTGCCGCCAGATATTTTTATGTCGTAGTGCATGTCCGAACCCCCCGTTTTTGCGAAAAAAAACCCGATGTATCAACATCGGGTTCTTATTTGGCGCTAACTCATGCCTGCATCGACTCAAGCCGGGATTTTGTCGACCGGCAGGTCGTAAACCTCGATAATATTTTCCCGCATGATCCACCGCTGCTCCTGGGCGGACAAGTGCGACGCGTGCTTGTCGAGCATCTCCTGAGACCAGGGCCAGGTGGCATCACTGTGGGGGAAGTCATTGGCCCAGACCAGACGCTTGGGATTCATCAGGTGCGCGACCTTGAACGCCACCCAATCGTCCTGGAAAGTAAGCCAAAC
>DJFY01000018.1:10942-14239 GCA_002431545.1 Cellvibrionales bacterium UBA5860 | reverse complement strand
CGGCGGTGTTGGCATCGCTGGGTGGCAGCGCCATGGTCAAGCCCGCGAGCGAGGGCTCGAGTCTGGGTATGACGCGGGCCGATACAGCACGGGAGCTGGAAGCGGCCTGGCGCGAGGCCGGTCGCTTTGACTGTGACGTGCTGGCTGAAACATGGCTTGACGGTGAAGAATACACCGTGGCGATTCTCAATGGCCGGGCCTTGCCGGTCATCAAGCTGGAAACTGATCGGCCCTTTTATGACTACGAGGCCAAATACCAGTCGAACGATACCCGTTACCTGTGCCCCTGCGGGCTGCCGGTCGCAGAAGAGCAAGCCATGCAGGACCTTGCGTTACGCGCTTTCGACAGCCTTGGTGGTGTTGGTTGGGGCCGTGTCGATTTGATGACAGATAGAGCAGGCAAGACTTATCTGCTCGAGGTCAATACGGTGCCCGGCATGACCGACCATAGCCTGGTGCCGATGGCGGCGCGTGCGGCCGGACTGGACTTTGGCGAACTGCTTCTAGAAATTCTATGGGCCGATACCGGCCGCCAGCCCGCTCGGGAGGCTGCCGCATGTTGAACACGCGCAAGAAAAACCAGCGCATAGCACCACGTGTGCCGGCGCGGCCGGGTCGGCTACTGCGCTGGCGGCGGCGCGCACTCAGAACCCTTTGGCTGTCATGTGTGGTGACGTTTGTGTTCGCGATCACGCTTGCTGGATTTTTGTTCTATCGATGGGCAGATGCGCCGGTTTCAAGTATTGCCATTGCCAGCCCCATGCAAAGGGTCGACCGGGAAGAGCTGCAGAGCCTGGTTGAAGGCGCCATTGAAGGCGGCTTTCTGAGTCTGGATCTGGCAGCGGTGTGTGCGGCGCTGGAAGCTCATCCCTGGATCGCCAGCGCCAGCGCCAGGCGTTACTGGCCGGGGCGGCTGGAGGTATCGGTTGTCGAAGAAGTGCCGATAGCCCGCTGGGGGCAGGACAGCTTCGTCAACCGACGTGGCGATACCCTGGCGATAAACGACGCGGATTCTCTGGTGACACTGCCTCACCTTTCCGGCCCCAGCGGCAGTATCGCGGAAGTGATGCAGGAGTACCGCGACGTGAGTGAATTGCTAAATCGCGAGGGACTAAAGGTCGTGGCGTTTGAAATGGACGCTTATCGGCGCTGGCGCGTCAGCCTGGATGCCGGTTTTGCCGTGGTGTTAGGCCAGCGTGATGTGCCGGCCAAGGTGCGCAGATTCGCTCAGGTCTGGCGCGAGGAACTGGCGGCGCGGCAGGCCGATATCGCCGCCGTCGACGCCCGCTATGAAAATGGGGTGGCAGTGTCGTGGCGTTAGCGCGCCACTGCGGCGATGCAGCGGGATGTACCGCGGTGCTGATACGGGAAGCACGTTATGTCGAACAATAACAGCGAAGAAATGATTGTCGGTCTGGATATCGGCACCTCCAAGGTAGTGGCTATCGTCGGTGTCATTGGTGCCGATAACCAGATCGAGATTGTCGGCACTGGTATGCATCCGTCGTCGGGCATGAAAAAAGGTGTGGTGATCAACATCGAGTCGACGGTGATGGCAATTCAACGGGCTATCGAGGAAGCCGAATTGATGGCCGGTTGTCACATTCATTCCGTTTATGCGGGTATTGCTGGCAGCCACATTCGCAGCCTGAACTCTCATGGCATCGTCGCCATACGGGATAAGGAGGTGCTGCCGCTGGATGTGGAGCGCGTCATCGACGCGGCGCGCGCGGTCGCGATTCCTGCGGATCAGGAAATTCTTCATGTGCTGCCGCAGGAATTCATTATCGATAACCAGGAGGGTGTGCGCGAACCTCTGGGTATGTCCGGCGTGCGTCTCGAGGCCAAGGTGCATCTCGTCACCTGTGCCGCCAATGCTGCGCAGAATATAAAAAAATGTATTCGCCGCTGTGGTCTTGAAGTCGACGACATCATTCTCGAGCAGCTCGCTTCCAGCTACGCCGTGCTTACCGAAGACGAAAAGCAGCTCGGCGTGTGCATGGTCGATCTGGGTGGAGGCACCACGGATATCGCGATATTTACCGACGGCGCCATCCGCCATACCGGCGTCATCCCGATTGCCGGGGACCAGGTCACCAACGATATAGCAATGGCCCTGCGCACCCCGACCGCTCATGCCGAGGAGCTGAAAATCAAGTATGCCTGCGCGCTCGCCAAAATGGCGCGGCCCGATGAAACGGTGAAGGTGCCGAGTGTCGGCGAGCGTCCGCCGAGGGATTTATCGCGCCAGGCGCTAGCGGAAGTGGTCGAGCCCCGCTACGACGAGTTATTCACGCTGGTGCAGTCTGAGCTGCGGCGCAGCGGCTTCGAGGATCTGGCGGCCGCCGGTGTGGTTCTGACCGGCGGTACGGCCAAGATGGAGGGCGTGGTCGAGCTGGCGGAAGAAATATTTCATATGCCGGTGCGACTGGGCTGTCCGCAGAATATCCGCGGACTTACCGACATCGTCAATAACCCGATTTATTCCACGGGTGTGGGTCTGTTGCTGTATGGACTGCGGCAGCACAGGGAGGGCAGCGGTGTGCGCAAGGGTAAAGCCGGTAGCGGCTTTCTCGAGCGGATCAAACGCTGGTTTCAGGACCATTTGTAATTCACAAACTGTGTCCAGGCAGGACACTTAAACTGAGGGGTAACCACTATGTTCGAAATAGTCGATGGTGTTCCACAAGGGGCCGAAATCAAGGTCATTGGTGTCGGCGGAGGCGGCGGCAATGCCGTCAGGCATATGATTAACAGTCAGGTGGAGGGTGTCGATTTTATCTGCGCCAATACCGACTCCCAGGCGCTCAAGGATATAACCGGCAGCACTCTGTTGCAGCTGGGCAACGGCATAACGGAAGGCCTCGGCGCCGGCGCCAATCCCGAAGTCGGGCGCCAGGCTGCGCTCGAGGATCGCGATCGCATTGCCGACGTGCTGCAGGGTGCGGATATGGTCTTTATCACGGCTGGCATGGGTGGCGGTACTGGCACCGGTGCCGCGCCTGTGGTGGCGGATGTCGCCAAAGACCTGGGCATCCTGACAGTAGCTGTGGTCACGCGTCCATTTCCCTTCGAGGGGCGCAAGCGGTCGGCGGTTGCCGAGGGCGGGATCAAGGAGCTCAAAGAGCGCGTTGATTCGCTGATCACCGTACCGAACGAAAAGTTGCTGGCGGTGCTGGGTAAATCCACCAGTCTGCTGGAAGCCTTTAAAGCCGCGAACGATGTCTTGCTTGGCGCCGTGCAGGGCATAGCCGATCTGATTATCAGGCCGGGCATGATCAACGTCGACTTCGCCGA
>DJFY01000018.1:3663-10701 GCA_002431545.1 Cellvibrionales bacterium UBA5860 | reverse complement strand
GTGCGCACCGTGATGTCGGAAATGGGTGTTGCCATGATGGGTACCGGTAACGCAAGCGGCGAATGCCGTGCCCGCGAAGCTGCCGAGGCGGCGGTGCACAGCCCCTTGCTGGAAGACATCGATTTGCGTGGTGCGCGCGGTATTCTGGTGAATATCACTGCCGGTCCGGACCTCTCGCTGGGAGAATTCGCCGATGTGGGGGATACGGTCGAGGAGTTTGCTTCGGACAATGCCACGGTGGTTGTCGGCACGGTCATCGACGAGTCTATGGAAGACAAACTGCGTGTCACAGTAGTGGCCACGGGTCTCGGGCATCAGGAGGATTTGCGACGGCCTGCAGCACCGACCAAGGTGGTCGATAACACGACCAATCCCAACGGCGAAATCGATTACGGACGGCTCGATCGACCGACGGTGACCCGCCGTATGCGTGGCGGCGCCGCGCCGGCTCCAGCCGCGATGGAAGCCAGACCGACGCAACAACATGCGGAAGACCTGCGCGAGCCGCAGGGCCGGGAAGTTATGTATTCAGAGCCCAAGGAAGAAATGGATACGGACTACCTGGATATCCCTGCCTTTTTGCGCCGCCAGGCCGACTAAAGTGTAATGCGCACCCTGTGTGAACCCCTCCGCAGGGTGCGCATTCGCCTGTAGAGTAGAGAAAGCTCTTTTGCTAAGATGCCGGGCCCATCGCCCGGATATTGGCCCCAATTGATAAGACAACGGACGCTCAACAACACTATTCGCGCTACCGGAATAGGCTTGCACACAGGGGAGAAGGTTTACCTGACCCTGAAGCCCGCGCCCGTTGATACCGGTATTCTGTTTCGCCGCATCGATCTCGACCCCGTCGTCGAAATTCAGGCGAAAGCCGAAAATGTGGGCGATACCACACTTTCCACTTCACTCGTTAATGGCGATATCCGCGTGTCGACCGTGGAGCACCTTCTGTCGGCCATGGCGGGCCTCGGTATCGACAACGCCATTGTCGATGTGACCTCGCTCGAGGTGCCGATCATGGACGGTAGCGCCGGGCCGTTTGTCTTTCTGATACAGTCTGCCGGCATTGTCGAACAGGATGCACCCAAGAAGTTTATCCGTGTCAAAAAGCCGGTATCAGTCCAGGAGGGCGATAAGCTAGCCCGCTTCGAGCCGTTTAACGGATTCAAAGTTACATTTGCCATCGATTTCCAGCATCCGGTATTTCGTAACCGGAGCTTGAGCGCGTCCATCGATTTCTCCAGTACATCTTTCGTTAAAGAGGTCAGTCGCGCCCGCACTTTCGGATTTATGCATGAAATCGAGTATCTGCGCTCCAAGGGCCTCGCGCGTGGTGGCAGTTTGGACAATGCCATCGTCGTCGACGAATACGACGTCCTCAATGAAGACGGCCTGCGCTACGATGACGAATTCGTCAAACATAAAGTGCTCGACGCCATTGGCGACCTGTATTTGTTGGGTTATAGCCTGATTGGCGCCTTCGAGGCCTACAAGTCCGGGCACGCCCTGAACAACGCCCTGCTGAGAAAGTTGCTGGCCAGCGAAGATGCCTGGGAAGTGGTTACCTTCGAGGATGAAGAAGAACAGGCTCCGATTTCCTACGTTAGGCCGCTCCTCGCCGGTTAATATAATGAAGATCATTTTGCTCAATGCCCACAAGGGCAAATCGCTCGCGCTAAACCTTAACGGCTGGACCAAGGCCCTGATGTCCGTGGTGGTGCTGGGTCTGCCTCTCGGCCTCGGCGCGTGGATTGGCAACGAAGCCAACGGTAGTGAAAAACTCACAGATGCCATTGAGGCGCTGGAAGGTGAACTGCTGACGCAGAAACATGATTTCGAAGTAGACCGGACACTGGTCAATCACCAGCTATCGGCCTATTCCTCCCAGCTGGCTCAGATGCAGGCACGCCTGCTGCGCCTGGATGCCCTGGGCTCCCATATCACCCAGATTGCCAATCTGGATAGCGGCGAGTTCGACTTCAGCAGTGCGCCGGCGGTAGGCGGTCCGGAGCAACAGGCTTCCGAAGATGTGTTGCAAACCAATATCGATGCCTTTTACGCGGAGTTGGAGGCCCAGGTCAGCGATCGCGAGCGGCAACTCAACCTGCTCAAGACCATGATGGCGGATCGCCAACTCAAGCGAGAGAGCACGGTAGCGGGTAGACCCGTAAAAAAAGGCTGGATGTCGTCTGGCTTCGGCCAGCGCCGCGATCCCTTTCACGGTACGCGCTCCTGGCACGAAGGAGTTGACTTCGCCGGCAAGGAGGGCTCTCCGGTAGTTGCTGTCGCGGCGGGTATCGTGACGCGCTCGGAAAACGAGAAAGGTTATGGCAATATGGTAGAGATCGATCACGGGGATTCCCTCGTGACACTTTATGGCCACAATAAGGAAAACCTTGTCAAAGTTGGCGACCTCGTTAAAAAAGGCCAGACTATCGCTCTCATGGGTAGCACCGGACGGTCGACAGGGCCGCATGTCCATTTCGAAGTCTACAAACACGGACGACCGGTCGACCCGGCCCGGTACATTCGACGAACTGTCAGATAACGTCTGTTTCCCCGGAGTGCGCGACGCACTCAACTCCAGCTCTATCCCCTTTCCATTGCGTCTTCGGCGTAACTATCAGGTAGAACAGCGACCATGGTAGGCAAGGTTTTTAAAAAAGTTATCGGCAGCAAAAACGATCGCGAGTTGCGCAAACTCAATAAGACCGTGCGAGCAATCAACGCACTGGAGGAGCAGATTGCAGCATTGGACGATTTGCAGCTGGCGCAGCAAACTTCAGTCTTCCGCGAGCGCCTGGCGGCGGGAGAGTTGCTCGACCAACTCATTCCCGAGGCCTTCGCTGTCGTGCGTGAGGCGGCAAAGCGCACCATCGGGTTACGCCATTTTGACGTCCAGTTGATCGGCGGTCTGGTATTGCACCATGGCAAGATCGCGGAGATGCGCACCGGGGAGGGCAAGACGCTGGTCGCGACGCTGGCGGCATATTTGAATGCCTTGCCAGGCACGGGTGTCCATATCGTCACGGTTAACGATTATCTGGCGCGACGGGACGCGGAATGGATGGCGCCGGTCTACAACGCGCTCGGCATGACTGTAGGCGTCATCCAGTCCTACGCCGGTGAAGGAAACGCTAACTCTTTCCTGATTAGCGCCGACGGCAACGGCGCCGAAGCTGCGAGTCGCCAGCAGGCTTACGCCGCGGATATCACCTACGGCACTAACAACGAATTTGGTTTTGACAGCCTGCGCGACAACATGGTGTTGCACTATGAGGACAAGACTCAGCGCGAATTGAGTTTCGCTATCGTCGATGAGGTCGACTCGATTTTGATCGACGAGGCGCGCACACCGCTCATCATTTCCGGTCAGGCGCAGGACAGCTCGGCGCTTTACAAGCGCATCAATGCCATGGCGCAACTGCTGTTGCCCCAGAAAGGCGAGGAGGATGCCGGGGATTTCACCATCGATGAACAAAGCCGACAGATAGAACTCACGGAATCCGGCCACGAGAAGGTCGAATCCATACTGGCCGGCGAGGGATTGCTTGAGGAGGGCGAGAGTCTTTACCAGCCGTCCAACCTGAATTTACTGCACCACGTCAACAGTGCCCTGCGCGCTCACCACCTTTTTCATCGCGATGTCGAATACATTGTGCAGGCTGGTGAGGTTGTCCTGATCGACGAACATACCGGTCGCACCATGCCGGGCCGGCGGCTGTCGGAAGGTCTGCATCAGGCCATCGAGGCCAAAGAAGGCGTTACGATACAGAGTGAAAGCCAGACACTGGCCTCGACAACGTTCCAGAACTATTTTCGAAATTACGCAAAACTATCGGGCATGACCGGTACGGCCGATACCGAGGCCTTTGAGTTCCAGCAGATTTACGGTCTCCAGGTGGTGGTTATTCCACCCAACAAAAATGTCGTGCGACAGGATTTGAACGATCTGATTTTTCTCACCCAGGAAGAAAAGTTCGAGGCCGTCGTCAAGGATATTCGCAGCGCTATCGAACAGAAGGCGCCGGTGCTCGTCGGTACCGCGTCTATTGAAACTTCGGAGTTGCTGTCGAGCCTGCTGAAAAAGGAAGGCCTGGAGCACCAGGTTCTCAACGCGAAATTCCACGCCAAGGAGGCATCTATTATTGCCCAGGCCGGCCGACCCGGGACCGTCACCATCGCCACTAATATGGCGGGACGGGGAACCGATATCGTGCTGGGTGGCAGTTGGGAGGCTGAGCTTGAGGCTCTTGATCAACCACGCGAAAGAGACGTTGCCGCGCTTAAGGAGGACTGGCAAAAACGCCATGACACGGTGCTGGCAGCGGGTGGTCTGCATATTCTTGGTACCGAGCGTCACGAGTCCCGGCGTATCGATAACCAGCTGCGCGGCCGTGCCGGTCGACAGGGAGATCCGGGCGTATCGCGATTTTATCTGTCGATGGAAGATACATTGATGCGGCTGTTTGCCTCTGACCGCGTGAAAAACATGATGCGCGCTATTGGCATGGAAAAGGGTGAGGCCATCGAGCACCGCATGGTGACCAATGCCATCGAGAAGGCGCAGCGTAAAGTCGAGGGGCGTAATTTTGATATTCGCAAACAGTTGCTCGAGTACGATGACGTCGCCAACGACCAGCGACGCGTGATCTACGAACAGCGCAATGAAATTCTTCATGCCGATGATATCTCGGAGATGATCACCGCGGTTCGACACGATGTCATTCACAGTGTTGTCGATCATTCAGTGCCGCCGCAGAGTCTTTACGAGCAGTGGCAGGTTGAGGATCTGGAAAACAACCTACAGACTGAATTCAATCTCGAACTACCCGTGCAGCGCTGGCTGGACGAGGATGACCGGCTGAACGAAGAAGCACTGCGCGAGCGCATTGTCGCGGCGGCGGACACTGCCTATACCGAGCGCCGGGCGGCAATTGGCGACGACATGAATATGCTCGAAAAGCAGGTCATGTTGCAGGTTCTGGACAATTACTGGAAGGAACATCTGGCGAATATGGATTATCTGCGCCAGGGTATCGGTCTGCGCGCCTACGCCCAGAAAAACCCCAAACAGGAGTACAAGCGCGAGTCTTTCGAGATGTTTCAGGAGATGCTTGAAAACGTCAAACTCGAGACCGTACGTTTCCTGAGCAGGGTCGAGATTCGCCGGCAGGATGAGGTTGACGAGCTGGAGCGTCGACGCATGGAACAGCAGCGACAGGTTGCTTTCGAGCACGAACAGTCTTCAGCGATGGCAGCGGAAAATAAAATGGCTGCTGCCGGCGGCGACAGCCCGGCTGCGTCTGTGGCGCCCTATGTGCGCGCTGGCGAAAAAGTCGGCCGCAATGCCCCGTGCCCCTGTGGTTCCGGAAAAAAATTCAAACACTGTCACGGTCGGTTGGGCTGAGCTCCTCGATGGCCGTTGGCGAAACGGTTCCGCTCGGTATAGACGCCGTACCTGGTCTGCGCCTGGGTGTTGCCAGCGCAGGGATCAAGCGCGAGGGGCGCAAGGACCTGGTGGTATTCGAGCTGGCGGAAAACAACACATTGGCGGCTGTTTTTACACGCAATGCTTTTGCCGCAGCACCGGTGCTGGTCGCCAAGGAGCACCTGCGCACTACAGAAAATAGCAGACAGGCCATACGGTATCTGTTGGTCAATACGGGTAACGCCAATGCCGGTACTGGTGCGCCGGGTATCGCTGCTGCGGAAAAGATATGCCGGTGCCTGGCTGAGTTGACCGGCGTTTCAAATCATCAGGTCCTGCCATACTCCACTGGCGTTATCGGCGAGTCCCTGCCTGTCGAGAAGATACTTGCCGCTTTACCCGACGCTATCTCCAGTCTGAATGACAACGGCTGGCGCGATGCGGCCGAGGCTATCCTGACCACCGACACTCGGCCAAAGGGTGCGACACGCAAGGTGGAAGTGGCGGGCAGTCGCATCACGATCAGTGGCATTGCCAAGGGTGCTGGCATGATTCGTCCAGATATGGCGACGATGCTGGCTTATATCGCCTGTGACGCGTGCGTGGAGGAAAAAGCCCTGCAGGGCATCCTCGAGAGTGCGGTGGCCGAGTCGTTTAATCGCATTACTATCGACGGTGATACTTCAACGAATGACGGCGTCGTTCTGGTGGCGACCGGGGCCGCGGGCGTGGGTCCATCCACTGCACACGACTTCGATAATTTGGCCCAGGCCGTGACGGAGGTCTGTACTGAGTTGGCCCAGGCCATCGTCAGGGATGGCGAGGGTGCTACCAAATTTGTCACGGTCAGGGTGGTCGAGGGTGCTTCCGATGACGAGTGCCTGTCGGCAGCCTACGCGGTTGCCGAGTCGCCCCTGGTAAAGACCGCTCTTTTCGCCTCCGATCCAAACTGGGGGCGGATACTGGCGGCGGTTGGACGTGCCGGCATCCCGGAACTGGACATCGCAGGTGTAACGCTGTGGCTGGGTGACGTACTGGTGGCTGAAAATGGCGCTTTGGCACCGCACTACAGGGAGCAGGCGGGACTTGATGCGATAACACCGGAAGAGATTACTCTCACCATTGCCCTGGGCCGGGGCGATTGCGAGCAGACCGTCTGGACGACGGATTTGTCCCACGATTACATCCGCATCAATGCCGAATACCGAACCTGAAGCAACGGGTTATCAATCAGGGGTAAACGAATCCAGGGTCCGCGTGGTAGCGGCGGTGATACTTGCGCCGGAACGCGATCGTGTTGTCATCGCGCGACGCCCGAAAAACAAACACCAGGGTGGATTGTGGGAGTTTCCGGGCGGTAAGGTTGCCGAGGGAGAAGCCGCCGAGGCGGCACTTCACCGGGAGTTGCGCGAGGAACTCGCGATATCGGTATTGCAGGCCAACCCTTTATTCCAGGTGGAGCACGATTATCCCGACCGCAAAATAAGCTTGGACTTTTGGCAAGTGACGGAATTTACCGGGGCCGTTTGCGGTAACGAGGGCCAGACTGTGGCCTGGGTTCGGCCGGAGGAGTTGGTTGCCTTTGATTTTCCCGCGGCTAACCTGCC
>DJFY01000018.1:1121-3401 GCA_002431545.1 Cellvibrionales bacterium UBA5860 | reverse complement strand
CCCGTCATCCCCGGCCTTGGCGGCATTGTCGATGGTGTCATCCTGCTCCTTTCAGTAACTGTCCTCGTCATCCCATTCTTCGGCTTGGTCCGGAGCCTGTCCGGCCGGATCGCCGGCAATTCTATGGTTGCCGTTGGCCCAGTCGCCGAAATCCAGTTGTTTGCAGCGGGCGGAACAGAAAGGGCGATGTGGGTATTGTTCGTTCCAGTGGACGGGAGTTTTACACTCGGGGCATTGCAGGACGATATTATCTGGCATGACGGGCTTGTCAGTTGGATCTATGTGGTCAGGGCTTGCGCCCGGCCAGATCGACATAGCGAGTGTGCAGTCGCTCGATTTGTGCTTCGAGATCCTCGATAGGACCGTTGTTGTCGACGACGTCATCGGCTTTCGACAGTCGCTCTTCCCGCGGCATCTGGGCCGCGATAATCGCTTCGATTTGCTCCCTGCTATTACTATCGCGGGCGCAGGCTCGCGCTATTTGTTGTTCTCTGGAGACATCGACCACCAGTATTCGGTCGACCATTTCGTGCTGGTCGGTTTCCAGGAGCAGCGGCGATTCCAGTATGGCGTAGGGACTGGTTGCAGAGGCCAGTTCGTCGGCCAGCCACTGACCGATGGCCGGGTGCAGAAGTTGTTCGAGCCAACGCCGCTCCCGGTCATCGGCGAAGACAATTGTGCGCAGCGCGGCGCGATCCAGGGTTTGGTCCGCCTGCAAAATGGACTCACCGAAATGCTCGGCGATCCGTTCAAGCGCGGTCGTTCCCGGCTCGACGACTTTGCGTGCGGCGATGTCGGCGTCGACAACTTTGATATTGCGACGCTGAAAACCTGCGGCCACAGCGCTTTTGCCACTGCCGATGCCGCCGGTGAGACCGACAATATAGGTCATGAGAGACTGCTAAAAAGTATTTAAATAAGCAGCGGAAATTCTATCGCCAGCAAGCAGCGCGATCCACCCCGCAATCGCCAGGTAAGGACCAAAGGCGATAGGATTGCCCCGGCCTTTGCGCTGCGCAAGCAGGATGACCGTGCCCAATATGGCGCCGACCAGCGATGACATGACAATAATAAGCGGCAGTTGCTGCCAGCCCACCCAGGCACCGAGCGCCGCCAGCAATTTGAAGTCGCCATGCCCCATGCCTTCTTTTCCCGTCACCAGCTTAAAAAGCCAGTAGATACTCCAAAGCGCCAAATAGCCTGCCGCGGCACCGATAACCGCGCTGGTCAGATCGGTAAATACGCCGCTGATGTTTACCAACAGGCCCAGCCACATCAGGGGAATTGTCAGGCTGTCCGGTAGAAGCTGGTGCTCCAGGTCGATTCCGGTGAGGGCGATCAATATCCAGGAGAAAACAATAATTAACAGGGCAGCGGCATTGAGCCCGAAGTAATAGATGACGCCCGCGCAAATTACCCCTGAGAGTAGCTCCACGATCGGGTACTGAATGGAAATCGGCTCGCCACAGTGGGGACAACGACCGCGCAGCAAAAGGTAGCTAAAAACCGGAATATTTTGCCAGGGCTTGATCGGCGACTTGCAACTGGGGCACCGGGACGCCGGCGTCCATAAGTTAACTGTCTCTGCCGGTTCCGGTGAATGCCCGAGAAAATCCAGCGCGTCGCTGCGCCAGGCATTCTGCATCTGCAGGGGTAGTCGATAAATCACGACATTGAGAAAACTACCAACCAGTAGCCCGATAACTGCAGCCAGCGCGACAACGATTTCTGCCGGATAGGTTTGGAAACCTTCCAGCACTGCTAGATAACCGAACCCAGTTGGAATATCGGCATATACATGGCAATCAGCAGGCCACCGACAAGCACGCCGAGGACCGACATAATAAGCGGTTCAAGCAGTGCAGTGAGGTTGTCGACGGCATTGTCGACAGCTTCTTCGTAGTGATCGGCGGCTTTGGCCATCATTTCATCGAGCGTACCCGATTCCTCGCCGATGGCTGTTAACTGCATCAGCATGACCGGAAACAGACCGCTGGCCTTGAGTGACGAATGAATGGTCAAGCCTGTGGTGACATCGTCCCGAACCTTGTGTATTGCATCCCGATAAACAGAGTTACCGGCGGCACCGGCCACTGATTGCAATGCCTCGACAAGCGGAACGCCGGCAGAAAACGTCGTCGACAGCGTGCGGGCGTACCGCGCCACAACGGCATTGTTGACGATATCCCCAACTGCCGGAAGTTTAAGCGTCATTCGGTCGATACTGTCGGAAAATTTTTTCGAGCGCATTCTGGCTTCGCGAAATAAATAGCCCGCCGC
>DJFY01000018.1:708-837 GCA_002431545.1 Cellvibrionales bacterium UBA5860 | reverse complement strand
AAGTATCACCAGCCACCATTTTTGCGCAAAATCGGAAAAAGACAGGACCAGCAAGGTAAATCCAGGGAGATCTGCACCAAAGCCCTGGAAGGTATTGGCAAATACCGGTACAACCTTAACCAGCAAAAT
>DJFY01000018.1:0-359 GCA_002431545.1 Cellvibrionales bacterium UBA5860 | reverse complement strand
TTGATTTTAGCTTTAAGTGCTTCTGTCTTTTCTTTATAAGTTGCGATACGGTCGAGCAGGGTATCCAGTGCGCCCGCCTGTTCGCCGGCATCGACCAGGCTGCAGAACAGGTCATCGAAGTACTTGGGATGCTTTTTAAGGGCTGAAGCAAAACTGTTGCCCGCGGAGACATCGTCGTGCAACGAAGTTATCAGCTCTTTTAGTGTTGGGTTATCGGCACCTTCTTCAACGATCTCGAAACTCTGTACCAACGGTACGCCGGCTTTCATCATGGTCGCCATCTGGCGGGTAAAGACTGCGATGTCTGCTGGCTTGATGGGTTTTTTGCTGGCAAACAATGGTTTGGGCTTTTTGCGCAC
>DJFY01000117.1 GCA_002431545.1 Cellvibrionales bacterium UBA5860 | reverse complement strand
GTCGATGGTCAGCGCAAAGCAGAGCTGCTCGAGCAGCTGGCCCATCGCTACAACATCAGTCTCGAGCAGACGGTTGCGGTGGGAGATGGTGCCAATGATCTACCGATGCTGGGTATCGCCGGCCTGGGTATTGCTTATCGTGCCAAACCTCTGGTTAGAGCCAGTGCTAAGCAAGCGCTATCGAACATCGGGCTCGACGGTATCCTGTATCTGATGGGTATTCGCGATCGCGATACGCTGTAGCTTGTAGAGGGCCAGCCACCGGTTTTCGAAAATTTGCGAGCCGGAAACCTGTCAGTTCTCTGCTTTCTTGAGCTTTGAGCTTGTGGGAAACTAGCCCTCAGAAAAATCGTAGTCCATGGTTTCCATGGGCGGTTGTATATAGTGTCCCTGAATATAGGACACGCCATGTTGCCACAAAGAGGGCATCATCGCAGGTGTCTCGATGAAAGGTATTATGACCTGGCGTTTTGCTTCGCGCAGGGAGTCGATGAGCTGGATCATCGCACCGAGCTCTTCTGCGCCGTTTGTCGCCGCGTCGACAACGACCTTGTCGAGCTTGACGAAATCAAAAGGCAATTTTTCGAGGACCAGCAGGGGATTAATGGCCAGACCGAAGTGGGTCAGGGTGGCCCGGCTGTTGAGTTGGCCCAGTTGTTCGATAAGGCGCGCCGACTGGTCGATATAGCGGCCAACGTCGATCTCGCGCAACTGGAAAATAATATCTGAAGGCGAGGCCTTGGTAGCCTGCAGGGCGACCTTCAGCCAGGCAGTGAAGTTACCATCCTGCAGCGTCGCAGCACTCAAATTAATAAATAACTTGGTGTTAGGCCGCGTCTTGTGGCGCTCGGCAAGCTTTTTGACAGCCTCGAGAATAACCCAGCGGTCGAAATCTCTGGCGACATCAGTTTTAAACACACGCGCGACAAAATCTTTGGGAATCTCTGGTGGATATTCGTCTACTTTCGGGCGCATCAATACTTCGTAGAAGTCATTGGGCTCGCCGTGTAATGCAGCGATGGGCTGGAAAGCGATGCCGATCAAACGCTTTTCCAGCAGCAGCCGCGCGAAATCGTGAACCTGTTTTTCCGATCGAATGTTGCCCTGCGGCTGGCTATCCATCGTCAACACGCGAGAGCCGGCGCCGGAAAGCAAGCCTTTTCTGTCTGCTTCAGCGATAGTTTGCTGACATTGGTTGACGCAGTCGGCGGCACTAGAGGTGCGTTCGCTGACCGGACTCAGGCACACGGAAATAGATAGCGCGAAGCTTTCGCTACCGACCTCGAAAGTATTCGCGGCAATGTCCTGGTACAGTAATTCGGCCTGTTCGCTAATTTCCGCGGCATTGTCGGAGTTAAAAAGAATAACAATTGAGTCTTCGTTAAAACGTGCCATATCCTGGTAGCCGGGTAGTTTTTCCACGACTTTTCCCAGCACCACCGTAAACACCTGTTCGGCGTATTCGGTGCCGGAATTCTGCTGAATATCCTTGATCTGATCCAGGCGGATATATGCAACCAGCGAGCGCTCTTCGGTGCGGCTTGCCCGGAGAATGGCTTTGGCGATGCTGTCGAGAATTTTTTTCGTCTGAACATTGGCCAGTGGGCTGGTGCCGGCGGCCGGAGCAGGGGATGCGCTGCTGTCGTTGAGGAGTTCCTTAGCAACGAGAAATTGCAACGCGGGGTCGCCGCGGTATTCGACCTGGGAAATTGTGATGGTGGTCTTGAAGACATCCTGATCGGGCGTGATGCCGTTAACCGGCGTTTTAGTCGCCTCGACAACCGTGTCGGTAGACAGAGGCTTCAGGTAGGGGAGGAGTTTTTCCTGATCCTGCTCGGCAATGGTATCTATGACCGGCAATAACAACATACCCTCCGCGCTCTGGTAGCCAAATAGCCGGGCATAGCGGTCATTGACGTAGACATAAGTGCCTTCCTGAACCATCGCGATGCCATCCTGCGAGTTGTCCATCAGGCCTTCGCAACGCGCCTCTGTCTCGCCGTATCTTTTTTTCCAGAATTTTGTTGCGCGCCGGTGATTCAGGTTTTTCAGTGTTGTGGCAACAGCCGCGAGAAATAATTGATCCTCGTCCATGGCGACAATATAGTCGGCGCCCATGCGAAGCCCCTCGACTGCAGCGGCCGGATCCGGTTGTTGGGTAATCAGGATAAAGGGAATGTCGAGGTTTTTTTCGCGTATGGCAGTCGTGACGGCGCGCGCGGGTAAGGCGCTGGATTCGTTGCCGATAATAGCCAAGTCCCAGCCGCGCGGTTCGGTAAGCAGGTTTTCCAGTGTTTCAGCAGTATCAACAACACCGCTGTTGACCTGATACGCCGCGTTGCGCAACAGGTTAATCAGCTGGTTAACGTGATCTACCTCATCGTATGCGATGAGCAGGTTGATCGCCTTGCTGTCTTCCATTTGTCGAACATACTCCTGAATTCCGTTGCAAAGTCCTGGTTCCAGCTGGCTTTCCTGCCGCTGAATAACGGCTCATTATAGTGCTGATCCAGTTGCGATAGTAAGCAAAGTTTAAGCCACGCTCCCGGATTACGGCTGGAGGTGCCGCTTAGAGAGAACTTGGGAGACGGTGGGGTGAGTAGCTACGCAAGATTTCGCCCAGGCGCCGATCCGATAAAATCGGGATTCAAGCAGCTATTTTCCGTCGAATTCTTTCGGCGGCCTCCATCGCTCCCGATCCCGCCCCGGAAGCTGGCGGGGTGGGAGGAGAAGCGGGTTAAAGGTAGCAATAGCGGGGTGATGGATGATTGGATTTTTTCGGTGTGGGTTATTCCCATACCCGTGCTATTAGTCACCAACTTGGCGTGGTAACGGCTTTCGCTTGGCCGCTAGTAGCCGCCCTGGGAGGAAAAAATTTTCGCCGGATTGCGCACCATCATCGTATCGATATTGTCCTGGCTGACTCCAGCTGCAGCCAGTGCCGGTAATACATCCCTCGGCACGTGTTCATAGCACCAGTTTGGCGCGAATTTTTCAATATATTCGCCGTCGAAGAAATCCTGGAAGCTGCACGCATCGTGGGATACCACCATCTGACCGGCATAACCCTTGTCGCACAGGGTGGCGACAGTTTTAACGCGATCGTCAGTGGGCAGGAAGGCTTCCAGCCCAAAGCGATCCATGCCGATAAAGCAGCCGCTGGCCAGGATCTCCTCCAGATAATCGATGTCTGTCGAGTCCCCCAGGTGGCCGATGACAACGCGGGACATGTCGACGCCAAATTCCAGAAATGAGCGTACCTGATCCCGGGCCGAGGTGTTGGCGACCGTTGTGTGCGTGGAAATCGGGGCGCCGGTTTCCCGGTGCGCCAGGGCGGCTGCCTTGAGTAGCTTTTTGTTGAATTCGTCCACCCCGGTGTGGTCGGTGGCGCATTTGATGATGCCGGCCTTGATGCCCGTATCCAAAATGCCCTGGGTGATATCCCGTATCATGTATTTCGACAGATACTCCGCATCCCAGCCGTGCATCCAGGGTTCTTCTGTCCAGTAAAACCCTGTTGGGCAAACCACATTTACCCCCGTGGCCTTCGAAACTGCGTGAATTGAGTGGATGTCCCGTCCCAGGTTGATCGGCGTCAGGTCGACGATGCTGGATACGCCGCGTGCCTTGGCTGCATTGAGCGACGTTATGGCTTTTTTGATTTCGGCGTCGATGGTGACGTAGTCGCTGTAGTTTGAGCGCATGTCCCAGTCGGCAATGATGATATGTTCGTGCATCAGACACATGCCGAGGTCGTCGACGTCAATCGGTCCCAATGCGGTTTCTACTTGTGGCATAGCCGTGTCTCCATTAAATAGTTATCGGTGATTGTTATGGATTTCTTCGTCTTGTCGTCTGCCAGCGCTGCGATATTTCCTTTCGGTCATTGGTATTCGTGCCGGCGGTTTATTATGTGAGTTGAGCCGTGGTGAACTCGCGGCGTCGACCGATTCCGGATCAGTAAAGGAAGACAATGGATGGCATGATGGTAGTGTATTTCACCAACCCGTAAAAGTATCGGGGTGGAAATTTGCCCCGCTGTCGAGGTGCTTTATATGCTAGGATTTTGCCTGAAAGTCAGCCGAACAGTCGCTGTCCCACGCGCGCCGATTGGTTCGCCTGGGACGGAGGAAAGTCCGGGCTCCGCAGGGTAGAGTGCCAGGTAACGCCTGGGGGACGTGAGTCCACGGAAAGTGCCGCAGAAAATATACCGCCTAAGCAGCGTGCTGCCGGTAAGGGTGAAATGGTGTGGTAAGAGCGCACCGCGCTTCTGGTAACAGAAGTGGCAGGGTAAACCCCACTCGGAGCAAGACCAAATAGGAATCCTATGGCGCGACCCGTGCCGGATTCGGGTAGGTCGCTAGAGGTGCCTGGCGACAGGCATCCCAGATGAATGGCTGTTTACGACAGAACCCGGCTTACAGGCTGACTTTCTTTTCTTTATCACACGCCGCCGATTCGCTGGTGAGTGCTCCAGCGTTTGGCTGCTCGATCTCAAATGGATGTCGCTAAGATATCGCTACGACGTCGCAGTAGCGAGTTATGTGGGATCGCTCGGACGGGATAGGTTGCACGGGCTCTAAGGATGGGGCACGCCGCGCACTATTCCGTGTTCACTGCAAGTGAGGTGTCGGTTCGCCTCAAGCGTAGGGCGCATGCCCGCATGCTGGCGCCGTGTGCTGATAATTACGGGTTGTAAATAGCTTGGTGCTCAGACCCTGATTAACGGCGATCCAGCTAATTTAATGCCCGTTGTACAAAAAATGCCCAACCTGTTGTTTTAATAACTGTTGCGGGTTTTTTCCTACCTATTTATTTCAAAACAGTCTAATTGTTAATCTTCTACATTAACTGTTGCCTATATTTCAGTGTTTTGTTTCGCCTCTTTGGTGTTCCAAAAGCGCTGTTAGCCAGAGAATTCGCTATTTTCCGGGCGAGTGGCTCGAATCTAGAGTGCTTTTTCCAGTCGACTTGCCTGTAAATCCTGCTTAACATTCCCTCTGAAGCTGTTTGGTGGAGAAAAGTGGATCATGGTGGTGATTTTTCTCCAATAATAACGGGATGACCGGTGTTTCGAGGCAATCACGCGCTCAACATGGATGCAAAAGGCAGGCTGACGATCCCCACAAAGCTGCGGGATCCGTTGATTGCTGCCTCCGGCGGCGAACTCGTCGTTACCGTCGATCCTTTCAAAAAGAAAGACGAGTATACCTGCCTGTTCATTCTTCCGTTGCCCAAGTGGAAGGAAGTCGAAATGGAGGTTTGTGCCCTGCCTACGGCGGTGCGTGGCCATCGAAAAATGCAGCGGCTGTTGATAGGGCATGCACGGGACGTGGAAATGGATAAAGGTGGTCGCGTACTCGTTCCCCCTGAGTTGCGTTCTTACGCCGATTTGGACAAGGAGGTCGTGTTGGTGGGTCAGGGACAGCGTTACGAGCTGTGGAATAAGGAAAGCTGGGAAGCGGAATGTCTGCTGGACGACGATTCGGATGAGGACTTCGCCGACCTGCAGTCTTTACAGCTTTCGATCTAGTCGATGACCGCGGCTTCTGCGAGCGGTCACGCTACTGTGCTGTTGCAGGAAGCGGTGGACGCCTTGGTCACCAGGACCGACGGCTTTTATATCGATGGTACCTGTGGTCGGGGTGGACACAGTCGGGAGATTTTGCGAAGGCTTTCCGAGCGTGGTCGATTGCTGGCGATTGATAAAGATCCGGAGGCTTGTGCGGCTGTGCGGCAGGCCTTTGAAAATGACCATCGATTTACCATTGAGCGGGGATCTTTCACTGAAATGAGACAAAAGGTTCAGGCGCATCAACACCTTGGTCGGGTTAGTGGCGTGCTGCTGGACCTCGGTGTCTCTTCTCCGCAGCTCGATGCCGCCGAACGCGGCTTCAGTTTTATGCGGGACGGGCCTTTGGATATGCGCATGGATCCGACTTCGGGAGTCAGCGCCGCACAATGGCTGGCTGAAGCCGGTGAGGACGAGATTGCCCGCGTGTTAAAGGAATATGGAGAGGAACGCTACAGCCGCCGTATCGCACGTGCCCTGGTAAGCGCTCGCGCCGAGGCGCCGATAGAGACCACGGCGCGTCTTGCCGAAATTGTCTCTGCGGCGAATCCGTCCCGAGAACGCAACAAGCATCCGGGGACTCGAACTTTTCAGGCTATTCGGATCCATATCAATCGCGAGCTCGACGAATTAAGACAGGCGCTCGACAGCGTGCTCGATGTGCTGGCGGTGGGTGGCCGACTGGTCGTGATCGGTTTCCATTCTCTTGAGATTCGCATGGTGAAGCGGTTTATACGCGCCAACGAGCACGTGGCGGTGCCAAAAGGGCTGCCACTACGTGACAGCGAGATTCGGCGCAGGCTTCGCGGCATAGGCGGCGCCATCAAGCCGGGCGCGACCGAGATCGATAACAATCCGCGTGCGCGAAGCGCGGTCATGCGTGTGGCGGAAAAAGTCGCATGAAGAACGCCGTATCGACAGGAGAAGTCAGTAAAGAACTGCCGCGGTTAATCGCCGCTGCCTGGCTGCTGGTCCTGGCAAGCGGCATCGGCGTGATATACAGCAGTCACCAGACCCGGTTGCTGAATAATGAATTAGTACAGCTCGAACGGGAAAAACATCAACTACAAGTGACCTGGGGGCAATATTTGCTCGAGGAAAGCACCTTGGCTTCGCTGCA
>DJFY01000102.1 GCA_002431545.1 Cellvibrionales bacterium UBA5860 | reverse complement strand
GACTATTCTCGATCAGCGGAATGCTCACCCCGACCCGAAGGCGCTGGTTTTCCCGGGCCGGGAACATGGCCGCGGCAGTGGCCATGCCGACATCACAATGCACCTGCCGCTGTTCCTCCCCGTCGGCGAGCTGAAAGTTGACGTCACCGCGCTTGTAGGTGGACATGGCGTGGCGCACCGGCACCTGGTCGAACAGCACCGAATGCGTGTCGTTGATACGCCATCCACAATCTTCCTCCGACCAGGCGACATTGTAGACAGCGCTGATGCCTTCGGGATTACACGGCCTTAGCGAGACAACCAGCCAGCCTTTTCCCGGGCTGCTCGCCTCGATATCCATATGGCACATGGCCGCGTTGTCGCTTGCTGTTGCGACTTCGACATAGGCTTTGACCTGCAACGCGGCGCCGCAGGCGTGGCTTTCCGTCACGACAGTGACACCCTTTTCGAATGTCAGGTGTTGCTCCGATGCTGGCGTCCGCGACGGTAGAAGCTGTATGCCTTCGTCACTGATGACCCAGGCGTCGAGTGACCAGCTATCGTGGTGGGGCGTCAGCAAGCCGCGCGGGTCCACGATCGGCAGTTCGTCCACATCGGGCCATCCGACCGCTGTCCAGTTGCGATGGCTGAGATTGCAGTGGGTAATGGAGAAAGCGCGGGGAAGAAAAGCTTCGCTTGCCGGATCGAACTGACGTTCGATCCAGAACGGCCATACCCAGTCGAGATTATGCTGTATTACCCGGCTGTTGATCAGACCGCGTGCGTGAAACACCAGCCCGGCACGCAGTAGCTCGATAGGTTCGCCAACCTCGGACGGCTCGGCGAAGCGCTGTAAACGCGCCAGTACTGACAGGGGATCCATAAAACCGTGTGCCAGGGCGAGCCGTTGCACGAAGAAGCGCCACGGCAGGCATTTGCGCAAGGGCAGGAAGAGCCGCTTCATGGCTCCTGTTCCAGGTTGTATTTACCGGCCAGGGCGTTGCGGGCGATGTGCGCAAGGCCGAGCAACGCGGCGACCACCAATACGAAACCTAACGCGTAAATGACCCATTCAATGGTCGAGCGGTCGTCGGGCCGACTTCCCAGTGTGGAAAGATCCGCAGCCAGGGCGCCGAGGTAAACGTTGTGCAGTGACAAGGGAATGATTCCGAGAAAAGTGCCGGTCACAAAATCCCTGAGTTTTACCGGCGTCAAGCCAAAAAAATAATTCGATAATTTGAAGGGGAAGAACGGCACCATGCGGCTCAGCATGACGATGCGGCAACCTTTCTGGTGCAATGCGCCGGCCGCATGCTGCCAGTGAACGTGGGACAGGACAAAGCCGGACAGTCGTACGCCGAACAGGTAGCGGGCAATAAGAAAAGCCGCTAGCGCCCCGATTGTCGTGCCCACCACAATGAGAATGGTGCCTTTAACAATGCCGAAGACAAAGCCGGCTCCCGTGGTGAAGAGCACGCCCGGCAATAGCAGAATGACCACCAGAGCTACGATCAAAACAAAGAGCAGGGCAGCTTCAGCGCCTCGTTGGTTTAACCATTCGAGCAGTGCCACGACTTCGTGCTGGGCATCGAAATAGAACAGTGCGCCAACCACGCAGGCGACAAACGCCGTGCTGAACGCGATGGTTGTTACAGTAGAAGGTGTCGATGCCAATATTCTGACCGTTGTCGAAAAGAGCGAGGCCCGTCGCAAGGGGGCGCTAAATAATTGTCGCTCCGACTCACTTCCAGACAGGCTCCAGGGGGTGTTTACAGTTCAATATGTAGGAAATAATACTGTCTCCAAACTCATAGCCGGCCCGGCGGCGGACTGTTGTTCCCCGTGTGTTGCTGCTTTCGAAGGTCACTGCGTCGGCCCCATCTAGGCCATTGCCGGTTTTTGTAGTGTCCGGGGGCCTTGGCCGCCGCTTGTTGATGGGGATCAACAAGAAGGTAGGTTTACCGTAGTACTTCTTCCAGCCCCACGAGTTCAATGATGGCGGAAAGATGGCCGGGAATATTGACGACTGCCAGCTCTCGTTGGTGGCAAGCGGCGACTCTATGCCACGACAGCAACAGCGCAATACCCGCGCTGTTGCTGTAATCGAGGCCGCCCAGGTCGATTTGACAATGCGGCGGCGCTTCCGATATTAACCACGTGCGGCCTTCAGCCTCTACGTTTACTACGGATTCGAAGTCCAGTCTTCCCCGCAGGTATAGCGTGTCGGCGTCGAACTGAAGAACGCAGGCCGGGTTGATCACGGGTTTGTCTTGTTCTCTTGCCAGTTGTCCACGGTCTGTTCAGTGCTCCAGTTTGCAATGGCCTGGTCGATATTCCCCCGGTATTTTTCGACGGCATAGGCAAACTGGTTGCGAAAGATATGGCCGATATTGATACCGTCGACAATGACGTTGTAGAGCTTCCATGATTCCCCGGGAGCCCGGTATAACGAATACTGGATCAGGTGCGCCGCTTCCCCCGGGCGATAAATTTTTTGTTCGATTCTTGCGTACTTGTCGGTTATCGCATCGCGAGCCGGAGGCAGGGTCTCGATTCGTTCATCGGCAAAGTCGAGCAGGGCTTTGGCGTAGGTGTAAATCAGATCGTGCTTCAGGATCGAGCCAAAATAGTTGATGCGCGCTTGAAAATGGGCCTTTTCTTCTCCGGAGGTGAGCGCCTGGTAACGTTGAGGGCTGGCGTAAGTGGCCATCACGCCGCGCGTAAAACGCTCGGTATCCACCAGTGAGTCCACTATCTCGCTCACTTGCTTAAAATAGCGTTCCGGGTCGTCCTGGAAATAACTTCGCGCAGACCTGGCGAGTGTCAGGACGCGCTCGGTATTGTCGACAATCAGTTGATAGGGCGATTCGGGTTTTTCGAGTGGATCGCAATCCCCGTTGCAGTTTTGTGCCGCATGTGTCGCCATGCAAAGACCGGCGAGGCAGAGCAGAGCGGCAGTCAGAGCGCGAATCATGGGTTGGTGGCCCGGCTTGTCAGAATTTTACCAACCAGCTCCTCGAGGATTAACGCCGACTGTGTATCATGCACCCGATCCCCGTCGGACAAGGTCTCCAATGCGCCACCGGGCGACAGGGCGATGTATTTTTCGCCGAGGATGCCCGCCGTTTGTATGGCCGCGATGGTGTCTTCGCTGAGATCTTTAACTTCGCTGCTTATAACCATATCGACGCGTGCACGCATGGATTCCGGGTTAATGGTGATTGCCGTAACCAGGCCAACCTGGACGCCCGCCACGGTTACTTTTGCCTTTCGCGTGAGCCCAGCGACGTTATTAAATTCTGCGTACAACTGGTACGTACTTTTGCTGTCAAATTCACGGTTTATTCCGCTGACCTGGATGGCGAGAAAGGCCAGCGCCAATATGCCGGCCAGAATGAAAAGCCCCACTGCCAGTTCGATTGCTCGGCTTTGCATCAATTGACTCCAAACATGACGGCCGTTAGCAGAAAGTCCATGCCCAGAACAGCCAGTGAAGAATAAACGACAGTGCGCGTGGTCGCGCGGCTGATGCCCTCAGATGTGGGCACGGTGTTGTAACCCTGAAAAACGGCGATCCAGGTGATGACACCGCCGAATACCGCGGCTTTAATCACGCCGTTGAAGATATCGCGCCTGAACTCCAGATAGTCCTGCATATTGGTCCAGAAGGCATCGGCGCCGACGCCGAGCCAACCGACGCCGATGATTACGGCGCCCCAGAGCGCGACCACGTTGAATATTTGCGCGAGCAGCGGCATAGCGATGATGCCGGCCCATAGTCTTGGCCGAACGACGCGGCGAATGGGATCAACGCCGATGACTTCCATGGCGGCCAGTTGTTCGGTCGCTTTCATCAGGCCGATTTCCGCCGTTAGTGCAGAACCCGCACGCCCCGCGAAAAGCAGGGCCGAGATCACCGGACCGAGTTCTCTGACGAGCGTGACGGACACCGCTTGACCCAGGGCTTCGACGGCGTCGAACCGGATCAATAAATTGTAACCCTGTAGCGCCAGCACCATACCGACAAAAAGACCGGATACAGCAATGATGAGCAGGGAAAAAACGCCGACGCTGTACAGCTGACGAATCAGCAGGGCCGGACCATGACGAAAGTCGGGCGGGCCGAGAAGTGCGAGTGCGACAATCATGCCGGCGCGTCCGAGATTGCCAACCACGACTAGGCCGCCCTGACCCAATTTAGCGATTTGATCCAGTATGGTCATTTTGGCCAAGATGGATGCGATGTTGAATCGAGACCGAGATCGCTTCGGTAATCCGGTGCCGGGTAGTGAAATGCTACGGGACCGTCCGGCAAGCCATGCATGAATTGATGGACACGGGGGTCCTCGCTGTTTATCACCCTCTGGGTTGGTCCACAGTCCGCCACTTTGCCCCTGGCGATGACGTAAATGTAGTCGGCGATGGCGGCGGTTTCCGGCACACTGTGTGAAATAACGATGCTGGTCAGGTTTAGAGCGCTGTTTAGTCGTTTGATCAGATCTGACAGTATGCCGATGGAAATAGGATCCTGGCCGGCAAAGGGCTCGTCGTAAAGTATAAGCTGAGGGTCCAGTACTATCGCTCGCGCCAGCGCCACTCGTCTGGCCATGCCACCAGAAAGCTCGGCGGGCATGAGATCGCGGGCACCCCGCAAGCCGACGGCTTCGAGTTTGACGAGCACGATATCCCGAATCATGGAGTCGGAAAGCCGGGTGTGTACCCGCAGCGGGAAGGCGACATTTTCGAAAACCGGCAGATCTGTAAACAGCGCGCCACTCTGGAACAGCACACCCATTTTTCGGCGCTCCAGAAACAGGTCGTTGCGACTCATGCGGGTTATGTCGCGGCCGCCGACTTTGATGACGCCGCTATTTGCTTTCAGCTGACCGGCGATCAGTCGCAGAATAGTGGTTTTGCCACTGCCGCTGGGCCCCATAATGGCTGTGACTCGACCTTTCGGTATCTTGATGTCGACACCGTTCAAGACCGCTCGTTGCTTGTAGCCGAAACAGAGCTTGTTGATTTCGATCAGGTTGCTGGTCTCTGAGCTGAACTCTGTCATTTCACTGGCTTCGAATGTGCTGGCACAAACCGGCTAATCAGCCAGCGCCTCGGTATACACCGTTCGGGACGCTTCGTTTTCCTGCTCGTTGTGAATCAGCTGCGCGAGATTGCCGATTTCTTCAGCGAAAACGCCAATAATGTCATCGGTGGTAAGAATGCCGACCAAGTTGTAGGCGTCGTCCACGACGGGCAAACGACGGACACCTTTCTTGCGCATGCTTGCCAGCGCATCTGTCAGGGTGTCTTCCGTATGTGCAGTGAGTAATTCGCAGGACATCACGTCTTCTATCACTATATCGTCCGGGTCCAGATTCTCGCCGATGACGCTGATCAATATATCCCGGTCGGTGAGTATGCCGACGGGAGAGCGACCCTGTCTTTTGTCCTCGACAATGACCAGATCGCCGACGTGATACTTGCGCATGAGCTTGATGGCGTCCGACAGGCTTTCCTGCTTGTAGGCGATGATTACTTCGCGATTGCAAATATCCCCGATGGCCATTGTCCTTCCTCCCGAACCAGTCCTGTTGCGTAGTTAACCTTTGACGACGCCGAGTGGTTCCAGACGCGCAACTCGTCGCGCCAGACCGGCCCGCTCGGCGATTTCGACCACGGTGTCGACATCCTTGTAGGCACCCGGCGCTTCTTCGGCTATTCCCCTTTGACTCGGGCTGCGCACCAGGATGCCCCGTTGGGCCAGGTCGTCCACGACAGAGGTATGACCGGCAACGCG
>DJFY01000056.1 GCA_002431545.1 Cellvibrionales bacterium UBA5860 | reverse complement strand
CCGATCTGCATGGGAATCAACCAGTTGGCGAGACCGACAAACGCCGGCATGATCGCGCCAAAAACCATCACCAGGCCATGCATGGTGGTCATCTGGTTAAAGAACTCGGGCTTGACGATTTGCATGCCGGGCTCAAACAGTTCGGCGCGAATCACCATGGCGAAAAACCCGCCGAGGAGGAACATCGCGAAACTGAACCAGAGGTACATCGTGCCGATGTCTTTGTGGTTAGTTGCAAATAACCAGCGGCCAATACCTTTCGCGGGACCGTGTGCCATCGTAGTTACCTCCCCTTATTGGCCTTGTTTGAACTTGAGCACGTCTACGGGCTGAACCAGGTCGCCGACGTCGTTACCCCACGCATTGCGCTCATAGGTAATAATTGCTGCGAGGTCCACTTCAGACAGCTGCCCGCCAAACGCCTGCATGGCCGTACCAGGCACGCCGTTTACAACAGACTCCAAGTGTTTGTCTACCGGGCCAAGGGCAATCGCGCTGCCTTTCAGGCCCGGAAAGGCACCGGGAATACCTTCCCCGTTAGCCATGTGGCAAGCAGCACAGGAGCGATTATAAGCCTCCTCTCCCTTGGCCATGAGCTCGTCGAGCGTAAAGGTCTTTTTCGCCAGTTCCCGCTCCGCAGCAACAGCGACTTTCTTTTCGGCCAACCAGGTGTCGTACTCGGCCTCGGACACCGCATTGACGACCACCGGCATAAACGCGTGGCCCTTACCACAAAGTTCAGCGCAAAACCCGCGGTAAACACCAGGCTCATCGACACGCGCCCAGGTCTCATTGACAAAGCCGGGAATCGCGTCCTTCTTAACACCCAGATCCGGCACCCACCATGAGTGGATGACATCTTTCGCCGTCAGCAAAAACCGGACTTTTTTCCCAACAGGAATAACCAGCGGCTCGTTGACTTCGGATAGATAGTATTCAGTTTTAGATTCCCGTCCGTAGATAGCGGGTTCTGTTGTCGCCAGTTCGCTCATGTACTGGACATCTTCGCCGAGATATTCGTACTGCCACTTCCACTGATAACCCGTGATTTTGATATCCAAATCGGCATCATCAGTATCGTATTGATCGATCAAGTATGTTGTAGCCGGCGCGGCCAGTGCGATAAGGATAATTGTCGGGACGATAGTCCAGGCCAGCTCGACTTTAGTGCTTTCGTGAAAGGTGTCCGGCTGTCGGCCTGTCGACTTACGATGGGCGAACATACTGTAAAACATGATACCGAAAACGACGATACCGATGGCTACACAAACCCAGAAAACGATCATGTGGATTTCGTAACTGCCGCGGCTGACGCTGGTCACACCTTCGGGCATGTTGAGCAGACTCCAGCCCTCAGGTCTGCTGCTCTCCGCTTCCTTCGCACCAGCCGTGCCGGCGCAGACTAGCAACAGCAATGTACTCAACGCAAAGGAGACAAGCTGTTTTGGTCTCGATAACATGCCCTAGTTTCTCCGTTTTTACTCGTTAATCTGAATCTCGGAAACCGGTGACTCGATGCTAGAAGCCGATTCAAAGGCATTCTGATAATTACGAATCAATCAGCCGCGACAAATTGTCGCAGCCGGCTATTTGCCGGCGCGGAGTATAGCAGAAGGGCTTTTCAAAGGTCACGGTCAAATTGTCATCACAGCCTCGCCCCATAAGAGCGCCGTGCGGAAATCATTGATGCAAATCAAGCGGGACGATCAAAAACGCTACCTCGCCATCGCCATACCCATGGTGCTGGCCACCGCGGCCGCGCCTTTGCCGGGCATTGTAGACACGGCCATTCTCGGTCATCTGGATTCGGTGATCCACTTGAGTGCGGTGGCCGCGGGCAGTACCGTCATCGCTACGGTGATATGGCTCTTTGGTTTTCTGCGTATGGGCACGACCGCAACGACCTCCAGAGCCTGGGGTGCAGACGATAGCGGCCGCTGCTCTATGCTGCTCGCCCAGTCGCTGGCGCTGGCGGCGGCCATCGGTCTGGCCATCGTCGTGGTGAGACAACCCATCCTGGCATTTGGCTTCCACCTGATCGCTCCACCCGGCGAGACAGCAACACTGGCGATGCACTATGCGGAAATACGCATCCTGGCCGCTCCGGCCGCACTCGGCACGTTTTGTATCTGCGGCTGGTTAATCGGCGTTCAGCAGGCTCGGTGGGCCTTGCTCGTCATGCTGACTATCAACCTGTTGAATGTTGTGCTGGATTTTGTGCTGATCCTCGGCCTTGGCATGAACAGTATCGGGGCGGCGTGGGCCTCTTGCATTGCCGAGTCGGTGGGCCTGTTCGTCGGCCTCTGGGTGACCGCTCACCTGGCTCCGCGTTTCAAGCGCAACTGGCCCTGGCGTCGGCTACGCGACTGGCAAATGTACCGGGAAATACTCACTGTCAACCGACACTTGTTGATACGCACGATGTGCCTGATGTTTGTCTTTGCCTTCTTTACCGCCCAAGGCGCGCGCCAGGGCCAGCAGGTGCTGGCTGCAAACGCGATATTAATGCAGCTGTTTTTGCTTTTTGCATTCGCGCTGGACGGTTTCGCACACGCGACAGAAGCGCTGACCGGCGCAGCTATAGGAGCAAGAAACCAGACCCGCTTCTACGGTGTGTGCACTATCAGCGCCCTTTGGGGCGGCGGAGTAACCAGTTTGATAAGCGTGCTGTACTTGATTTGCGACAGCGCCATTATCGCTTTATTCACCGATATTCAGCCTGTCGCTGCGCTAGCCGCCAGCCACTTCATCTGGTTGGCAGCAATGCCCCTGGTCAGCGTATGGAGTTTCATGCTGGATGGCGTCTTTCTGGGCGCTGGTAAAACCAGGGACATGCAAAACATCATGATCATAGCTGTATTTGCCGTGTTTCTCCCGGCCTGGCTCGCGGGGCGCGCCTGGGGTAATGACGGATTGTGGTTTGCCTTTTTGCTTTTTATGGCGGCCCGCACCGTTTTAATGGCCGACAATTTCGTGCGCACCAGCAAACGCGGTTGGCTGCCCGCGGTACAGCCGAGAGAACAACAAGCTGGCGTAAATTAATGTCCGACGGCTGCAGAAAACCAGCGGGTTTAGACAATCTCGTTCTTTGCATTTTTCTGACGATCAACTAGCTTGGTTATTGTGGACATCGACGATTTACGACAGGTCATCGAAGAGGCGATACTGGCAGAGCAAGCGGCATCTACGCTCGAATCTCACCTGAAGAACCGCTTGCGCTGCCTGCACCACTCCATTCATTTTTCCCGGTGCGACTCGGTTCGCGTACTGCATGACTTCGTGGTGCGCTATGCCCGCCACGTGCCGGATTTCCTCGAAGCACTAACGGCCTATCAAGGCGATTTTCTCGAACAGGAACTCGTCGACCCGTTAGTTGCGATCGGAGTCGAATTCTTTGCTCAGTCACCCTCCCTGTTTGCAGGGCACTCGGGCATGCTGGCCATAATGGACCGAGCCTATCTGGCACACCGGCTATTGGAAGAGATCAATTGCCTATTTATCGGCCGATTTGGCAGACCGCTGGCTCCCATGGACATGACGCGCTCCAATCTCATCGTGCACAACCTCATCGGCGAGCCCTTCGCCAATCAGCTGGATGAAAAGGTCGAACTCATCGTCGCGCGCCTGCAAAGCAACTGGCTGGCCTCGGGCCTGGACAGAGACACCGTCGCACGTGTTGCCAGGTCGCGTGCACCAGGAGTGGCCTGGCCCTGCTTTACTGCCAACGAGGCCCTGGACCTTCTGTTCGCGACACAAGAGCCCAAGCCGCCGCCACACTGAAATGCCACACCGGGCTGAATTCAGAACTCCTCCCGCTCGTGCCCCCTCTCAGAAACGTCGACTAGGCGAACCGCCCGCACCGCCTGCGATTTGTCTTCGGCTCCAGACGACGGCAATGATTCATCCGTCGATAAAGCGGGCCTTGCCTCGCGAAAACCACAGCGTACGCATTCGCGACACTGCGCCGATCCGGAACCATAGACAACCAGTTTGTCCATCCTGCCGCAAGCCGGACACACCGCTCCGGCGATGAACCGTTTCTTAACCTCGACCGGCCTGTGGCTCTGGTCACTCTTGTGTTTATCACCGGACACCAGTTAACCTCTTGCGATAAGCTGCTCTTGTCTCACTTAGCTTTAACAAGTTTAACCAGAGCGAAAAAAAGAATCGCGACACCAAATACGGGATATCGATGAGTAATTTACGCCCGTTCAACGGCATATCTCCACGGTTGGGGGCGCGCGTCTACGTCGATGCGGATGCCAGCGTCATAGGCGACGTCAACATCGGTGACGACAGTTCCGTGTGGCCCGGCGCCATTATACGTGGCGACATGCACAGCATTAACATCGGTGCACGCACCAGTATCCAGGATCGCTCGGTGCTGCATATCACCCATGCCAGCGACTACAACCCCGGGGGCTGGCCACTATCCGTAGGCGACGAAGTCACCGTGGGCCACAGCGTGACGCTGCACGGCTGCAACATCGGCAGCCAGGTGCTCGTTGGCATTGGCTCCACCATCATGGACGGCGCCATCATTGAAGACAGAGTGATTATCGGCGCAGGTTCGCTGGTTCCGCCAGAAAAGCATCTGAAAACAGGGTTTCTGTATCTGGGAAGCCCCTGCAAACCGGTCCGCGAACTCACGGCTGGGGAAATAGAATACTTTGGTTACACGGCGACAAACTACGTCCATCTCAAGGATCGGTATCTGGCCGAAAATACCAACTGACCCCCTCACACCATGTCGTCGTAGGGGTTGCCATTCAGCAGGGACACCGGCAGTCCATAACCGGGCACATCAATAGCGTCACTTGAGATACGAATTTCTTCATCGGCCAAGGCGCCCTCGCCAAAACGATAGATTGGTTCGAGTTTGCCGCGATCGGCCTGCTCCTCGTATTCAGCTGTGGCCGCTGCTGTAGCTTCGCGACGATTTAAGTAATCGGACCAGGCGCCTGCATGACGTTTGCCCACCATGGCTTCAGCCATTCGCGCCGACAGCAAAAGACCAGTGGCATTATTGCCGCCAAAGCCCTTGGCATTGATAAACGCGATGTCCATGTCTTCTTCCGGGCGCAGGTCTTCAAGCGGGATGTGCAGGCGGGTTCGGTGCACGTCTTCGGCTACCGCGGGCATCGTTTTGATACCGGGAATAAACCCGTGGCGCATGGCACCCAGGGCGGCGACAATCTGGTCGCCACTCGCCGGCGCCAGTGAATGCCCCAGGTAGGCTTTGACCGCGCATACCGGCCAGTTCGCGATGTCGAAAGCCTCTGCCAGACGATCGAAAATAATGGATTCGGTAACCCGATTCTGAGGTGTACTGGAGCCATGTGCCATAACAAAACTGCGCCGCTGCACCGCCTCCATGCCAAGGATGCTTCTGGCGACGGAGAGCGCTTTGCCAAAGCAGAGGTAATTACCCGGGCCCGGACCCGAAATTGATTTCTTGATGCCGTCAGCCGCTATGAAAACCTCAGGTACCGCGCCATGTATATTCGCACCCAGCTCCACGGCCAGGGCGTCATCCATAAGCACGATGTACTGGGACGACTCGCCAATCACAAAGCCACCGTTATCGCCAAAAGGTCGGCTATGATGACGGGGATCGGTCACGCCGACGCGCGCCATGCTTTCTTCCGTCGCGAGGGCACCCATATTGGTGTAGCCTTCTATCACATCGGGCAAAATCGGTGCTTCACTGCAGCCCACCACGGCCACACGTCGCAAGCCCTGGCGAATATCATGTACCGCGGCACGCAGATTGTAGAGAAAGCTGGCACAGGCGCCAGCCACCGCCTCGGTGTGCCCCAGATTGCCCAGCACGTAGGCGTTGACAAAGTCCGCCGGCATGCTGGTCAGGCCCATAGGAACCTGCTTGGACGTGGGCCGGCTGCCCTGGTAGCGAAAACTCATCAGGCCACCCAGACCCTCGTCGCTGAGCTGGCCCATGGCACTGGTGGCATAAACGCCCATCTGGTCGGGCCGAACAGCGTGACAGATCTTCGCCCAGTCGACACCCACTGAGCGGACGGCGTCAGTGGCACCGATAATGGCCAATTGCAAACCACGGGGCTGAAACCGTGAGTTGTACAACTTGCCCGGTTCAAACCCCCGCGGTAACTGGCCGGCCGCCTTGACCGCCATGTTTCGAGTGCCGGCAAATAACCATTTTTGCGGGCTGTGAATCTCGACAAGCGCGTGCACGTCATCGTGTGGGCTCACCGTCCATGCTTCGGGCAGCGGCTGGGGCAACTCTTTAATTTTGGCGATAAAAGCTGCCTTACCGTCGACCGGTTTCAGCGTCAACGCCGGTTGCCAAGGGGCTGCGTTGGGATCGTAGTGACAGGGTTCTATGGCTCTCACCAACGTGCCGTCGATCACCGCCTGTGCGTAGCTATCGAGTACTGACATCGCATCGTGGCGGTGGTTAGCGGAATCGACATACGCCCCGTCGTGCCACTGCACAAGGCCCATCATGCAGGCGAGTCCGGCGACGGTTCTCGCCTGTTCCTCCTGGGACAAGCTGGCGAGCACCATGCGACGATAACTCTGATCGAAAGAACTTCTGCCCGCCGGGCTCACACCTCCGTATCCCACGATAACAGGCAGTATCGACATGGTGTGTGGTTTCCCCTTTCTGGTCATGGCCGTGCGGCGCTTTCTGTCGCGCCAACCTCGCCGTTGATGTCCCCTACGCAGGCTGGAACCCTGACGTCCTACCCAGTGCCTTACGCCATTCGCAATCGGGGTCATGAATTCTGGATCGCGTGCGTCGTGGTCGCATCAGACAATCGCTCAACCACTTGCATATTTGGCACTTCGGTCAAATAATAAGGCGTTCTGGCCAGCATGGAAAGTGCTTAGATGACAAAACCGTATCAGGTTGTCATTATTTTGAGCGACAACATTCTCGCAACGAGCGCCACTCTGCCCGTCGAGATGCTGAAAACCGCCGAAAGCGCTGCGCGGGGCCGCTCCCCCGACGCGCGAGGCATAGATGTACAAAGCGTTTCACTAAGCGGCGAGCCGGTGACCACGTCGTCAGGATTTCGGTTGACGCCCTCAACTGACCTGGCAGCCATCGGCGATTGCGACCTGGTCCACCTGCCGGGCTTTTGGCGCAACCCCAGACCGACAGTAAACCGACATCGCGGTCTCTTGCCATGGCTGCGCGACCAACACGCCCGCGGCACCTCGATCAGCAGTGTCGGCACTGGCTGTTGCTATTTAGCGGAAGCAGGACTGCTCGACGGCAAACCCGCGACCACCCACTGGCATTACTTCGATCAGTTCCAGCGGGACTACCCGGCCGTAGCCCTCAAACGACAATACTTTATTACGCGAGCAGACAACATTTATTGTGCGGCAAGTGTCAATTCGCTGGCCGAGCTGATGGTCAACCTGGCGTTTCGCTGGTACGGCAAGTCTGTCGCCAACGTGGTTCAGCGCAACTTTTTTCACGAAGTACGCCACGGTTTCGAGCCGGCCAATTACTACATCGAAGAAGAGGAAAAACACCCGGATGAACATATCCTGCAGGTGCAGATCTGGATGCAGGATAATTTCAACAAGCCCGTAACTATTACCTCCCTCGCCCAGCAATTCGGCATGAGCGTGCGCACCCTGAACCGGCGCTTCAAAAACGCCCTGGGCAAGGCGCCTCTCGATTATCTGCAGTTGTTGCGACTAAACAATATCAAG
>DJFY01000036.1:4362-8437 GCA_002431545.1 Cellvibrionales bacterium UBA5860 | reverse complement strand
GAAGGCCAAACTCCAGAAGACAAAGGGGCCTCCTTCCGAACAGTTGAATGGACCGATCTGATACCGAAAGATGATCTGGAGGCCTTACTCAGTCCACCGCAGGCCATCACCGATATCAAAGATGGGGCTTGGGAAGACCAGATCAACAACCAGTTACTGAACAGCCTCGCCACTGCCAGCGACGACCGCTATCAGCAAGCTCTGGTATCGACCCGGGTGGTTGCCGAAATGGACGGTAAAGCAATCCGTATTCCCGGTTTTGTGGTGCCGCTTGAGTATACCGACGGCCAAGCGATTACCCAGTTTTTCCTCGTGCCTTATTTTGGCGCCTGTATCCATGTGCCGCCGCCACCGCCCAACCAGATTATCCTGGTGAATTATCCACAGGGTATGACATTTAAAGACATAAACGATCCGCTGTGGATCTCTGGTGTAGTGAAGACTTCGATTCAAGAAAATGACCTCGCCACGGCGGCTTACGTGATGGATATGGCGCAATTTGAAGCCTATACCGAGTAGCCGATTAACCCTGTACCTGAGCGCAAGCGCATGGCAGTGTGGCCCACTGCTCGCAGATTACTGTCTTAATTTATATTACACACCATAAGCCGAGCTAATGATGACCGCGCGCTCGTTATCAGGGTCGGCTTCGATATAAAAACAACTTTTGCGCCCTGTGTGACAGGCAGCTCCCTGCTGAATGACCCGGCACAGCAGGGCATCGCCATCGCAGTCTATACGTAATGATTGCAGCTGCTGCCAATGGCCACTGGTGGCGCCTTTGATCCAGAGTTCACCTCGGCTGCGCGACCAGTAGGTCATACGCCCGGTCGCCAATGTTTGTTCTAATGATAGTTTGTTCATCCAGGCCAGCATCAGAACTTCGTCGCTGTCCGCATCCTGAATGATTGCCGGCATCAATCCCTGCTCGTTAAAAGCCAATTCATCGATAAGCTTGTTGAGTGGAAGTGTTTGGTCACGGGCAAAGCCTTCCAGGTTGATAAAAAAAGAGCGCTTCATCGAATCACATGAGGCTAACGATAGTCTTCGCCAGAGTTAAGACAATCGCAGCGGTGCTGATGTTGGCAAAGGCGGTGGTTCCAAGTGTGGCCAATTGCCAGGATCATAGCCCCGATTACCGTCAAGGCTTTTTCCCAGGTTTCACCAAGGATGTCATGTCCGGCAAACGCTGCGAAAACAAGAATGGATAGGCCTGCACCACCGAGCAAGAGCAGCCGATAGTGCTGATGTTTTTTACAGCCCATCGTCAGAGCATAGGTGCTGACCGGCAACACGCCAATCAGCATCCAATAGTGAAATGCCTCATCCGCGAGCGGGAGAGCGGCGATGGAGGGTAACAATACGACGGCCAGAGGCATCGCCAAACAGTGGAGCGTACACAATATAGAGAGACCGATCGCGGATTTATCAGACAGGCCTTGTAAATCGCTCATTTTTACCTCCCGGTCGGTCGCCTCAGACCGTATTACTCGTACAGCGCTCACAAAGACTGTCCATTTCCAGTTGGGGACTGCGCAAATGGAAGCCTGCATCTTCTACGCTTTGGCGTAATTTGTTGATGGTTGATTTGCTTATCGTGATTTCTTTTACACGTTGACACTGCCCGCAGATCAAAAATTGGGGTACCGCGTGCGCGTGGTCGCAGGCGATGTGAGCGCAGGCGACAAATTTATTGGCGAGTTTGAGCCTGTGCACCAGCTGTTCGTCTTGAAGAAAAGCCAAAATCCGGTACACGGACATGGCTGGAATATTTTCGCCAAACTTGTTCTTGCAGTAGTCCGCCAGCTCGTAGGCAGAGAGCGCTTTGTCGGATTGCAACAGGCCAGAAAGGACCTGTTTGCGCTTGTTGGTGAGACGGGCGCCATGCGATTTACAGTGCTGTTCCGCTCGCTCGATAAGCTTACGCGTGTCCATTATTTTCCTTTCAAATTTATCGTTATTGAATCCGCTGTTAGCATTGCGGAAGCTTGATGACTGTCGCTTACCCAGGCGGCGCGCACTGTTTCAATACCGGGAAATAAATCGAACAACTGCACCTTGATCGCAGTCAATTTAGCGCCCTGGGCACAGTGAAACTGGTATCGGGCCGAAATCTCGCTGTGGGTTTCACCGTGCTCATCATGCTCGTCGTGCGCCTCTTCCTTGTGATCATCGTCTTCTGCAGCGAGCACGGCTGAAACATCAACCTCCTGACGGGTTGCTTTACATCCGGTGCCGATGAAAGTCAGTAATTGTTCCGGTGAATCGAGAATTGACTTTGCTCGATTGACGCTAGCATGCTGCTCTGGCGTCGACGCGGGGTGTTCGAATCCCACGATATTGGCGGCCGGAGATTCCAGGTTCAGCTCAATTGCGTTGCCCTCAATTGCCAAGGTCATTTCTACCTGCCCGTGCAGGTGAGTCTCCTGCTGCTGATGATGGTCGCCATGGTCCAACGGCTCTGCATTAAGTCCTATCGAAAACATTGAAAATACGGCTGTGAGAATCGCAGTAGAATACAGACCACTCGTTATTGTTGACCCAAGCCGGGCCGTGAAATCGTTTATCATAACAGTAACCCTCCAAATGGTTGCTCGCTCCGGCAGCGATCTGAGGCACCCCTGCATACGGCTAACCACGCGTGGAAGTTCAATTTCCAACATCGTATAAGCCACACAGAATTCGTGATATGTTATAACATCTCTTTCACGTTGTAACGACTTGATAACGCTTTTTGTTTTCCCATGGTATCAGGATACCCATCACCGTGTTTAGTTATGTAGACCAATCCATTCGAAAACTGCTGCTTAAGAAGCATCAACTTGTCGATCTCGACAAATCTGGCCAGGAGATCAGTGGCGGGGCCGCGCCTTTTATATCCATTCTCGGGCCTGTCACCATCCCGCGCTTAATCGACGGCGAGGAAGTTCCCTTGGAATGGTACCCCTTTGTACGCCGCGTCGAACTGGCTCACGTATTGGATGCGGCCAATGAAGTACGCAGTGGCCAAAGTGATGCCTTCCGCGCATTGTTGCAAACAAATATGTCGGTTAATTCGGTATTCGCTCTGCCGGGTTTTCGCGATATGAACGAGCCGCTGGTGCGTATCCACTCTTGCTGTTTGACTGGCGATATATTCGGCTCCATGCGCTGCGACTGCGGTCCGCAGCTAGAGGCCGCCTTGCGCATGATGAAGCAGGAAGGGGGCGGTGCGGTAGTTTACATGGCCGGGCACGAGGGGCGAGGTATCGGATTGTGGGCAAAGGCTGTGACCTACTTACTGCAGGATGCCGGACAGGACACCTACGAAGCAAATGTGTCTTTAGGCTTGCCAGAAGATTCCCGGGATTTTTCCGATGCTGCCACAGCCCTGCGCTACTTGCTCAACGACACGCCGATTCGCTTGCTGTCAAATAACCCGCAAAAGCGAGAGCACCTGGAAAAAAATGGCCAGGCGATTTCCAAAGCAGTATCTCTGGTCAGCGGGGTTAACGACTACAACATCCGATATCTGCGCTCTAAGCGCCGCAAGGGTCATAAACTGCCGGACGACCTTTAGATAACAACCTACGGAGTTGTATGGGCCAACAAATTCCTTAAGCAGGGCGATAAGGAAGTATCGCAAAGGCGAGAGAGCTTGGTATTAAACGAAATCAGCGCTACAAATGGAACGAGGAGATCGGTCGCTATAATTGCCTCGTATCCTGTACTCCGGTCAATCAGGTTTTGGTCTTTATGCCATCACGGGAAAAGAAAAAATCAGGCATAAGCGTCAACACACGCGCGAACAAAGCGCAGCGCATGAGTTGCCTCAAACCCGGGGCTATGAGCAATAAAACCGCAGATTTCCGCCCCTGCACATCGCTTTAAGGCGTGTACGGCAAGCCTGAGAGCTATCTAGTTCTGTGTTGGGATGGCCAGGTCGAGTTGATCGGGCCGAAGCGGCGGGGCTGTCATTACCCCGGAGGTTAATCGATACCTGAAGCAGCAGCGACTGATTGCCAATATGGCTGGTATCGCTGCCGCCCCCGGTTCGACCTGGAGCTTGGGCTCTAAGCCCGGTTTCGCGCAAACA
>DJFY01000036.1:0-4062 GCA_002431545.1 Cellvibrionales bacterium UBA5860 | reverse complement strand
AGCCTTTCGAAATAGCTGTTGGCGCCCATCATGCCGCCAAAAGGCTGGTTGTGCCGGGCTCTGGGGTCATGCTGGCCTTCCAGATTGTAGTAGCCCGGTGTGCACCCGGTACCACCCTGCGGGCCTTTTGCCGGTGTACCGAAGACTTCGGCGGACCAGTTTTTCTCGGCTTCTGCGTCGGCGTCGCAGCGGGTGATGTTACGCGCCTCGAAATGCTTCACCAGGTAGGCTATGTGTTTAGCGCCCTCATCGAGACCGTCCGGATAGTTGGCGGTAAAGGAAGCCTGACCGTTACCGACAATGAAGCAGTTGGGAAAGCCGCGAGTGTGGATGCCGAAGAGCGTGCGCATGCCGTCTTTCCACTTGTCTTCAAGACTCTGGCCATCGACGCCGATCAAGTCGTAGCCGGCACGGCGGGTGTAATCGGTGCCTACCTCAAAGCCGGTGGCGAAGATCAGGCAGTCCACTTCGTATTCGACGCCATCGACAACGACACCGGTTTCGGTAATGGAATCGACGCCCTGACCCCTGGTATCCACCAGCTTGACGTTATCGCGGTTAAAAGTTGGCAGGAAGCGGTCGTCCAGGCAGGGGCGTTTGCACATAAAAGCGTACCAGGGTTTGAGGGCCTCGGCGGTTTCCTTGTCTTCGACAATTTCATCGATGCGGTTGCGAATGTTTTCCATCTTCTCAAAGTTGGACATCTCGAAGATTTCCAGCACCTTTTCCTTGGGCACGTCTTTACCGGCTTCGCGCATGCGGCGGCGGTAGATCTTGCCCATTTCTACCCAGGCATCGTCAAATTGGTCCAATTGATCGATCTCGCCACGGCGACCACCACGACCGGTGAGAATGGCGGTAAAGTCTTTCTGACGTTTCTTTTGCCAGCCGGGTTCGAGACTGGCCGCCCATTCCATATCGGTATCGTGGTCGTTTCTCGGGTCAACGCCGGAGGGCGTGCGCTGAAACACGTACAGTTGCTTGGCCGACTCGCCCAGGTAGGAGACGCACTGCACCGCGGTAGCGCCGGTGCCGATAATCCCGACTCGCTTGTCTTTCAGACCGTCGAGGCCGCCCCTGGCATTGCCGCCAGTGTAGTTATAGTCCCAGCGGCTGGTGTGAAATGTATGACCCTTGAACTTGCTAATACCGGGAATGCCTGGGAGTTTGGGACGATTCAAGGGGCCGTTGACCATGATGACGAAGCGCGCCTTTATTTTGTCATCGCGATCGGTGTGGATGGTCCAGCGCCGGGTGTCTTCATCCCAGACCATTTTGGTGACCCCGGTTTGCAGACAGGCGTTGTCATACAAGCGATAGTGCTCGGCGATTCTACGGCAATGATCGAGAATTTCCGGCGCGTCACAGAACTTGCGTGGCGGCATGTAGCCGAGTTCTTCAAGCAGGGGCAAATAGGTATAGGCCTCGATATCGCAGGCCGCGCCGGGATAGCGGTTCCAGTACCAGGTGCCGCCGAAATCGCCGCCTTTTTCGATCATGCGGATGTCTTCGATACCGGCCTCACGCATGCGGGCGCCGGCCAGCAGGCCACCCAGACCGCCGCCAATAATGGCAACTTCGACTTCGTCCTCCAGCGGGTCACGAACAATCTTCTCGCCGATATAGGGGTCTTCGAGAAAGTAGGAAAACTCTCCCTTCATTTCCTGATATTGCTGGTTGCCATCGGGGCGCAGGCGTTTGGCTCTCTCCTCGGCGTATTTTTGTCTGAGAAAGTCGGGATCGAAATCTTCTCTAACAGCTTGGCTGCTCACGTTGGTTCCTCCTGTAAAGGGTTGGTTTATTGGGTATATCCCAACTATTAGCATGTTTCGGTTTGACTGTACATTTTATTGAACCAATTCTTGAGCCGATTGTTGGGCCAGTCGTCGCAATTGAGAGCTAAACGCTCGTAGAAGGTAAAACCCTTTGATTCAACTAATTAGCTCGATCAGCGGTATTTATGAACCTGCCAACTCATCAGGTTCACGGAGTACTTACTGTGTAGCCACTTTGGTCCTACTTGTCTTGTTTCAAATCGTTAATACGTCCGGTAACTGCAACATAAATATCTACAGTAATTAAAGTGATTGCTTAGGTTAGGTGACAAGCCTATGTTCTGGTATAAAAAGCGGGAGCTTGTCGAGAGGAAATTACTTCCCGTCGAACGATTGAAATAAAATGCCGGTACCTGAACAATCATAAATAAAGCGGGTTCGCCGCACTACGCGAAAGCTTGGGGAAACAAAAATTGAAGAGCAAAAATATCGGAGAGGGGCCGATAGCGGTGATTGGTGCCGGCGGACATGCTACCGTTGTCGCCAGCACACTTCTCGCAGCAGGATATGAAGTTGAAGGGTTTTATGCGGATGACCCGGCAATGCTTGGTAAAAAAATACTTGGGATACCCGTCAAAGGGCTCGTCGAAGCACTGGATCCCAACAATTGCGCGGGTGCAATCCTGGGTATAGGGGATAATCAAACCCGTAAAAAACTCGCCAACGAACTCTCCCTGAAATGGGCTTCAGTCGTCCATCCCTTTTCCTACGTTGATCCGAGTGCGAACATAGGACCAGGAACGGTCGTCTGCGCTGGGGCTATTATCCAGCCTTCCGCAATTGTTGGCTCTCACGTCATTATCAATACCAAGGCAAGCGTGGATCATCACGCACAGGTGGGCGATTTCTCCCATATCGCCGTCGCCCATCTGGCCGGGGGTGCGCGAGTGGGGGAAGGCGTGTTTCTCGGTCTACACAGCGTTGTGTTGCCAGGGCTCAATGTCGAAGCCTGGGCCACTGTTGGGGCCGGAGCAGTTGTTACGACCTGTGTTGATACAAATGCCACCGTTATCGGCACGCCGGCGCGCGCCCTTTTGCGTGCTCCTTTGAAATAGATAGAAGACCGCTGACGTTACCATCTGGTGTTTGAGCCGTTCCGCCTCGAGCTAGGAAGACTAATCGCTATTCGATTCCCGCGCGAATCTATTCCTGGTCACATAACTAAAACAGCGTTTTTGCTCGGCGAGTTCTTGTCCACTAATGTTATCGCAGTCATCGGATACACAATTGGTCGTAGAGAGCCGGCCGATACGCCGCAGACCCGGGCAAGGTCTTCGTATATATTCCAAATGAGCCGGGCCGGCAGAGTAATTCCAACAGATAGCAGTGCCATTTGCATGCCGCAAAAGCCGGTTAGACGTATCCAGCCCTCTGGTTTGCCGCGTAAGTTGCAATACGTTCCGGTCCTTCGTTGCCGACATCTGCGGTATGGCTTAAGCTTTTTCTGGTGAGTTTCGTAATGTTGCTGCGGTATCCATTTAACTCGGGAGGAATTCAATCATGGTGCAAAAACATACTGTCGATATCGAAACGCCGGACGGTGTCATGCCGGCTCACTGGATTCTGCCGGACGGGGAGGGGCCGTTCCCGGCGGTGATCGTGCTGATGGAAGCCTTCGGCTTGGTTCCGCACATCGAAGATGTTGCCGAACGCCTGGCGGGCGAGGGGTACGCCGCGCTTGCACCCGATGTGTATTATCGCTCATTGCCCGATAACAAGGTCGGTTATGACGAATTGCCTAAAGCCATAGAACTCATGCAAAAGGTCGATGACAAGGCTTTTATTGAGGACATGAAAGCGGCGATCGACTTCATGGAAGCCTCCGGCAAGGTAAAATCCGAGGCCTTGGGGGTGACAGGCTTTTGTATGGGCGGGCGGTTGACGTTTGTCACGGCGGCGGAGCTGCCCGATAAAGTCGCAGTGGCGGCTCCATTTTATGGCGGAGGAATCAGCAACCACCTGAACCAGGCCGGAAATATAAAGTGCCCCATGTTGCTGTTTTTTGCTGACCAGGACGGCTTTATTCCACTGGAGCAGGTTCAACAGGTGGACGACAAGCTACAGGAGCTGGGCAAGGATTATCGCATCAAGCGCTATGCCGACGCCGATCACGGATTTTTCTGTAACCAGCGGGCCTCTTATCACAAACCCTCGGCAGACGATGCCTGGCAGGAACTCAAATCCTTTCTGGCCAGTCACTTGAAATAACAACAGGCGGAATAAGGCA
>DJFY01000122.1 GCA_002431545.1 Cellvibrionales bacterium UBA5860 | reverse complement strand
CTGTTCGAGTGCTGGCGCCAATTTGAAGCCAATTGGGAAGTTAACGATTGGCTAAGCGTGCTTACCAATTATTCCTGGCAGGATTCCGAGGACGAAAATACCGACACCGACGCTGCCAACGCGCCGGAACAGCAATTTTATATCAGGGGCATGGCTGAACTGCCCCACGAGGTAGATCTAAACATACAGGTAAACAGTGTGATGGACCGTAATCGCGCCTTCGGCGATGTGCGTAGTGATATCGATGATTACACCACGGTCGACGTTACGCTACGCAAACGTTTCGCTGGCGATCAACTGGAATTATCTCTACTCGCGAAGAATCTCTTTGACGAAGATGCATTTGAACCAAGCTTGAACGCAACTCCTGTGCCGCTTATACCAAATGACTTACCCCTGGCGGGTCGGCGAATTCTGGGCGAGGTGCGCTACAAGTTTAACTAGACGACTGATAACGGATACGTTACCCACACGGACGTAAACAAATGAATCGCTTAAGAGCAGCAAATACGTCTGCGGCCTTTGCTTTCGCACTCCTCGTATTGTGCGCGTATTCGTGGTCGAGTTATGCGATGTCGGCGGGCATGGTCGTAGTACAACCCCAGGTTCGACCGCCGTATGACCGCGTTTACCAAGAAATCATTATGGGCTTCAATAGAACTTATACCACCCCCCCTCAAACGGTGCTCATGCTGAACCCGGAAAATGCCGAAAAAATTGGCGCGGAAATTAGCAGAATAAATCCCGATCTTATTATGGCGTTGGGCTCAAGAAGTGCCTCTATCGCTCGACAATATAATGCAAACACGCCGAAATTAGCCGGGGCAGTAAGTCAAGTACCGGAGGGAATGCATGGTATCACTATGTGGCCTGATCCCCAGTTAGTGCTTGAACGGTTAATCATCGTTTACGGAAAGCCAAAAACCATTTATTTAGTGACCGATATAGATAAAAGACAATCTCAAATTACAGGCATCAAAGATTTCGCTCAAATTAGCGGATTTAAGGCCTCAGTCCACCACGCGGACAATATTAAGGATGCCGCAGCCAAGTACCAACAAGTGCTGGGCCAACTGCAACCCGGTGATGCGATTTGGTTAATGCGAGACAAGGCACTTAACGATCCATCGCTGTTGTCTCTGGTTTTGGAAACCGCCTGGAAAAACAAGGTGGCGGTAATTTCTTCTAACCCCGTTCACGTCAAGCGTGGGGCGCTAATGGCAATCTTCCCCAACAACCAGGCCATGGGTGAAAGTCTGGGACGCCTGGCTACAAGAGTCGAACAGGATGGTGCAGATTTGGCGCCCATAGTCGAGCCATTAACAGATGTTCACACGTCGCTGAATAATAGAACAAGCAGGCATTTGGGTATTACGCTGTCTAGCGAAGCGAATGAGCTGATAGACAGCGTTTTCTAAGCAACCAAACATGTCTATTTTAGCCGCCGTCAACCTCCGCAACTTAACATTCAGGCAACAACTGATCGCCGCCTCCTGCGCGCTCGTAGTCACGATGGTGGGTATCATTTCTTACGTCAACAGTGTTAATTCGCACAAGGTTTTGATTAAGCAGATGCACGCGCAGGGAGCCCAGGTGGCCAACACACTGGCTGCGCATAGTAAATTGGCGCTCCTTTATGAAAGCGAGTACAACGCGCGCGAGTCGGTGGATTTCGTCGCTAAATTTCCCGATGTGGAAATACTGGAAATCGTCACGGCCAAAGGCAAACGTTTGTACCGCTCGCGCGCCGCGACTGACCGCGACCTGAACCAACATTACGATCCTTACAGCGATTTGCTACGCCTCGAATATACTAACGACTGGGTGTTTATTCTTCCGGTTTTTTCTTCTGCCGATATCGAAGAGGGTTATGGCCTATCCGGCGACGAAACCGAAGACCTAGAAACGCACCTGGGCTATGTCGCTCTTTCTCTACGCAAAGATACCATCCAACTCCTACAGTGGACTGCCATAAAAACCAATATTCTGTTGGCGGTCATTATCGTCCTGGCTGTGATCGTCGTTATCATTGCCATGTCGCGGCAAATCACTCGGCCCATTGAACAACTGGCCAGCACCATGAAGCGGGCCGAAGACGGCGACACCAGCGCCCGCGCCCTCGTCAAAGGTCAACCCGACGTGGCGGTGATGCAACACGCGTTTAACACCATGATGGATAAGCTCGAGATTCGCGAACACGAACTGAAACAGGCGCGCGACAAGGCGGTCGAAAGCGCGAGGATAAAGGGTGAATTTGCGACCAACGTCACCCATGAACTGCGCACGCCAATGAATGCGGTTCTGGGCATGATGGACCTCCTTGCAGAATCAAAACTAACACCTAGCCAGCACGATTACGTTAATGTCGCCCGCAACTCGGGAGAGAATTTGCTTCAGCTGATCGACGATATTCTGGATTTTTCCAAAATGGATGCAGGCCGCATCACTACGGAAACCAAAAATACAAATATCAGGGAATTCCTTGAAGATATTGTCAAGCTTCTCGCAAACCAGGCACTCACCAAAGACGTAGATATCGGCTATTTTATAGATCCGCGAATACCTTCTATTCTGCCACTGGCAGAATCGCGTGTTCAGCAAGTACTAATTAATTTGCTTGGCAATGCCATCAAGTTTACAGAGGCTGGTGAAGTATCCCTTTGGTTATCGCTATCTGACGGTAATCCAACAAATTTACTATTCGAAGTGAAAGATTCCGGAATCGGCATTATCGCATCGGATCAGGAAAAAATATTCGAAGCCTTCACGCAGGCGGACGCATCCTCTACCCGCGAATACAGTGGAACTGGTCTTGGGCTTGCTATCTGTCGACAGCTGGTGCAAATCATGGGTGGCGAAATCGGATTGCGGAGCCAACCCGGCAAAGGTTCGACCTTTTGGTTTTCCCTACCTAGCGAAATAGATCTTGCAGCATCAGCCATCATAACTGAATCTAAAACTAATACGAGCACACTGCTCGTATCTTCAACTGAGATTACGCAACAATTTATCGCTGATAGGCTTGCAGACAAGGGCTCTCACTACGCTTTCGCAGAGGATTACGCGAGCGCAGTAACCAAGCTAAAATCATCTTTGGCTAATGGTAGTCCATACGATTACATCGTTATCGAGGAACACAAACTCTCTGCACACTACGATGAATTTGTCGGCTTATTTGATAAACGCGGCGCGTTCAGGCAAATAAAAGTCGGCGTGCTCACCAATCCCTGTAAGTCTTCAGAAAAGATAGACAAGCATTTCTTGCGAATTGACAAGCCCTTGTTTGCTTCATCTTTAAACGAGCTGTTTAACAATGAACCAGTTACAGGTAAGCACAGCCTGTCAGACTCTGGCCCAAGCGCCGACACCCGGCCCGCTGTACCCGTCGGAAACACCACGATATTGGTCGTCGACGATAACCGCATCAATCAGCAGGTCGCTGCAGAGATGTTAAAAACACTGGGTTGCGCCAGTGAAGTAGCGGCCAATGGGAGACAGGCTCTCGAACTGGTGTCGCGCAAGCCCTATGACTTGATTCTGATGGACTGCAATATGCCCGTCATGGACGGCTACGAGTGCACGCGAGAAATAAGAAATTTGACACTGGGTCAAAGTCTACCCATCCTCGCCATGACAGCCAACACTAACGATGACGAAAAACAACGCTGTAAAAATGCGGGCATGGATAGCTTTCTCGAAAAACCACTTCGACTGGGCGTACTAAAGGAGACGCTTTCCAACTGGTTACCGGAGTTTAGTAACGGAACAAAACTGCCACAACCTGTTGATGCTCTGATATTGGCTCAAGACAGCAACTACGATCCAGCGGTCATGCAGGAATTATTTGCTTCTGTCGGCGATGTTGTCTACCGAATGATCGAAGCTTTTATGGAAGACACACCGATATACTTAGATTCCATGCGGGCTGCATTGATCGCTAGCGACGCCAAACAGGTTCGCGAACTGGCGCATACAATAAAAGGCAGCGCCTCAAACTTTGGCGCCCACGGGTTTGTCGATATCGCGAAGAAAATCGAAGAGCTTGCCCAAAAGGGGCAACTCGAGAGTTGTCATGACGAAATCGAAAAGATCTCTGCTTCGTTTACCGCCCTGGTTCAGGCTTTCGACACCGAGATACTAAATGCCACCTCCAACGGTACCGCTACGGCAAATCGAGCTTACTCTTTATTAATCGTTGACGATGACCGAACTATTCGGCTCGCGCTTAAAGACATTTTCAAGGACAGCGAGTTCGATACGCTCGAAGCAACTAACGGCAAGGAAGCGATCGACCTGTGTCGGCGAACACTGCCTGACATTATTTTGATGGACGCCATCATGCCGGAAAGTGATGGTTTTAGTGCCTGCGAAACCATTCGAAAATTGCCCAACTGCGCCGATATACCTATTTTGATGATCACTTCGCTGGACGATGAAGAAGCAATTGTTAGAGCTTTTTCCAGCGGTGCAACAGATTACGTCACCAAGCCCTTACACTTTACCGTCCTGAAAGAACGTGTCGCCCGATTGATCAAAGCCAACAAGGCTGGCAAAAAGGTCAAGGAAATGGCCTATCACGACACGCTCACAGGGCTGCCCAACCGGGCGAAGTTAATGCAAGAGCTGCGCGTTATTCTCAACCGATCCAGCCTTGACCAACACCGAACCGCAGTGCTCTTTCTGGATCTGGATCACTTTAAAAACATCAATGACTCGCTAGGACACAACGTGGGCGACCTGCTGCTAAAGGTGGTGGCCGACCGTCTTCGGGGCTGTGTTCGCGAGAATGACCTTATCGCCAGACTGGGTGGCGACGAGTTCACCGTCGTATTGGAAAACATCGACAGCGACCACTCCATAGCCAAAGTCGCCAAAAGCATTTGTGACGCCTTGAGTGAGCCCTTTGTCTTCCTTCAGCAGCGGATGTTTGTTTCGGCCAGTATCGGCATCTCGGTTTTCCCGAATGATGCCAGTGACGTCAACACATTGCTGAAACATGCTGACCTTGCAATGTTTAAAGCCAAGAAGGACAGAAACAGCTTTTGCTTTTACCAATCGGGCATGGAAGATGAAATTTCCAAACGCCTCAAAACTGAATCTGAGCTGCGTCACGCCATTGATCACAACCAGCTGGTGTTGCACTTTCAACCCCAGTACGACCTCAACAGTCGATCCATAGTGGCCGCGGAAACCCTGGTTCGCTGGCAGCATCCGACCCGGGGATTATTGGGCCCGATGGAATTTATACCCATTGCGGAAGAATCGGAACTAATTACCGATCTCACGCAGTGGGTGTTACACAAGGCCGCGCAACATATCAGTGACTGGGCGCAAGATGGCTACGCTGTCAAATTGTCGATTAACCTGTCGGCCAGAGATCTGGAAGCCAAGGTGCCTCTCGCCTCTCGTCTCGCGGAGATCGTCAAACAATATAACATCGAACCGGAACTGCTGGAGCTTGAGCTTACGGAAAGCACACTCATGGCAGACCCGGAGAAAAGCCGCAACGAACTTTTGAAACTAAAATCGATGGGCTTCACGCTGTCAATTGATGACTTTGGCACCGGCTATTCTTCACTGAACTACCTTAAAAACCTGCCGATCGACGTGCTCAAAATCGACCGCATGTTTATCAAGGACCTGGAACAAAACGTCGATGACCGCTCCATCGTCAAAGGCATCATCGCGCTCGCGGAAAGTCTGAACCTCGACACGATTGCCGAGGGCGTCGAAACCCTGGAACAAAGGGATATCGTGGCCAAACTGGGTTGTCAGATGATCCAGGGCTATTTGATTAGCCGGCCAATTCCCATTGAAAAATTCGAAAACAATTACAAGAAGGACTTTGTTGTCGCCGGCAAAAACTCCCGAGCTGATAGCGCCTGAGTTCGCCCGCCCGGAAAAATAGTTTAATCCCGGATAAATACAAGCGAGTTACTAAGCCCTCTGCGCCCCGACTGCGGGCAGCCTAGAACCATTCGTTCTTCATCTCGAAAGTCGCTGCGTTACCGGAGACCAGCAGTTCCGCCTGTTGAAATACTTGTGGTAGCTCCCACTCGATGTAGTACCGGGCTGCCTGGATTTTTCCTCGATAAAAATACTGTTCCTCCTGAGGCTTGCCCTCTACCGCGGAGGCTGCAACTGCCGCCTGTTTTAGCCACAAAAAGGAAGCCAGAAGCCGACCAAACATATCCAGGTACAACGTGGCATTTGCCAGCCCGCGATCGACGTCCTTGCCAATCTGACCCAACAACGTAGCGGTAGTATCCAGCAGCAGCGTCAATGCCCGATCACATGCCTGCACCAGCGTCTCATCGATGTTGGCTTGGCGGGCACTCTCGGCCAGCTCTCGCATGTCTTCGGCGAAGTATTCGAGCCCGAGACCATTGTTAATCGAGACCTTACGACCCAGGAGATCAATGCCGTGAATACCTTCCGTTCCTTCGTGAATCGGATTCAAACGCTGGTCGCGGTACAGTTGCTCGACAGGATAATCGCGCATGTAACCCGCGCCAGCGAGTATCTGAATGGCGAGATCATTGGAAATACAGCCATATTTAGACGGCCACGATTTGACAACCGGAATGACCAGGTCGAGTACCAGCGCCGCCCTTTTTCGAGCTGCTTCATCAAGGCCGGTGTGTTGGTCTTCAAACAAGGCGCTGGCATACAGGCACATCGCTAAGCCGCCTTCCGCATAGGCTTTCTGTGCCAACAGCATTCTGCGGACATCTGCATGTTCTACCAGCATCACCTGCGGAGAACCGGGATCCCTGGACGAAGGCAATCTGCCCTGCGGCCTTTGCCGGGCATAATCCAACGAATAATTGTAGCCCTGATAGGCGATGGCGGCAGCGCCCAACGCCACGCCAATGCGGGCCTCATTCATCATTTGGAACATATAAGCGAGGCCTTTGTGCGGCTCTCCCACAAGGTAGCCAACAGCCCCATCGCGCTCGCCAAAATTCAATGCCGCATTGGTGGTGTTGCGGTAGCCCATCTTGTGGTTTAAAGCAGCTACAACGACATCATTTCGGGCGCCGGGAGCACCATCGTCCTCAACCAGAAATTTCGGCACGATAAAAAGTGAAATGCCCTTAACGCCTGTCGGTGCGCCTTCGATCTTGGCCAAAACCATGTGAATGACATTATCGGCGATATCGTGATCGGCGCAGGAAATAAACATTTTTTGACCGTATAGGCGATATGAACCGTCTTCGTGCGGCACGGCAACTGTCGTTATGTCGCCCAGCGCCGAACCCTGGGCGGGCTCGGTCAAGGCCATAGTGCCGTTACTGCGGCCATCCATAATCAAAGGCAGATATTTAGCTTTCTGTTCCGCCGAACCGAATGTACGCAGCAGATTAGCCGCGCCAGTGGCAACGAAGGGATACGCAGCGGTGCCAATATTGGCTGCATTTATATAGACCATGATCGCGCGGAAAACCACTTCGGGCATTTGCATGCCACCTTCTTCGTAGTCCTGATGCGCGGCAAGGAATCCGGCTTTGGCAAACTCCTGCCAGGCGACGCGGGTTTCCGGAATCATTTTTATGGTGTCGCCCTCGAGCCGAGGTTCGTTCTGATCACCTTCGACCAGATGATTGGCGAAATACTTTTCCGCGACTGTTTTCGCCGTACGCAGCGACGCGTCAAAAATTTCACGGGAGTGCTCACGGTAGCGCGGCCGGGCGAGCAGGGCTTCGGTATCAAGAAATTCATACAACAGAAATTCGATATCCCTGTCGTTTAACAGCGGGACTGACATGACTTACCTTTTGTTGTTACTGTTATTTTAACCGTTAGTGATCTTCTACCGGATCATATACCTACCGGCCGCCTGCAACCGCTGCCGCGAACCCGCCTCTCACCCTCGGCCGTGCATATGGGGACACCGGAGGGTAAAACCGGCGCAGCCAGAACTAATACGTGTATTCGCTAAAACGATCGCGCAGATCCTTTTTGCTCACCTTACCTGTCGCGGTGTGCGGAATCTCATCGACGAAAACGCAGTCTTCGGGAATCCACCACTTGGCGATTTTACCGTCGAGGAATTCGAGTAAGTCTTCTTTTTTTGGCGCCGACCCATCGCGCTTGACCACCACCAGCAACGGCCTCTCGGTCCATTTGGGGTGCGGCACGCCAATGACCGCAGCTTCGGCAACATCAGGGTGTCCCATGGCAGCATTTTCCACATCAATGGAGCTAATCCACTCTCCTCCCGACTTGATGACATCTTTTGTCCGATCAGTAATCGCCATATAACCATGCGGATCGATAGTGGCAACGTCACCCGTGTCAAACCAACCGTCTTCGAGGTGGGCATCGGACTCGGACATTTTGTAGTAGGACTTACACACCCAAGGACCGCGCACCTGCAAACGTCCGGAAGTCTCTCCGTCCCAGGGCAACTCCCGCATATTGTCGTCGACGATGCGCATATCGACACCATAGATCAGACGACCGGCCTTGAGTCGATAGTTGTATTGCTCTTCTTCCGGCAGCTCCCTCATCCATGGCAGCAAGGTATTGAATGTGCCCAGCGGACTCATCTCAGTCATCCCCCACCCGACATTGGCCCATACGCCAAATCGATCCAGCGCTTTCATGAGTGACACCGGACAGGCCGCACCACCGATAACCACCCGCCGCAGTGAGTCAACGCGTCCGTCCGAGGCATCTAAATGGTTGACTAGCGCCAGCCACACCGTGGGCACACCCAGGGCCAAGGTTACCTGCTCTTCGTTAACCAGGTTCGCCAGGCTTTCACCATCACCCATCTTCGGCCCCGGGAACACCAGCTTGCTGCCCGACGCGGCAGCGCCGTATACCGTACCCCAGGCGTTGACGTGAAACATCGGCACCACCGGCATCACGACTTCTTCTGGCGTCAACGCCAGAGTAGAACCCGCATTGGTACCAAGGCAATGCAACACGGTGCTTCGATGACTATAGAGCACACCCTTCGGATGCCCCGTTGTGCCCGAGGTATAACACAAGCTGGAAGCACTGTTTTCGTCGAGCTCCGGCCAATCGAAGTCTTCCGGCTCATCAGCCAGGAGACTTTCGTAACACAGGACATTGGCCA
>DJFY01000005.1 GCA_002431545.1 Cellvibrionales bacterium UBA5860 | reverse complement strand
CTGAGCCGCCAGCCACGGGCAAACGGCAATTTTCGACCCAGTTTTAGAGACAGCCATACCAGAAACGGTGCATAGATAAAAACCACAAATAGCCAGGCAGGCCCGCTGATATATTGGTACAGCGGCAAAGGATCAACACCATTCATCACGGAATCCTATCTCATCAAAGGGTGTTGATTTATACCGGCAGCAGCTATCTCTCTCGCAGTGAAAGGAAGTTGCACGTCAGCGTCTAAGAAGCTGAAGGTAAAAACCTGTCGAATTAAGCTGGCACCGAACGAATGTAGAAAAAGAAGGTACTTTATAAAAAAAAATGGGGTAGCTTCCGTGCATCCAAATCATCCTTAACTTACGGGCCGAGTTATCTCCAGCGGGGGATTATTAGCGTTATTTTTCTAATCATGCTTGGAGGCTAGCACAGGAATTTTCAGTTGGCCACAGAACTTGTGATCCGAGAGAAAATAAACTCCAATTGATTTTTTTTGCGTAGATACCCGATCAATTGGCTAACCTACCGGTTAATTGGTAACGATAGTCCTTAAAAAAGCTACGTTGTATATCGTCTGGCAGACCTCAGCATATACCAGATACTGGGCTATTTTACAGCCCGAGGGAATAACTGAATTCCCGCATAAAATGTATTATGTTTACCGGCGGTTGACGGTAAAAAGCCCGTGGTTCTTATTGAGCCTATCGCAATAGGTCAGTCAACAGCCTGCCAATTAGGTATGACAGCTCCTGATATTTGTTTAGTATAAATTATCACCGTTAAGAGGATTGATAAGATCAAACCTTTACCCAGCTCTATACAAAAAATATGCCTTCATCTGCTACGAGATTCTAAAAGATATCTAACCACGAGATTGTGACGCCAATAGCGACAAATTGTGTCGGCGTCCATTCTGACAACACTCAGATAAAGTCAGAGTTGTCCCACCCCAATAAGTATTCTAATCGCAGAGACTCGACTGCTATCCTAAGTGATATTCCGAGTCGATAAGCTGTATCTATGCTTTATTAAGGCCTTTGGTTTAGATTAAAGTAGATCAAACTCGCCAAAAATCGCTTCACGCCAATATCGCTTGTTTCCAAAAAAAGGGGGTTAAAAGATGGGACAATCAGAACCACTATTTAAGGGCCTCAAAGTCCTGGAGATGGCCACATATATTTTTGGGCCAGGCAGTGCAGCCATTCTTTCGGATTTTGGTGCAGACGTAATTAAAATAGAGGCACCCGGCCATGGCGACCCCCTGCGTTACGCCCACAAAGCACCGCCTTTTATGCCGCTGGACTTTCCCTATATCTGGCAGCAGGACAACCGCAACAAACGTAGCATCGCCCTCGATATCAAAGAAACCGAGGGCAGAGAGATTTTACTGGCACTCGTGCGCGAGGCCGACGTGCTAATCACCAATTTCCCGCCAAACGTATTGGAACGACTAAAAATTCGATACGAAGACCTGGCACCAGAAAACGAAAGACTGATTTACGGCCAGATCACAGGTTTTGGCGAACATGGTCCAGAGGCCAGTGCGCCGGGTTTTGATGCCACGGCCTACTGGGCGCGCTCGGGACTGATGGACCTGGTGCGCACGGCCAACAGCGAACCCAGTATGTCTTCACCGGGAATGGGTGACCATCCCAGCGCCATGACTATGTACGCGGCTGTCGCTACCGCCCTGTACAAACGAGAGAAGACCGGGCGCGGCTGCCGGGTACACAGCAGCTTGCTTGCAAACGGATTGTGGACCGCGTCGAGTTCTCTATCGTGTTTATTGGCAGGTGGCGAAGCAACGCCGAGGCCCGACCCAAACCAGCCCACAAATGCGCTGCTCAACCACTACCAAACCCGGGATGGTCGCTGGCTTTTGCTGGTCGTTCTGCATCAGAAAAAGCACTGGGCCAATTTGCTCAAGGCCATCGATAGAGAAGATTTACTGGATGACCCTCGCTTTAGGGACATCGCTCAGCGGAATAAAAATGCAAGTCTTCTAGGGCCTGTTCTCGCAGAAACCTTTAAAACCAGAGATTTGGCGGAATGGCGCGAACGACTGCTTGAACAAAAATTAACCTTCAGCGTGCTGGCTACTATGGAAGAAGTGATCAACGATCCTCAGGTGCTGGCAAATGACATGCTGATTGATGTCGAAGGGCATAACTACGGTCGGGGACAAGCGGTTAACAGTCCTTTCTGGGTGGAAGGTTCCGACAAAGTGCCTGCGCGTGTAGGCCCCGAACCGGGCGCTAGTGGTGCTGAAATACTTCGCGAGTTGGGTTATAGCGACGCCAGAATTCAGGCACTAAACAGTAAAGGGATTATCTAGGAAAACCCTAAATTTAAGTGAAATTGTCGCTCTGCAATATGGTCATGTAGACAATTGCCAGGGCGAAGCGTTGAGTTTTTGTATGGCTGGAGCTTTTTAAACCTCGCGATTAAAGCACAGCTTTCTTTGCCGCCGAACTTTCCGGCTGAGCTGAGTTTCTTAGATTAAAATTAGAGCATGGTGCTGAGCTGCCGCATAACCCGCCGCTCGGCTGGATTCCAGCTTTCTCGGGCATGGAGGCTTCCCAGTGTGTCGAACATGACCGTGTCGCCGACCTGCCAGTCGTGATGGTAGATATTTTCTTCACGCAACGAATGATCGGTTAATTCCTTGATCAGGGTATCGCTCTCTTCCCGGGGCAGCCCGATAATCGCTTTGATGATTTGCGGGCTGATGTAAAGAATCTCGCGCCCGGTTTCCGGATGTTTCATTATCAAGGGGTGTTCGGCCTGGGGAATGTCTGGCTTAGCTATGCCGAGTTCTCGGTTGCGCTCACGTTTGGCCAGAAAGCCGGCGCGAGCCTCCCGCGTTACGGCACTGCCCGGCTTTTCCGGTTTGTCGTCCATCGGTGATTCGTCCCCGGAAATATATTTGGTAATGCTGTGAAAAGCTCTGAGTTTTCTTAATTTTTCGACTGTTTTATCCGGCAGGGTTTCGAGCGCGCGGTACTGATTACAAAAGGACGTTCTCGGAGGATTTGCCGGTAATTCGACGGCGTTGAGGAAACTCTCCTTGCCTACGCGGGGCACGTAAGAATAATCTGCGTGCCAACCCAGCTTCTCGGCGCCGCCAGTACCCTGGGGAATGCCGTCAGCGTCATAAATATTGTTGACGCGCAGTATTTCGGGTTTGGGATCCTGATCCTGGAACCACTCTGAGCCTTTGACCAGATTGCCAAATTCCTGTGCAAAGGCGATCAGGGCCTCGTCGCGGGGTTGAGGGTTGCCGCGAAAAACCAGCACAATATGCTTGCGCAAGGCCTGCGAAATATTCTCTTTATCGGTAACCGAAAGGGGCTCGTCAGGTTGCCAGCCACGAACAATAGCCCCCAGTGGCGCTTTCAAGGGTGTCACTTCGAAGTTCATTATATTTTTCCTCCAAAAGTTTCAACCCGACGCTTGAGCCGGATCTATCTATAAAACCATGTCATTCCCGTCGCTTCACCCACTCGTCACATCCAATTTAGGTGATCACCTGTTAAAAACTATAGTCGAACTCCCCTGCTACTACGTTTTATTTCTTGGGAAACAACATCCCGTAGATGGTCTGATAGGCTTCGTCGTTAGCAAGGCCCATGATCATGCCGGCGCGCGCGTCACGGAAATATCGCTCGAAGGGCAGACGCGCGGCAAAAGCAGTGCCACCGAACATGGTCATCAGTTCCTGAGTCACCAGCACCGCCGCTTCGGAGCAACTGACCTTGGCCTGTAAATAGGGCAAGGGCGCGGCCACTTTGCCGGCATCACCCGCGGCCGCGGCCACGTGCAGGAGCGCGCGGGCGGCTTCAATTTTGGCGCTCAGCTCGGCCATGCGACGCTGGTTAATCGGGTTGTCGAGACGGCTGGCGCCGCTGGGATAAACTTTTTTGGCTTCTTCCATAGCCTGCTCGTAGGCGCCGGATGCAACGCCCAGGTAAGCAGCGCCGTAGGTCAATGCGACCACAGGCATCATGACCGCACCGAGGTATTTGAGCGCCGCGCCTTCCTCGCCCAGGCGATTGCCCTCCGGCACCACACCATTGAAGCGAATAGGCATGCTGTTATTCCCTCGCATGCCCAGACCATTCCATTCGCCGACCGTTTCCCAATCAATCTTGTCGGCCTCGATAAACAAAGCGGTCAATTGATGCGGCTTCGCTTCTTCACCCACGCGGCACAGCATAAAATAATGGCTCGCCTCACCCGCTGAGGTTACGTAGGACTTGCGAATATTGTCGAGCAGGTAGCCGTCGCCTTGCTTCGATACCGCTGTAACGCGCATGGTGGGCACCCAGTCATCCCCTTTGCCAGAGGTTTCACCGCCGGCTACGGTGCAGAGGATGTCGCCGGACGCGATTTTTTTAACAAAGCTTTCTGCCTGATAATCCGTGTGTTGCCGGCTAATCAACTCTGCCGCCTCGACATGCATTTTGTAGCACATAGCCGTGGACGGGCATTTTTTCGCCAGCTCTTCAACCACCAGGCAAGTGGAGAGCAGGTCTGCACCCAAGCCACCCATTTCTTTATCCACACGCAGACCCCAAAGGCCGGCGCTTTTTAAGCCCTCGAGCGAGGCCCTTGGAAACTTCCGCTCGCTGTCGGTTTCCGCCGCACGCGGCGCGAGTTCTTTTTCTGCCAGACCGGCAGCGAGCTCCTTCAGGTGCTGCTGTTCCTGATTGAGAGGGAAGTAAGTCATTTGCCTGGATACTCCATTTATATTGGTCAAAAAGATGGGTTGTAAACGATGAGTTTTCTACGAAGTAGTTTTACTTTTTTTCTTTGGAACTGCCAAGAATATCGTGACGCGCGAGTTGTGGGCCTCCACACTTTCTCAAGGTGTGCTTCTGTTCCCCGGTCGCTATCTACACCAATGGTCGGGGGTATACTGTCCGACCGGAATCTAATTATCAAGATTTATTTATATAATGCAGCCCCAGCACCAAGCCACAGCGGCCAATCACCAAGTTGATGTTACAGTGTCCGTTTGGCTCGTGGTCTGGTGGACGCGCGCTAACGCACGGCCAGCCCTCACCGGCCTGCAGAACAGCAAATTTCAGGTGGCTTTTTCTCCATGACCTTACTCAGCGCTGCAAACCTGCACCATAGCTACACACAGTTGGGCGACCAGTTTTACTCTCCTCAGACACCAACACCGGTGGCATCTCCTTCGTTTATCCGTTTCAACCCCGATCTGGCCGAATACCTGAACCTAGATCCCCTGGCGTTATCCAGCGAAGACAGCCTGCAGGTTCTCTCAGGCAATCGCGTGGCCGCCAATACAAACCCTATTGCTACAGTTTACGCCGGCCATCAGTTTGGCGGCTGGAACCCGCAGCTCGGAGACGGCAGGGCAATATTGCTGGGTGAAGTCCTGGCCAAAGACGGACGTCGGTACGACATCCAGTTAAAAGGCGCGGGACGTACGCCCTACTCTCGAATGGGAGATGGCCGCTCACCCATCGGCCCAGTCATCAGGGAATATCTCGTCAGCGAGGCGATGGCCATATATGGTGTACCCACCACCCGTGCGCTCGCGGCAGTGG
>DJFY01000113.1:13289-16865 GCA_002431545.1 Cellvibrionales bacterium UBA5860 | reverse complement strand
GATCACTCGTTTGTCTTCAGTTCCACCATCAGATCGTCAGACAAGTCTTCGAGCCGGAGACGCAGTCGTTCCGCGTTTAGCGGCATCGGTAGTTTGAGTGCCGCGTCGAGATAAAATAGCGGTTCGCCGCTCATCGGTGCATTTTCGCAACGGGTTGTCAGCTTTTCGACGTTGATGCCGTCCGCAGCGAGTATGGCGCTGATTTCCTCGACGATACCGGGCCTGTCATTGGCTGTCACCGTAAGTGAAACTCGCGTGCCTCCCGTTGCTTCCGGTTCGCTGCTGTCGGTAACAGTAATGTAGAGGCTGTCGTTCTCAAGTGCAGACAGTGCTGCGATCAGATCACGACGTTTGGTGCCGTCGACGCTGATGAGCAATATGCCGGCGAACTTTCCCGCCAGGCGAGACATGGCGCTCTCCAGCCAGTTGCCGCCATGTTTTCGAATGACAGAGGCGAGTTCGTCGACGATACCGGGCTGGTCATCTGCGATTACGGTCAGTGCGAGCATGTGCTGCATGGTGGGATCGTCCTGGGCTGTTGTGCGGTTTTGGCATGGGGATTATGCCAAGCCCGGGGCAGGGGGCAACTCGGCGTTAGAAACTGCAGTTGCCGCCGGCATTTCGGCGTTTTGACCGTTGTCGGCGCGGCGCGCTTGATCCGCTTCTGGGGTAACTGCGTAAACATCTTTCATACAAGCGACTTATGCACGTGCACGCTACCGGCAACGCAATAACCGGTCGGGCCGACGAGCCAGGGCCGCAGAGCGCGGCGGGCAGGGCTTTTGGGGGTGACTAGAAAGTCGTAAATAGTCATTGTATGGCGTCGGCCATCACTTTAATGTGCGCGGTTCCGTGGCTATGCCCGACTGACCGGGTGCGTACGGTAATCACTGCTGTCGGCGACCTTGGTATCTGCCCGGACGATGGCCCTTCGCAACTTATTTATGCTTATGCCTGCGGGAGTTTCGTTATGGATTTTAGTCTCACTCAAGAACAAACCATGATCTACGAGTACGGACAAAGTCTTAGCAAAACCTTTGACCGCAGTTATTGGATGGAAAACGCGGAAAAACACCGTTTTCCCGAGGAAATGTACGCGCAAATCGCGGCTGACGGGTTTATCGGCCTGATGGTGCCCGAAGCATACGGCGGTTCCGGTCTCGGCATGATGGACATGCTGCTGTTTCAGGAGGGGATTGCCAATGAAGGCATTCCCCTGTTGAGCCTGGTTGTCGGCGCCTGTATGTCGATGTCCGTGATCGGCGAGTATGGTACAGAAGAACAAAAGCAGACCTACCTGCCGGCTGCCTGCAAGGGAGATCTGCGGTTTTGTTTTGCCATTACCGAACCCGATGCTGGCACTAACAGTATTCGCATTTCGACCCTCGGCAAACCGTCGGCCGACGGCCGCTTCAAACTCAGTGGCCGCAAGACCTACATTACCGACGCTGCTGAATCAGACTACGCCCTGGTTGTTGCCAGAACCACCCCGCACACGGAGGTCGAGCGAAAAACTGACGGCTTTACCCTGTTCATCGTCGATACCAGAGCCCCCGGCATCGAAATGCATCCTATTCCAGTCAGTATTGCCCTGCCGGAAGTCCAGTACCAGATATTTTTTGACGACGTCGATCTCGGCCCCGAGAACGTCGTTGGTGAGGTCGGTCGAGGTTTCGATATTCTGTTTCAATCCCTCAATCCGGAGCGTATTCTCGGCGGTGCCGTGTGTACCGGCATCGGTCGCTATGCGATGAAAAAGGCCGTCGAGTACGCCAACGAAAGGGTGGTTTTCAATGCGCCGATCGGGGCCTACCAGGCTTTGCAGCATCCGCTGGCCCGCGCGAAAACGGACATAGAAATGGCAGCCCTGCTAGCGCGCAAGGCAGCCTGGTTGTTCGACAACGATTTGCCCTGTGGCGGCGAAGCCAACATGGCAAAACTGGCTGCGTCGGAAGCGGGTATCAAGGCCGTCGATGCCTCTCTACAGTGTTTTGGGGGTAATGGTTTCACCAAAGAGTACGGTATTTTTGATTTGTACCCCCTGGTGCGTCTGACCAAGACGGCACCGATAAACAATGAGATGATTCACAACTACATTGCCGAGCATGTGATGGGCCTACCCCGGTCCTACTAGGCACTCGATCGGCGCGAACGCACGATATTCGTTTATTTCTGCAGAGAATAAATAGAGGAACAACGATGGACTTCTCCCTGAGCGAAGAGCAAAGAATGATCTACGAATACGGTCAGAATCTGAGTAAAACCTACGACCGTAAATACTGGATGGAATGTGCCGAGCGCGGTGAGTTTCCCGAGGACCTATACCGGCAGGTCGCGCAGGACGGCTTTGTCGGCGTGATGGTGCCCGAGGCTTACGGTGGCGCGGGCCTGGGCATGATGGAGATGGGGTTACTTAACGAAGGTCTGGCCGAAGCCGGTATTCCGCTATTGAGTCTGGTGATCGGCGCTACCATGGGCTTGAGTTTGATTGCCCGTTTCGGTACCGAGGAACAGAAACAGAAATACCTGCCCGACGCCTGTGCCGGCAAAACCCGCTTCTGCTTTGCCATCACCGAGCCCAATGCCGGTACCAACACGATTAAAACCGCAACGATCGCCACGCCCACCTCAGAAGGGCGGTTTAAAATTAACGGTGGCAAGACCTATATCACCGACGCTGGCGACGCCGATTACATGATAGTGGTGACCCGCACCACACCGCACGATCAGGTCGAGCGCAGCACAGATGGCTTCACCTTGTTTATCGTCGATACCAAAGCCAAGGGTATCGAAATGCACCCGATCCCGATTAGCGTGAAGATTCCCGAAACCCAGTACCAGGTTTTTTTCGACGACGTGGAGGTCGGCGAAGCGGAAGTGCTGGGCGACGTGGGTAAAGGTTTTCGCGTACTGTTTGAGGCAATAAACCCCGAGCGGATTTTGGTCGGATTCATCTGCGCCGGACTTGGTCGTTTTACCATGGACAAGGCTGTGGAGTATGCCAACGAGCGGGTGGTGTTCAATCACCCCATAGGTGCCTATCAGGCCCTACAACACCCGCTGGCACGGGCCAAAACGGAAATCGAGATGGCCGCCTTGATGTCGCGACAGGCCGCCTGGCTCTTCGATCGCGAACTACCCTGCGGCGCCGAGTCAAATATGGCAAAATTCGCCGCCGCCGAGGCGGCGTGCCACGCGGTTGATGCCTCCCTGCAGTGTTTTGGGGGTAACGGTTTTACCAAGGAGTACGGGATTTTCGATATCTACCCGATGGCGCGTCTGTTAAAGACCATCCCGCTGAACAACGAGATGGTGCTGAACTACGTGGCCGAGTACGTGCTCGGATTGCCGCGTTCCTACTAACACCGGCTGGCGCACAAATAGGCGATGCGGAAATGTGGTAACAGCCACCGGTACTACAGAGGGTCGATCGATGGATTTTAGTTTGTCCGACGAACACAAGATGATCTACGAATATGGCGATAGTCTGGCCAGGACCTACGATCGCAAGTACTGGATGGAGCACGCGGAGCGCTGTGCATTTCCCGCCGATATGTACAAGCAAACCGCACAGGA
>DJFY01000113.1:11788-13042 GCA_002431545.1 Cellvibrionales bacterium UBA5860 | reverse complement strand
GGTTTTGTCGGCACCATGGTGCCCGAGGCCTACGGCGGCGCGGGCCTCGGCATGCTGGAAATGGAATTATTTACCGAGGGGCTGGCCAACAACGGCATTCCCTTGCTTACCTACGTCATCGGTTCGGTCATGTCGCTGGGCCCCATTGGCGATCACGGCACAGAAGAGCAAAAGCAGCGCTACCTGCCCGATGCCTGTGCCGGCAAAACCCGTTTTTGTTTTGCCATTACCGAACCCAACGCCGGCACCAACACCATCAAGGCAACGACTATTGCCAGCAAAAAACCGGATGGTCGCTATCGCCTGAACGGGACCAAGACCTATATCACCGACTTCAAAGAGTCCGATTATGCCCTGGTGGTGACGCGGACCACACCTTTTGAGGAGGTGAGCAGGAAAACCGAGGGTTTTACTCTGTTTATCGTCGATACCCGGGCTAAGGGCATCGAGGCGCATCCGATTCCGGTGAGCGTGCCTCTGCCCGAAGTGCAGTACCAGGTGTTTTTTGACGATGTCGACCTGGGTCCGGACGATATTCTGGGCGAGGAGGGCAAGGGTTTCGAGATTCTCTTCGAGTGCCTTAATCCCGAGCGCATCATGGTGGGTGCGATCGGTGTAGGTATGGGACGTTTTGCCATGGGCAAAGCAGTCGAATACGCTAATGAGCGCACTGTCTTCAATTGTCCAATCGGCGCTTACCAGGCGTTACAGCACCCGCTCGCTCGGGCTAAAACCGAAGTTGAAATGGCTTCTCTGATGACGCGCAAGGCATCGTGGTTGTTCGACCGCCGCCTACCCTGCGGCGAGGAAGCCAATATGGCCAAGTTGGGGGCATCGACCGCCGCCGTCAACGCGGTGGATGCGTCGCTCCAGTGCTTTGGCGGCAACGGCTTTACCAAGGAGTATGGTATTTTCGATATCTACCCCATGGTTCGCCTGTTCAAAACCGCACCGCTCAATAACGAGATGGTGCTCAACTATATTGGCGAACATGTGATGGGCCTGCCCCGGTCCTATTGATTCGCCTTTCTGCCCGTAACCGCGAGCCACTTTTGCAAAAGCGGCTCGTTTTCTTGTTTTAAGGATGTTTATGGATTTTTCACTCAGTGAAGAACAGCGCATGATCTACGGCTACGGCGAAAGCCTGGTCAAATCCTATGATCGCAAGTACTGGATGGATTGTGCCGATGCCCGTCGCTTTCCCCAGGAAATGTACGAACAGGTTGCCGCCGACGGTTTTGTCGGCACCATGGT
>DJFY01000113.1:0-11542 GCA_002431545.1 Cellvibrionales bacterium UBA5860 | reverse complement strand
TGCCCGAGGCCTACGGCGGCGCCGGACTGGGTCTGCTCGAGATGGATTTGTTTCTCGAGGGATTGTCGGAGCAGGGCATTCCCTTGCTCAGCCTTGTCATCGGGGCGACGATGTCACTTGGGCCGATCGGCGATTACGGCACCGAGGAGCAAAAGCAGCGCTATCTGCCCGATGCCTGTGGCGGTAAGACGCGTTTCTGCTTCGCGATAACCGAACCGGGGGCGGGTACCAACACTATCCGCGCCACCACGATTGCCAGGCCCACGGGTGACGGCGGGTTCAAACTGAATGGCGAGAAGACCTATATCACCGATTTCAAGGAATCCGACTATGCCCTGGTTGTGGCGCGGACTACGCCCCACACGGAAGTCGAGCGCAAAACAGACGGTTTTACGTTGTTTATTGTCGACACCAAAGCCCCGGGCGTAGAAGCGCATCCGATACCGGTGAGTATTCCCATTCCGGAAATCCAGTACCAGGTGTTTTTCGATGATGTCGAACTCGGACCGGAGCATGTGTTGGGAGAAGTGGGTAAGGGGTTTGATATTCTTTTTGAATCGCTGAATCCCGAGCGCGTGCTGGTCGGCGCTATTTGCACGGGGGTGGGTCGGTATGCCATGGACAGGGCGGTCGAATATGCTAACGAGCGTACAGTGTTCAACGGTCCCATTGGCGCTTACCAGGCTTTGCAGCATCCGCTCGCCAAAGCCAAAACGGAAATTGAACTGGCATCGCTGATGACGCGCAAAGCCGCCTGGTTGTTTGACCGGCGCGAAGCCTGCGGCGCCGAATCCAACATGGCGAAATACGCCTCTGCCGAAGCTGCGCTGCATGCGGTCGACGCTTCCCTCCAGTGTTTCGGTGGCAATGGCTTCACCAAGGAGTACGGTATTTTCGATATCTACCCCATGGTTCGCCTGTTCAAGACCGCACCATTAAACAGCGAGATGATCCTTAACTATATCGGTGAATACGTCCTGGGTTTGCCCCGTTCCTATTAGGACGGCCGACCAATACCGGCAAGGCCGAGGCTCATTCTGATGGTGCCTGGCGTCCGGTGCACCGAGTGCCCGACGCCCGTTATTAACAAGTTACGAGAGACCAAGAGGCGAATGCGATGGATTTTCAGTTAAGTGAAGAACAACAGATGATCTACCAGTATGGGGCCAATCTGGCCAAGGATTTTCCCCGTGAATACTGGGTGGACTGTGCCGAAAAGCGCGAGTTTCCCGAAGCCATGTACAAAAAGGTCGCCGAAGACGGCTTCGTTGGCATTATGGTGCCTGAGGCCTGGGGCGGTGCCGGCCTTGGCATGCTCGAGATGGTATTGTTCCAGGAAGGTTTGTCGAATGTCGGTATTCCCCTGTTGAGTCTGGTGGTGGGAGCGACCATGTCCCTGTCGCCGATCGGCGACCACGGTACGGAAGAGCAGAAAAAGAAGTACCTGCCTGCCGGTTGCGCGGGGGATATCCGGTTTTGCTTTGCCATTACCGAGCCCGATGCCGGCACTAATACGATTAAGGCGACAACCATGATCAAGGATGACGGCAACGGCGGCTATAAGCTCAATGGCCGCAAGACTTTTATTACTGACGCCGAAGGGTCGGACTACATGCTGGTAGTCACCCGCAACGAAGCTTACGCGGACGTCAAACGCAAGACGGATGGTTTTACTATCGCTATTGTCGATACCAAGGCACCGGGTATCGAAATGCACCCTATCGACGTTAGTATTCCTATCCCCGAATGGCAGTACCAGATTTTCTTTGACGACGTTCAATTGGGGCCGGAAAACATTCTGGGGGAAATCGGCAGGGGTTTTGACATCCTCTTTGAGTCGTTAAATCCGGAGCGCATTATCCTTGCCGCGGTCGCCAATGGTCTGGGTCGATACGCCATGGGGCGTGCCGTAGAATATGCCAACGACAGAGTCGTGTTCAACGGTCCAATCGGCGCCTATCAAGCCCTGCAACATCCCCTGGCGCGGGCCAAAACAGAAGTCGAAATGGCCTCGTTGATGACGCGCAAGGCCGCCTGGTTGTTCGACCGGCGCGAGGCCTGCGGTGCTGAATCCAACATGGCCAAACTAGCGGCGGCAGAAGCCGCGATGCATGCCATCGATGCGTCCCTGCAGTGTTTCGGCGGCAACGGTTTTACCAAGGAATATGGCATATTCGACCTATACCCGGTAGCCAGACTCCTGAAGACCGCACCTATCAACAGTGAAATGATATTGAACTATATTGCCGAGCATGTGATGGGTTTGCCGCGGTCTTACTGAGTCAGTTTGCCGGCAAAGCGATTCACTGTTTTGCCGCGAGACTGGATGTTGGCATTAGGCCGACGCCGGTCTCGAAACCGATGATAAGCTGAATCGGCCGCTGAAGCGGGCAAAGCGCGGAGGACCAGTAAATGATCAAAGAGCACTGTGTCGGAGGGTCAGCCAGAGATAAGCGATAGAAGTCGGGCGACGGTGCAGGCTCCGGCCCGAGGATTACGTTTATACTGCCTACTCAGCCAATTGCTGTGCTGCCATCTTAAATTAACGGAGTGACTCATGGATTTTACGCTTAGCGATGAACAGCGGATGATCTATGAGTATGGCAAGAGCCTGGTGAAACAGTTCGACAGAGCTTATTGGGTCGAAAAGGCGCGTCAACGGGCTTTTCCTGCAGAAATGTACCAGCAGGCCGCCGACGACGGTTTTGTCGGCATGATGGTTGACGAAAAATACGGCGGTGCCGGCCTGGGTATGCTGGAGATGGCATTGTTGCAGGAAGGGCTTTCCAATGAAGGAATTCCTCTCCTCAGTCTGATTGTCGGCGCCACAATGTCCATGTCTCTGATCTCCGATCATGGCACTGAAGAGCAGAAACAAGCCTATCTACCGGGTGCATGCCGGGGCGATATCCGCTTTTGTTTTGCGGTGACGGAAGCCGACGCCGGGACCAACACGATCAATGTCACCAGCCTGACCCGCTCGGTAAAGGATAAGGGCCGCTATGTGCTTAACGGCCGCAAGACCTTTATTACGGACGCCGAGTGCGCTGAATACATGATTGTGGTGACGCGCAGCACCCCCCTGAAAGAGGCGCAGCGCAAAACCGATGGTTTTACCCTGGTGCTCATCGATACCAAGGTGGCTGGCATCGAGGTGCATCCCATCGATATCAGCATCGAGGTGCCTGAAGACAAATACACGGTATTCTTTGACGATGTCGATGTGGGTCCGGAAAACATCATAGGCGAAGTCGATCGGGGTTTTGAAATTCTCTTTGAGTCGCTGAATCCGGAGCGTATTATCATCAGCGCCGTGTGTTGCGGTTTGGGGCGTTACGCGCTGAATCGCGCGGTCGAATATGCCAACGAGCGGGTTGTCTTCAACGGGCCGATCGGTGCTTATCAGGCTCTGCAGCATCCACTCGCCCGCGGCAAAACCGAAATTGAAATGGCGTCGTTGATGATGCGCAAGGCCGCCTGGCTATTCGACCGGGGCGAACCGTGTGGTAGCGAGTCGAACATGGCCAAATATGCTTCGTCCGAGGCAGGTATCTACGCCGTCGATGCCGCGCTCCAGTGCTTTGGCGGTAACGGCTTTACCAAGGAGTACGGTATTTTTGATATTTATCCGATAGTGCGCTTGTTTCGCACGGCGCCGCTTAATAGCGAGATGGTGCTCAACTACATTGCTGAACGCGATCTCGGTCTGCCGCGATCCTATTGAGTGCCCGTTATTTCCACAGATTGATCTCCTGGGTTCAGCCTTTCGCCGAAGGTGGCGGTTGCTTTTTGATCATGTAGGTGAGAACAGCGCCGAGCAAAAATGCGGCGCCTACAAAATAAAAAGTGTCGTTGTAAGCCATGACATATGCTTCCCGGCGGGCGACCGCATCCACTGCGCGCAGTGCCTGCTCCCGGGCTTGCAGGGCGTCGGCCCCCAGGGTCGAGAAATAGCTTTGCAGGGATTGCAGGCGTTCTACGGTAAACGGGTTGTACAGGGATATGTGCTCTACGATATGACTGGAATGATACTGTTGGCGTAGCGATAACATCGTCGCCAGAAAGGCGATACCGACTGCGCCACCCAGATTACGGGTCAGGTTATAGAGTCCGGAGGCAGAGCCCGCCTGTTCCTGCTCTATACCAACAGTGGCAATGACTGCCAGGGGTATGGAAATAAACGGCTGGCCAAAGCCTCGAATGAAGTTGGCCAGTAGGAGTTGGTCGTAGGCGTCCTCAGCGGTCATGTTGATATTGATCAGACAACTCCAGCCAAAGATGACACAGCCGATGGCGACAAGATGGCGCGGGTCGGTGGTTTTCATGAGCCGTACCAGAAGAGGCACCATGATCAGTTGGGGAAAACCGAACCACATCATGGTAACGCCTATCTGCCAGGCGTTATAACCCTGCACCTGAGCCAGGTAGAGCGGGGTGATAAACACGGTGCCATATAAGCCGAGCCCGAGAATAACACCGACGATATTGGCCAGGGTGAAATTCCAGCGCTTAAACAACCTGACGTTGATAAAAGGATTTGCACTCCGGAGCTGCCGATACAGAAAGACGATAAAGCAGGCACCGGCGAGCATCGTGCCGCGGACGATGGCCTCTGATTCAAACCAATCCAGGCGATTGCCTTCTTCAAGGATGATGATCATCGCGCCCAGCGCGATGGACAGCATGACGATGCCGGTCCAGTCACCGGTTTTTAAAAGACTGCGGTTTCCCTTCGACTTTTCCAGCCCCCACCAGAGAATGCCAAACATCAGTGCGGTTGGAATGATCTGCATGTAGAAAATAGACTGCCAGCCAAAACTTTCTGTCAGATAGCCACCCAGCGTGGGGCCAATGCTAGGTGCTTGTGTGGCGGTGAGCGAAAACATGGCAATGCCCAGTGGCTGCTTGCTCGGGGGCAGAAGGGTCAAAATGCACGTGAAAGAGAGTGGAATGAAAGTGCCACCGGCAAATCCCGCTATGGTGCGGAAAACCAGCATCGATTCGAGATTCCAGGCCAGAGCGCAAGCCAGGGTGGCGACGATAAATACGCTCGATGCCGTCAGTACAAATCGCCGCAGACCGTATACCTGAACAAACCAGGCAGTCAGCGGAATTACTACGACTTCGGCGGTAAGGTAGGCGGTTGATATAAATGAACCTTCGTGCAAAGTTGCCGAGAGTGCGCCCTGTATATCTTTCAGGGAGGAATTGGTGATCATGATGTTGAGCACGGCGATAAAGGCGCCGATAACGCTCCCCCATACCGTGAACCAGGTGCGCAGCGACACTTGATCTTCCGGAGGTGTCACTGATTGAGCGCCATTGCTATCAGTATCACTGTCGTTACCAATATCTCTACGCCGGTTCATTCTTATTTTGCCGCCCCCCCAGGGAAGTTTGCCGTGGTGTTGTCGGCGACTAATTATCTACGCGGCTGCTCATTTCCAGCGTATCGGGTATTCGCTGGGCGAAAGGTGATTCGTCTTGCCTTGCGTCCAGGCAAATTAAGGTACCGCATAGTACCTTAATTAGTGGTTTAGTCTGTGCACTGGGCTTGGGGAAATTCTTCCTGTCCTATTGTGATATACAAAAGCCAAGGATTCCCTGTTCATCCTATAAATTAAAGTAATTTTTCATTTTATTTTCTTTGAAATTATAGGCTTGCTGTCAGTATCGCCGCCTCTAAAAAAGATTGCTTGCTCAACGATGTGTCAAGTGCTTGACAAGAGAAAAGTGAAGGCTTAACGTGCGCGAACACCGAAAAATAATGATAGTGAAGGGGGGTGTAACCTTGAAATATCTAGCAATAGGTAATTTTTTTTCCCGTTTTAAAAATAGTACACAGCAAGCGTGCGTCAGGTTCGCTACCGGGTTTGCGGTCGTGCTACTAGCCAGCCAGTCATCCGCTTTTGAGTTTAATCTCGGCGAGTGGCGTGGCTACATGGATACCACGTTCACCGCTTCTGCCGCGATGCGGGTAGAGGGGAATACTGAGTTTGGTACCGCGCCACCAACCGGTCGAACCTATATCTTTAAAGACCCGGGCGATGTGTATTCGACACCGCTTTCGCTATTAACCGATATTGGCATAAGCAAAGGCAATTTCGGCGCTTTTGCGCGTGCGGCCTATGTTTATGACCCCACTATACTGGGTAAGGACTGCGATACCTGCTTCAGGCCGAACTCTTACGCACACACACCCGGCATGGTGTTTCCCGGGACATTAACTCCCGTGGTTGACCCCGCCTACAACTTCGCGCCCTTCGAGTCGCAATTTCACGACCCGGCGCTGTTGGGCGGCCCGAACCCGCTGTTATACCCCGTAGATGGTATCGACGACAAAGCCCAGAAGTTGGCGGGGAACCGATTTAATCTACTCGACTTGTTCGTCTATGGCGGTTGGGACCTGTGGGGCCACCCGCTGAATGTGCGGGTAGGTAAGCAGGTGATTAACTGGGGCGAGAGTAATATCCAGGGCGGTGGCATTGCTCAAATGCAAAACCCACGTGACCTGTCAAAGGCGACCACGCCGGGCACTGATGTGAAGGAAACCCTGATTCCGCAGGAAAGCGTTTACTTCAATTTTGGTTTTACCGATAACATCAGTTTGGAGGCCTATTACACCTGGAACTGGCGCGAATCTACATTTATCGGCGTAGGTACATATTTCAGTCCTTTTGATTTTCTGGGTGCCGGTTACAACCCGGATCTTTTTGTTCGTGGTATCGAAAAGTCCGGTAAGTCAGAACCCGAGAACGGTGGGCAATGGGGCATCAACATGCACTTCGTGATCCCGTCCTGGAACTACGCCGATCTGGGTATTTACTGGGTACGTTCGCACGCGCACAGTCCTTACATTGGTCTGAACGAAAACTACGTGCCGCGGCCTGATCCGGCCCGACCGGGAGCCATGACGTTGGCCGGTTACCAGTGGATTTATCCGGAAGACCAGGATACCTACGCGATTTCTTTAAATGGTGAGGGTCCCTTTGATACTTCCTTTGCGGTCGAATTCAACCTCAAGGAAAAATTCTACGACACTCGTGAGTGCCGTAATTTGTTCGGCATTGGCGGTATCGGTGTACCCGACCTCGGCGGCATCCCGGTATCGGCAATATTCGGATTTCCATTGGCCGGTCAGGGTGGTGTCGGTACCCAGGGTGTGACGCCTGGCTGTGATGTCGGCGCCAGCAATGTATACACCTTTCTGGGTAACTTGACCAAATCTGCAGGAACCGACTTATTTGGTGCAGATAAAATTAATCTGGTATTCGACATGGCCGCCGTGTGGATTCCAGAATTGCACTTCGATGGTGGCGCGGCTGCCGGAGGACGGGATCGGGTGAATGCTTCTGCCACTTCGCCCACCGGCCAGAGTACCCATATCGGCGATCCAGGATTCTTCAAGGGCGTTGACGGTCTGGACCGACCGCTAACTGAATTTTCCTGGGGCTACACAGCTGTCATGGGTCTGGAATATCCAAACTTGTTCTGGAACCTGACGGTTAAACCTACGGTGATTTTTGTTCATCACGTAGAGGGCTACACACCGTTTCAGGGCGGCGCGATGGTGGAGAACCAGCGCACTATCGTCAGCAAACTGACTTTTGACTACCAGAGTCAGACGTCGGTGGACCTGCAATACGTCACCTGGCTGGGTACTGCTGGTACCAACGCCAGCCGTGACAATGTTTCCATTACCTTTAAATACAGCTTCTAGGGAGGCTACTAATGGGTTTTAAACGTTACAGTATCTGGACAACCATGGCGCTTTGCGGCGCCCTGGTTGCCGGAAGCGCGATTGCAGGTGTAAAGCCTGCGGAAAAAGCGCGGATTGGACTTGAAGGTACAGAGTTAACACCTGCCGGGGCTATCCGCGCAGGTAACTCTGAAGGCACAATTCCAGCCTGGAAGAACGAGCCGATTAAGCCTCCGGCCAGTTTCGTGCCGGGTACGTACCACACGGATCCTTTTGCCGATGATCAGGTGTTATTCACCATTACGGCACAGAACTATCAGGAGCACGCGGACAAGCTGTCAGAGGGACAGAAACAGATGTTCCAGACGTATCCTGACTTTTTCATGAACATCTATCCGTCGCGTCGTACCGCGGTTTTTAAGCCTTATATTTATGAGGCAGCGTTAAAAAACCTGGACCGTGCGGAAATCGCTCATGCCGACGTCAATATGGGTATTGTCGGTTTCAAGGGCGCGCGTAAAGCCTGGGCCTTTCCGATACCTAAAAACGGAGATGAAGCCTGGATGAATCAGGCAACCCGTCCGGTAACGCCTTGGTTGAATTCCTGGGAAACGACGCTCGCCGTGACTACAACGGGTAACTATGTCGTTAATAAATTAAATATCCAGAAACGCGACAAATGGAGTGACCCGGATATTGCCGATGAAGCCGCCCAACCCGGCAAGGACTCCATGCTTTATTACCAGACGTTACTGGCACCCCCAAAGCTCGCGGGTCAGGTGGTATTGGCTCGGGACCCAACTCACTTTATGGAGAAATTCCGCTCGGCCTGGGCTTACAGCCCTGGGCAGCGCCGTGTCAAGCGGGCGCCGCAGATCGTCTATGATAACCCCCTGACTGCTAGCGATGGTCTGGCGACAACAGATCAAAAGTGGGGCTTTAACGGACCCAACGATCGTTTTAACTGGAATCTTGTTGGCAGAAAGGAAGTTTATATCCCCTATAATGCGTACAGGCTACACAGCGCTAACGCAACGCCCGACAAAGTTATAACCGAGGACGGTCGTGTCAATCAGGACCTGGCTCGTTACGAGCTGCATCGGGTGTGGGTCGTGGATGCGACGCTCAAGGAAGGCACTAATCACGACTATGGCCGCAGAACTTTCTATTTGGATGAGGATTCCTGGTGGATCATGTTGGTGGACGGATATGACAGACGGAACCAGATCTGGCGCCACTGGGAGTCTCACGATGTCATGTATTACGACATCGGTTTTGTAAACGCCGCCGCAGAGTTTCAATATGACATGCAGGCGGGCCGTATGATCGCCTTGATGTTCGACAAGCAAAACCCACCGGATTTTACCTGGCGAGAGGAAGACAATTACTTTACTCCCGCATCGGTTCGACGACACGGCGTTCGCTAGCCGACATCATGTCAACGAAGACGTGCTTTAAAGCCCTCGAAATTTCGAGGGCTTTTTTTTGCCTGCGTGCTGCTGAAATCGAGTTTTCTGAATTTTGGAGCACTGTGTGGTCCGGATTCTTCACATATGTGGGCATAGGGTTATTACAGGATTAATGCCCTATCGTTGGCTTGCAAAGACGATAGCGGGTATGGGCGGCGATTATGATGGAGGGAATTGGTTAGCTAAAATTTAATAATAGAAAAGAATGTAAATAATGTAGTTGAATTATATCGGTAAGTCTGTCACCTTATTTACATGAATCTAACTGATACTGCAGAGTAAGCTCTGCCATAAATATAAACAAACTTATAAACGGAGACTTAGATGAAGCGGGTAGTAAACGTACTAGGTGGTTATCTGGGGGTACTGGTTGCGGGATTGTTCATCGCTGGTTCTGCGCTGGCTGGCGTTTCGGCAGAGGACCGGGCAAGAATTGGGCTGGAGGGTACCGAGTTGACACCTTCGGGTGCTATCAGGGCAGGTAATGCGGAAGGGACTATCCCGGCGTTTAAGTACGAGCCCATCGTGCCTCCGGCTGACTTTTCTGCGGGCGAATATCACACAGATCCGTTTCGTGACGATAAGGTGCTGTTCAAAATTACCGCGCAAAACTTTCAGGATTACGCGGACAAGTTGTCGGTCGGGCAACAGAATATGTTTAAAAACTATCCCGACTACTACATGAATATCTACCCGACTCGACGTTCTGCGGTATTCAAGCCTTACATCTATGAGGCGGCCTTAAAGAATCTCGATCGTGCCGAACTCGTCCACGCCGATGTCAACATGGGCATTGTCGGTTTCAAGGGTGCGCGCAAGGCATGGGCTTTCCCTATTCCGAAAAACGGCGATGAAGCCTGGATGAACCAGGCATCCAGGCCGGTCAATACGTGGATGGATTCGGTGGAAACCACTATTGCGGTGACCAGTAGTGGTGATTACACGGTCAATAAACTGAGTGTTCAGCAACACTGGATGTGGAGTGACCCGGAAATCCCCGATGAGGAGTTCAACCCCGCGCAACAGGGCATGCATTACAACCAGGTGCTGGTCGCGCCACCGAAGGTTGCTGGCCAGGTGGTTATGGCCCGAGATCCGGTGGTATTTACCGAAGTGTTTCGTCGTGCCTGGGCCTACAGCCCCGGTCAGCGACGCGTCAAGCGGGCGCCGCAGATCGTTTATGACAACCCGTTAACAGCAAGCGATGGTCTGGCTACAACTGATCAGGGCTGGGGCTTCAATGGGCCCAACGACCGCTTCAGCTATAAATTGCTGGGCAGAAAAGAAGTTTATGTGCCTTACAACCCCTATAAGATTCACGCCAAGGAAGCCACGCCGGAAGCGGTTATTAACGACAAGGGGCGTATTAATCAGGAGTTCCTTCGTTACGAGCTCCATCGCGTATGGGTAGTAGAAGCCACTTTGAAAGAAGGTACCAACCACGACTACGGCAAGCGAGTTTATTATCTGGATGAGGACTCCTGGTGGATTACCCTCGTCGATGGTTATGATCGTCGCGGTGACATCTGGCGCCACTGGGAAGATCATCACGTCTTTTACTATGACACGGGCTTCATGAACCGAACTGCAGAAATCCAGTACGATTTCAATGCCCACCGCATGTTGTATCTGGGCTTTGATAAGAGCAGGGGACCGGATTTCACCTGGCGTGCAAAAGACAGCTACTTCACGCCGGCGGCGGTACGCAGACGAGGTATACGATAAATCGGTTTTTTCTGAAAGAAAGACAATCCCCGAAAAGCCCGAGACATAGTTCTCGGGTTTTTTTTCGCTAGCGCCCAAGCTTACTCTACTGCTTAGGACCAGTTATTGTTAGGTTCAGACAATCAACCGGACTCTTTACACCTTTGCCGCCACGATTGACAACGTGAGTATAGATCTCCGTTGTTGCGACATCCGAATGGCCCAGCAACTCCTGAATAGTGCGCAAGTCATATCCCGCCTCCAGCAAATGCGTGGCAAAACTGTGGCGCAAACTATGGGATCGTGCAGGCTTATTGATTTTGGCTGCGCGTACCGCCCTTCTCAGGTGCTTGCCCAAGCTGGAGGGGTGCATATGATGGCGACGAAAAACCCCAGAGCGGGGGTCTTGGGCGATGTGATTCGATGGAAACAAAAACTGCCAACCTGTTTCTCGCGCGGCTCCGGGATATTTTCTTTGTAAGGCATCTGGCAGATATACCTCGCCATAGCCGTCCCGAAGATCTTGTCGGTGAATATGAGCAACTGCCTCGATTTGGTCTCGCAGTCGCGACTCCAGTTGCTGGGGCAACATAGTGGAGCGATCCTTATTACCTTTGCCACCGCGAACAAAAATATTATTGCTGCCAAAATCGACATCCTGGATACGCAG
>DJFY01000130.1:3613-6347 GCA_002431545.1 Cellvibrionales bacterium UBA5860 | reverse complement strand
GACTTAATTTGTTGTTCAATCCAGCCTCGCTACTGAAAAGCGGCCGCGGTGATAAATATTTGTGCTTGATTAAAAAGGTCACTGAACTGTCGTCAATCTTCAATTTGAAATGAAAATTTGTATAGCACGCCCGGCACTTCTTTCGGCTTCCCATCGACCACCCTGGGGTTATATTTTAGTTTCAGGGCAGCTTTGAGCGCTGACCGTCCAAAGCCAAAACCTTTTGGGTTTTCTTCCAGGAGTAATGGTTCTCGAACCCCTCCTGTAGTGGTAATAATTACTTGAACCACCGCATACCCTTCTTTGCCTCTGGACAGCGCACGCCGGGGGTACTGAGGCTGCGGCACGTAAAGGGGAATATAGTCTGAATCCCGTGCAAAGCCGCCACCCAGGCCAATATCCAGATTCGCCTTCATTTGGGGTGAGGCAATACTTACCGCTTCAAGCTCAACATCTATATCCATTTCTTGCTTGGGCATATCAGGAGGTCGCTCTTCCGGCGCATCAGGCTTTTCAGGTTTATCTTCCTTAACGTGTTCGCTGATTTGCCTTTCCGGCTGCCATATATCTGCAATTTTTCTGGCCGGCTGCTCGTCCAATGAGCCCTCATTGGTAAGTATTAATAAATACATCAGAAGAACAAGCAAAAAAGTCGTAATGGCGCCGGCGACCGCTGCGGGGCCGATCCTAGTGTGTGTTTTAACCCAATTAGTCATTCAAGGTCGAAACCGAAATTTTGTCTATGCCAATTTCTTTTGCGGCATCAGCGACGTGGGCAATTTTTTTGACGGAAGCCTCTTCGTCAACCTGTATCACCAGTCCACCTTTAGGACTTTCTGTGTACAGCCTTAACAACTGCAATTTAACTTGATTATCTTTAACCTGATTTTTATCAATCCAGATTTCGTCATTTTGACTTATCGCTACCAGAATACCGGGCTTACTCGCTTCCGCCGTAATCGTTTTTGTGCGATCAACATCAATCCCGGGAGCTTTGATAAACGCGGCCGTTACAATAAAAAATATGAGTAGAATGAACACAACATCCAACATTGGAGTCAAGTCAATCGCCTGGGCTTGCTCTTCTCTGTTAAGGTCAATTTTTCTCATAATGAATTGGTAACATCTATTTGCGACACAAAAAGGAACTTATTTTTCTTATGTGTATATCCCATTTAGCGGCCAACTAACGGCCGAGACATTTACTTGCACTACTACGTACCGATAATGCATCAATCCCGAATGGTTAACTGGTCTTCCAGATGTTGCTTTTGAAGCTTCGCCAAGCGTTCAATATAGGTAAACCCGAACACACCGGATAGCGCGGCAACCATTCCCGACATGGTGGGTATCGTCGCCATGGAAACTCCGTTGGACATGGCTTTCGCATCGCCACCACCGGTAATCGCCATAACCTCAAAAACTCTGATCATACCCGTGACGGTACCAAGCAGGCCGAACATTGGAGCTAATGCGATTAACGTCTTAATCAGTGGTAAGTATTGGTTAATACGCATACTTGCCTGCGAAAGGACTTTAGCTCGAATCTGACGCGCGCGTCTCGATTCGCGATCAGAGCGCGCCTCCCAGACTTCAACGATACCGTTTATTTCCTTATTCAACGATGTTTTGTAGTACCACATTCTCTCGGCAAGCAATGTCCACATCACGAAAATCAAACCCGCCAGAAACCACAACACGGTACCACCGAGCTGCATAAACCCCCATACACCCTCCCAGATTTCCTGGACAACATACATCGTCAGGCTGCTCCAGAAGACCGTTCAGCGTTTTCAGCCACGATACCCAAACTCTGTTCCTCAAGGATATGTAATATGCGTTGGGCGTAACCGTTAACCCATGTATGCATTAATACCGTGGGGATGGCTACAATTAATCCCAGTACAGTGGTTACAAGTGCTTGGGAAATACCACCTGCCATCATTTTCGGATCACCTGCACCAAAAATTGTAATTTGCTGGAATACGACAATCATGCCGGTCACCGTTCCCAACAAACCACCCAAAGGGGCCACCATAGCGATTATCTTTAGGAAATTAATACCAAATTCGATTCGGGGTCGCTCGCGAAGGATCGCCTCATGGAGCTTAAGTTCCATTGATTCCGCATCAAGACCCCGGTTGCCCTCAGCTACAGCCAGCACTCTGCCCAAAGGGTTATTTTCGTTAGCTGTTTCTGATTTAAGTTGGCTGTTTACCTTCCTCGAAATTCCGGAGAGGACGAAAAAACGCCACAAGGCAATAATCCCGGCCAATACTCCGACTGCAGTAATGATGTAACCAATTTCTCTACCCTGATGCCATTTTTCGACTAATGTGGGAGTGTCAATTAAGGCTTTTAATAAACCGCCTCCACTGGGGCCCGTTGGATCTATACCCACCTTGGTATATCCACCATCAATATCCTGCAGAGATGCAGCCGCAGAACGCAGCGCGCTTCCGGGTTGTCTCGGCAGCTCGGAAACAATGTTTTCCCTTGGGTCCAGGCTGAGATAGCGTCCCTCTGACACCAAGTTAAATACGCCTATACGGACCAGCTCTGCAGTTACTTTTTCGCCATCGGCACGAATATACTCACCGGGAAACCGAACTATCTTGCCGGCCTCAATCATTTCCCGTTGCATTTCGAACCACAGGTGTTCGATTTCTTCGAGACGGGGAAGCCGCGTATTACTGGCCATTTTCTCGATCAGAGCCTCCAGGGCTTCAGTTCT
>DJFY01000130.1:3074-3364 GCA_002431545.1 Cellvibrionales bacterium UBA5860 | reverse complement strand
GCTGTTGCGGTCAAATGTCCAAATAATTCTTTTAGGGTGCCTAAACGTTTCTGCAACTGTTCACGCATTGCCACTAACTTGATTTCATTTTCAGCGAACTGTTTTTCCAGTTGTTCACTGCGTCGCTCTTCCGCAGCTTTATCCGTTCTAGCCGTTTGTAATAACGATGCCTGCTTAGCCTTGGCGTTTCTAAACTCCTTTTCTCGCTCCCGGTGTTCCTTCGACTCACTGATTTTGGCAGAGCGTACAAGTTTTAATAACTCATTAAGATCGGCCGCCTGCTCAGCCGC
>DJFY01000130.1:0-2737 GCA_002431545.1 Cellvibrionales bacterium UBA5860 | reverse complement strand
TTCATTGTGCCGCCTCCGGTGCGAATACTGGCAGGTTCAGGATGTCTATAGCCGCTTGTTTTTTAGCTATACGCACCGCCTTGGATACCGCGGACCGATATTCTCCCGATGGCAACACCTGCCATTCTTTTGCGTGCGGGTTCCAAACTCCGGTCTCCATCTGGTCGGTCGTCTGATACAACAATGCAATCCGACCGACCCTTAAAAACGTAACCTGACGCTCCTGCGCGTTTATCGGAAGCAAACCGCTGTACTGGTCTATCGTACCGCCGTACTCGGCTTCGATATCATATAATTCCAGAACTTGGCGAAATTTTTCGGCTGAACTAAAGCGAGTAGCATCCAGATTCGCTCGAACCCGAGCCACGTTCTCCAGGCGAATATCTCTTTGAAAGGGAAGATCAAGCCGAATGTACTGTTCTAACGCATCCAGCATCTTTATTGACAGGGGCGTGATCTGCCTTTCGATCACGGTCGCGTTCTCAATTGAGTCCTCGATCTCTCGCATCGACTGTTGTTGATTTTCTATTTGTTTAGTCAGTTGAGCGTTATAGACGCGCAACCCCTCTATCTGTTTGTTAACAACTTGAAAATCCTGGAAAATATCATAAGTATCGTCAGCCAACCGGTCGATTTTCTGCTGCGACTGCTGTGCCGCCCTGGTTTTGTCAGCCCCTGCCTGCAATACGCTATCTACTTCAGCGCCAAAAGCAATTGAACTCAATAAAAGCGTTACCGAGAGCGTCAGATAAGCGACCCCTCTAAATCTAGATCTTACGTCCGCCATAGATATTCCCCGAATATTAAACAAACACTCAACCATTCAATAATTGACGTAAACCGGCTAACTACTTGCCCGACTCAGCAGGCGAGCCTACGCGTGCTTATATCAAGCGCACAGGCATCCCAAAGAACGAAATATTAAACCTGAGCACCGGCTCTTTAACCTCCTGTTTCTGCGAGGAATGTCACCACTGGGCAAACCTTTTTAAATAACGAATATGCGAAGGTTTTATTTTTCATATTCACTTTAGATATAAACAACATAACAAGTACTCGAAATCAATCGAGAATAATGAGTGAGTGCAGTTTATATCGACGCCAAAAACAACTATTGTTTATTATTATCATAACCTGTGATAATTATTCAGGTTATAAACCACTTGTCAAATACCACGTGCAGTTTAGGTCACTCGAATTGTAGAACCGTTCGTTACGTAACGGTGCTTCTTCGGCGTTGATAGCCTAGGTCCGGGCTCAGGGTCGGAAACGCAGGTATCAGGGCAACCGAAACAGTACGACCAGCCTATATTGTGATTCGGTATGTTCGCCCGCGCCGTTGACCGATTTTCACCGGACCGCAGTCCCGGCAAAAGTTAAGAGGCTTTTTGATATTGAATTATCCCCGATAACAAAAAAGATAATGGACAACAATAATGGACAGGATCGACAACCCTTCGACAAATCTCGACCCAAAATACAGCGAAACACCAGCAAGCACTTCTTGGGTCCTTTTCGATTATCGTCGATCCGGTTACCGCACCTATGTACTCTCGGTCCTCACTATCGTCTACGCCTTTAATTTTATCGATCGACAAATACTGGTCATCCTGCAGGAACCCATCAAAGCCGAACTCGGTTTATCCGATACCCAGCTTGGCCTACTTACCGGGTTCGCATTTGCACTGTTTTACGTTATTTGCGGTATCCCCATTGCCAAATGGGCGGAGCATTCTGCACGCCGATCAATTATTGCATTGGCCATAACGGTTTGGAGTTCAATGACCGCGTTGTCAGGTCTGGTGCAAAATTACACGCAGCTGCTCCTGGCCCGCATTGGCGTTGGTGTCGGCGAATCAGGCGGCAGCCCGCCAGCCCATTCCATGCTGTCCGATATCTACCCCATCGAACGGCGCGCGACAGCGCTTTCGATCTATTCCACCGGCGTCAATATAGGCGTGTTGCTGGGCTTTCTGATGGGCGCCTGGATTAACGAATTTTTCGGCTGGCGAGTAGCCTTCTTTGCTGTTGGCCTGCCGGGCATTCTCGTGGCGATTCTCGTCAGAGCGACTGTGGTCGAACCGGTGAGAGGTTTTTCACAGAACCTGGTACAGGATGTGGCGGCACCCGGTATTGGGGAGACCATAAAATTCCTTCTCTCGCGCGCGACCTTCGTTCACTTATCACTCGCCTGCGGGCTACAGGCTTTCACAGGCTATGGTACTGGCACATGGACGCCATCCTTTTTTATTCGTTCCCATGACATGAGTGTCGGCGAGATAGGGACGTGGATGGCTTTTGTCCAGGGCGGTTCCGGTATAGTAGGTACAATCATTGGCGGTTATCTGGCGGATTATCTCGGCTCAAAAGATAAGCGATGGTATATGCTCGTCCCGTGCATCGCCGGGCTAATTGCCATGCCGATGATGGTTTCCGTCTATATCATCCCCAACGCCGAAGCGGCTTTGCTGATGAAAGTGCCACCGACAGTACTTTATTACACCTATGTCGGCGCGAGCCTGGCCGCTGCGCACAACCTGGTAGGCGTACGTATGCGCGCCATGACTTCCGCAGTGCTAATGCTTGTCCTTAATCTTATCGGTATGGGGCTCGGCCCACTCTTCATTGGCATGTTGAGCGACGCGCTCGAAGCCCACTTCGGTATCGAATCCCTTCGCTACGCTTTGATCATACTCGGCGTTTCCGTGCCACTATGGGCTGCCTTCCATTTTTGGTG
>DJFY01000035.1 GCA_002431545.1 Cellvibrionales bacterium UBA5860 | reverse complement strand
TTGACGCAAAGGTTGGAGTGGGCCGCGTAGGACAGGCCCACTGAACCGCTGGCGCGCGAAATCTCCTCTACCGCGATGACGTGTGCCAGGTAGCCCAAATTACTGCCGCCATATTCTTCTTCGGCGGTGATTCCGAGAAGGCCCATGTCGCCCAGCTTTCGCCACAGGTCACCAGGGAAGTCATTGGCGATGTCGATGGCCTCCGCACGAGGCGCGATTTCGGCCTGGGCAAACTGATAAACGGCATCGCGCAGCATGTCGATGTCCTGGCCGAGATTGAAGTTCATGCTGTTAAAGGTGCTGTTCATGTACTTAGAAAAATGCCGTTAGTGGGACGCGCACGGTAGCGAATTATCGCTCATGGTCGTGGCTGCAACTGGTCGGGCTGTCTATCCGTCGTTATTTCCCGTCTGCAGATCCGCCTTTCACGTATATCTATTGCGAGATAAATAGTGAGCTGGCGCAATATATCGGAGGCATCGGGAAACATCAATTAACTGGCAAGGGGTTGCTGGTTTGCAGCTCGCCGGATAGCGCGGCAATAGATAGAAAGGCGGTGAATCGGGCAGGGCTCGATCGCATCATCCGGCTAGTGGCGCGCGGCGCGAAATGTTAATGTAAGTTGGCTGAAGGCTTCAGGCAGTGCCGATCAGCTCCGGTCTCTACCGAAGACAGGGAAGCCCTTGGGAGGTCACTTGGTCAAACGTCTGCTTTTCAAAGCACTCTTTAGCGTTATGGCAGCGGGGGGTATCGTAACCTACCTGGCGGCGCTTAATGGTGTCGATGTCGGGAGGCCCTTTCGCGGCATGTTGGACGATGTTTCTCTGCCGGACTTCGACCGGGTTTCGCTACCGGAACTACCGCGCGGAGCTCCCACATTTCCTTTACCTTCGGGCGGGGATGCAAGCGGTGTCGATGGGGCTGACCGTCAATCCACTGCAGCTCGTGAAGCCGAAACATCCGCTAAGGTTGTCTACCGCTGGCGTGACAGTGCCGGCGTCTGGCATTTTCAACAGGAAAAACCACGGGATACAGAGGCTGAGGCCATACAATTGGAGCCGGATCGCAATGTCGTCAGATCGACCGATCTGATCTCGAGGGCGGCAACCATTGCCGATGCCCGCGCCAAGGCAAACGAGAAGTTTGCCAGCGACGAAAAAGAAAAAGCTTCCGCAACGGTCGACGAGTCTGCGAATCAGGGCGGGCTGGCCCACCCGTATAGTCCTACCGCGGTGCGAAAGTTGATTGAAGACGCGCGCAATATTCAGTCGACGATGGACGAAAGAACCCGGGAGCTGGAAAAGTACTGACCGTCCCTGCTGCTTCCGGCTGTCTGTCGAGCTGCATTTACCAGCGCAATAAGTCCGTATCTGTGCCTGCAATCGCTGCGCCCGCTCGGCGGTGCCGGCGGTTGCTCCCTCCAGCGGTTTACACCACAATGACGCCGTTTCGGCTGGGCTCGGTGATACCCGCACGTTGACTGTGCGTACTGGCGGCGAGCAAGAATATGAACGGGCCATTCAAGTGGCGGCAGGATCCAGGCTCATTGGGGGATAACACGAAATGAATAATATGCAGAGCTATCGATGTGGCCTGGCCGCCGAACCCTTGGTGTACGACACCATCGGCCATCTGTTTGACCATACAGTCAAATGCTATCCGGATAACGAGGCCCTGGTGGTCAGCCACCAGGGTATTCGATGGACTTATCGGCAGTATCAGGAGCAGGTGGACAGACTTGCAGCCGGTTTACTGGCTCTGGGGATCGAGCCAGGCGATCGCGTCGGGATCTGGGCGCCCAACTGTTACGAGTGGTGCCTGACTCAGTTTGCCACGGCCAAGATAGGAGCGATTCTGGTCTGTATCAACCCCGCGTATCGTCTCTACGAACTGGAATACGCGCTCAACAAGGTGCAGTGTCGCGCTGTAATAAGCGCGGAGTCGTTCAAGACCAGCCATTATCTGGACATGCTGGCAGAGCTGGCGCCTGAATTAGCCAACTGCGCGCCGGGGCAGTTACGGGCGGCCAAACTGCCGCATCTGGAAATCGTCATTCGCCTGGGAGAGGCAGCGTCACCGGGCATGTTCAACTTTGCCGACGTCTGTGATCGCGGCGGCAAAGCCGAGCGCGCGCGTATGGCGGAACTGGCCGCCACCCTGTCGCCGGATGACGCGATCAATATCCAGTTTACCAGCGGCACCACAGGTAACCCCAAGGGCGCGACACTGACGCACTGTAATGTACTGAATAATGGCAAGGTCAACGGTGATGTGATGAGGTTGACCGAAGCGGATCGGGTTTGCATTCCGGTGCCGCTGTATCACTGTTTTGGTATGGTGATCGGCAATCTGGGCTGTGTTACCCACGGCTCTACCGCGGTTTTCCCCGGAGAGGCCTTTGAGCCGGAAGCCACTTTGCGGGTCGTCGCGGAGGAAAAATGCACGGCTTTGCACGGGGTGCCAACCATGTTCATTGCCGAGCTGGATCATCCCGACTTCGAACAATTCGATTTATCGAATCTGCGCACCGGTATTATGGCCGGTGCACCGTGCCCGGTGGAGGTGATGAACCAGGTCATCGAGCGGATGCATATGGAGCAGATTCTTATTGCCTATGGCCAGACTGAGTTGAGCCCGGTCAGCCACATTACCGAACCTCACGATCCGCTCGACAAGCGCGTGGGGACAGTGGGCAAACCGTGCCCGCACCTGGAAACCAAGATTGTCGACGAAAACAACCGCGTGGTGCCCATTGGTGAAAACGGTGAAATTTGTACGCGCGGTTACGCGGTGATGCGCGGTTACTGGGACGACGAGGATAAAACTCGAGAGACCATTGATCAGGGAGGCTGGTTGCACTCGGGTGATATCGGCGTGATGGATGAAGATGGTTATGTCCAGGTGACAGGGCGCATCAAGGACATGATTATCCGCGGTGGCGAGAACGTTTATCCCCGCGAGGTCGAGGAGTTCCTGTACACCCATCCCGATATTCAGGAGGTTCAGGTTGTCGGCGTGCCCGACAAGAAGTTTGGTGAGCAGGTTTGCGCATGGATCAAGTGTCGAGACGGCGCTTCTCTCTCGGAGGAAGAAATCCGGACGTTCTGCAAAAACAAGATCACGCACTTCAAAGTGCCCCATTACATTCGCTTTGTCGACGATTACCCGATGACGGTCACCGGGAAGATCATGAAGTACAAAATGCGCGATGCGATGGTCGAAGAGCTGGGGCTCGCTTAAAGGGCGAGAGTTGCCACATAGCGTTGATATAAAATTTCAAAAGCATTGCCGAGTGCAAACCGGCCATTGCTGTTCAGTGACCGGCTGTTCTAACAACTGAGTATTTCGGGGAAAATACCCGGTATCAAAACCGCCCCTTGGGGCATCTGAATCTGAATGAGGAGAGTGGAGTGAATTTATCGGGCAAAGTAGCAGTGGTCACGGGCGGTGCATCGGGCCTGGGGCGGGCAACGACGGAAGTATTTGCCGAGCGCGGCGCATCGGTTGCGATCTTTGATCTCAACGCCGACGCGGGTGCGGAAGCAGTAAAGGCCCTGGGCGAGGACAAGTCGGGGTTTTGGGCAGTTGATGTGGCCTCTGCCGATTCTGTGGAAAAAGCCGTCGGCGAAGTGGTTGAGCGTTTCGGTCGCATCGATGTGCTGGTCAATTGCGCCGGCATCGGCCCAGCGGAAAAAATAGTCGATCGTGACGGTGAGCCCATGCCGCTAGCAAATTTCGAGAAGATCGTTGGCATAAACCTCACGGGCAGTTTCAATGTGGCGCGTTGCTGTGCAGCGGCGATGGCGCGCAACGAGCTTGTCGATGGTGAGCGCGGTGTCATTATTCACACTGCGTCCGTGGCTGCCTACGAGGGACAAATCGGACAGTGCGCGTATTCCGCCAGTAAAGGTGGCGTCGTCGGCATGACGCTGCCGATGGCCAGAGACCTCGCCAAGCTGGGCATTCGGGTCAACACCATCGCCCCGGGGATTATGGGTACGCCGCTGCTGCGCGGTATGCCGGATAACGTCCAGCAGTCGCTGGCTGCAAGCGTGCCCAATCCGGCGCGTCTGGGAGAACCCAGTGAGTTCGGGGGGCTGGCTGCGCACATCGTCGAGAACGGCTATATCAACGGCGAGACTATTCGCATCGACGGTGCGATCAGGATGCAACCGCGTTAAGCGTAGTTGTTTCGGCGCTTCGGGATTGCTTGCGGAGGTAGCTAAGTTGCGCCGCAAGCTGCTCCCGGTGCGCGGCTTTCAGGGTGTTGAACAGCACCTGTTCCCTGGCACTTTTTAGTGGCTCGCCTTCAAATAGAGTGGAGACACTTGCGTGTGCGGCCAGCGATGCCGTGATCAGCAGCTGTCCCAAACCGGCCAACGAAGTCGTGCTCACTAAGGATTTCAGCGCCGCTTCTTTTTCTCTGTCTACGATAAACCGCGTGCTGTTGCTTGAGGGCCGGTATTCCGCGAGCGCGGCGCAAAGCACGAATTGAGCGCCCGCATTCCCGCCTTTTAAGAGCGTCGTGATCGCGCAGAAACAGCTTATAGCCCTAAGTGCGGCGTTTGCCAGGTCCTCCCCTGTTGTAAATTCGATATGCAGACACTGGTCGGTGCCGGTAGTGCGTCTGGCGTCATACAGGTTCTCGGCAGCGTTCACTATGTTGTCCAGTTCAGTGAGCTGACGCAAAAAATTGCCCTGAGACAATTGGGCCTGCAAGCGTTCGAGGTTGTCGCATCTTATAGTGAGAATAAGCAGGGTTTCATCGCTTTCCTGGCTCTGCGGTTCAGCCGGGGCTGTTCTGATCATCAGGGGTTGAATGCTTGTTTCCAACAGCATCAGTTCGTTCCTGTAGTCTGGTCCGGCGCGCTCAGTTGGCAGGCTCGCGGTAATTTGCTTCAACCTGCGCGAGGTGTGCCGGCCGTAGCTTGCAGCCACACTGCAGGTTAACGCGCTGAATAGCAGCCAGGCGCAGGCACCGAACCACCAGGCGAGGCCGCTGTCCGGATTAATGGCCGTCGTATCAAGCGATATCTCGGCGGTGCCCAGAGTTTTTTCGTCGGCGATGATCGCTTGCTGGCGGTTCAGGACCGAGTCTTCGTTTAGCGGTATGTCTGTTCCGCTGTCTATCAAAAGCTGGCCGTCGGCATCGCGAATGGTTAAGCCGGTAATGTAGTCGGCGTTTTGCCGGGTATTGTTAACGATGACTTGCAGGCTGATATTGTCCCTGTGAACCAGAGGCTGACGGGCTTGTTGGGTCAGGTTTGCCAGATGAATTCCAGCGAGACGATGGCCATCCTGAAGGTTGACGTGATTCAGGTAGAGGCGTAGCGGCAGGAGTGTAACCAGCGCCAGAAACAGGCTTGTCGACAGGGCGAATATCAGTAACTGTTGCGTTATTTCGAGGGAAAAGTATTTTTTTTTCAGAGAATCAATCACGATTCTATCTTAGCAGTCGCTCCACTATAATGGCTAGTTCGAAGTGCACTGGCGCGAGCCAGTTTGCGAATTACCAGTCGGCGGTTGTTCCGGGGGGACGGGTTTCTCTGCTGTTCGTAAAAATTTTGCTGGCGTTTTCGGCGGGATTTTACAGTATTTCCGGGTCGGGGTTAGGCTGCACTGCGCGAGTTCGAATGTGGCCGGGCAGTACATCCGGTTTGCGGCATTTTATCTGGGATCGAGCCTCCACGCACATTTCATCTACTTTAGTATTAACGGGGAAGCCAGCATTATGAAGCCCATGCTGCTGATCAATGTTTCCGGTGAGGACCGGCCTGGCATTACCAGCGCCGTGACCGGCGTGCTGGCAAAGTACGACGTAGTCATACTGGATGTGGGCCAGTCTGTGATTCACGATCATCTCAGTCTCGGTATTTTGGTGGGCTTGCCAGAAACCGGGGGCGTTTTAGAGCCTTTACAGGCGGAGCTCCTGGCCTTGGATGAACCGGGATTGCGTATCAAGTTCGAGCCGGTCAGTGAACTGGAATATGCCGAATGGGTATCGCATCAGGGTAAACCGCGGCATATTGTCACGCTGTTGGCACGATGTATCGACGCCGAGCAGATCGCCCGGGTCACGGCAGTCACTGCCGAGCAGGGTCTGAATATAGACCGCATTTCCAGGCTTTCCGGCCGTATTCCCCTCGATCGCCTGAATCAAACCGGTAAGGCCTGTATTGAGTTATCTGTGCGCGGCACGGGGCGCGATATCGCCCAGTACCGAAAAGGTCTACTGGAACTTGCTGCCGAGATGAATGTGGATATTGCCTATCAGGAAGACACGGTTTTCCGCCGCCATCGGCGTTTGGTGGTCTTTGACATGGATTCCACGTTGGTGGAAGGCGAGGTGATCGATGAGCTGGCGAAAGAGGCCGGTGTCGGTGATCAGGTTGCCGCGATCACGGCCAGAGCCATGGCCGGCGAACTCGATTTCCAGGAAAGTTTTCGCCAGCGGGTGGCCATGCTCAAAGGCTTGAGCGTGAACGCGCTTGAGGCAGTACACAATCGTTTGACCTTGACTGAAGGGACGGAAAAACTGGTCAGCACCCTGCAGTCTCTGGGTTATAACACGGC
>DJFY01000115.1 GCA_002431545.1 Cellvibrionales bacterium UBA5860 | reverse complement strand
AGGGCGAAACCGGCACGCTCGCCGGGCAGGGCATAACCCAATAGGCCTGGAACCAGGCTATGCGACGCTCCTTCCCCGTCCAGGTAACGCAACTTGGCGATACGCGCATGCAGGGCACCGTTGTTGATGACCTCCAGCAACCTGTCACGCTCGAGCACTAGACGGTAACTCAGCGCTTGCTGTAGCAAGGTCTTCAGGCTCTGGATGTCGCCGCTGCGGCGGGAGTCTAGATCGGCCCCACCCACGAACAACGGCAGGGAATAGCGCATCTGCAGTAACAGCCCATTGCCACGGGGTGCCTCGGGGTCGGGAATCTCGTCCAGCAATAACCGGTATGCCTTCTCGACACCAGTCGCAGCGGGCGTACCGGTATTGACAATACGCACCAGTTGTCGGGCTCCAGGCGCTATGCGGATCGCCGGCGGACTGGCCACGACGACATCCTGGGCGCTCAGCTGGTTACTGGCTGCCCAGTCCAAGATCCGTACCTGCATAACTAGGGGTGCGTCGCTTCTGTTGTACAATTTGAGCAAGGCAGTCTGCTTGCCCGCAGGAATGTTCAGGTTGACGGGGGAAATGCTCAGGCCGTTGGCAAAGGCCGGCGTAATGAACAAAGTCATCAGTATCCAAAAAAAGGGTAGCCAGTTAATTTTCATCGTCTTTCCCTCAGAAAATGAGCGTAACGCCCAAGGTGTCTTGATAGTTGCCCGGTGACGGGGTTGTGGCGCTGGCCGGGATCCGCCCGAATACGGGCAGCCACTGTAACTCGCCAGTGGCACTCCCGATCTGCGGGTTTTGCGCGTCCCAGACCTGGCTCCGCGCCGCATCCTGGTACACTTGGTAAAGCACTGTCTCGCCACTGACCGGGTTTTGTAGTCGACGCTCAGAGCTGTTCGTGCCATGCAACCCGTTGTCCAGTTCGATGCGGTAATTCAGACCCGGCGTACAACGAAAGCCGATGGCGCCAGCTCCAGGCGTGGTGGTCGCATCGATGCTGCTTTGCAGGCTGCTGTGTTCCCCGAAATTGAGGACACCAAACTGGCTACCGCCGCTGCCGTTGTCCAGTTGACAACCCTGCACCACCTCAATGCTGATTTGTGCCGTGGCCGTGGCCTGTTCGGCGCTGGCGACAACGCTGTGCAGGCATAGCCCGATTGCAGGCAGAAGTAATCGAAGTTGTAGGGTCATGGGCCTAAGTCTCGCTTCCGGGGACCGTCACCTCCCCCGCGCAGATGCGCGGGATAGGGCGGTGGTTTCTTACCAGCTGATGGTCATGCGTACGGTATCCTGATAGTCGCCAGGCACCGGTGTCACTTGACCCGCCGCCAGCCGCCCATAGATCGTCAGCGGCTGACTGCTGCCACTGCCATTCAGGGTCTTGGCTTCCACACCCGTTCCCCAACGCTGAGTACGGGCGGCATCCTGATAGAGGTCGTATTCGACATGATCCAAACCGCCACGGGTGACGCGTCGTTGACCGGCATTGGCGTTAGTGCCGTCGTCAAGCTCAATGCTATAAGCGAGCTCGTTATTGCACGTCAGAGCAATACTCCCACCGGCGGCGCCAGTGGATTCCGCATCGATAAACTGGTCTAGGTTGGAATGTTCGCCGAAATCCACGGTGCCGAAGGTGTTAACGCCATTGGAGGTGGTGCCGTTGATGGCGCAACCTTGGCCAATGGTCAGCAAGACATCGACATCGCCGCGCAGTTCACTGTTGGCGAACGCAGGCACGGTGGCGGCACAGGTAATCAGGCCGATACTGAAAGCAAGTTTTTTCATGGTTTATCCTCTGTGTAATGGAATCTTGAGAGCAAGTGCGTGGGTTACCGAAACCACCGTGACTCGCCTCTGCCTGATGAATAGCAGCTCACGTGCCAGCCTAAATAAGGCTTTGAAAAACAATAAATTACCGACATTTTCACCCCATAGGCTTTCCCCTATAGCCGCTTAAGTTGCAAGATGATTTGCAAAATGCAAAGCAAACCGCGAATGATCGGGTTGTGCCGTGAAGACAGGTGGGATTCCGTTAACACCGGTTCAGGTCCGACGGGAACTACGCTTGCTAAAATCGATAGCATTGACTTAAATAAAAGAATGGAAAAAAAGCTTATGAGGGAAAGATAGAATGCAAATCATAGAGTTATTACCTTGCTGACTTTGAGGACCCACTCACGCGTACTGATGACAACGTTCAACATTCGTGGCCCGACAGTGGCTAACACTGTGGATTGGCAGAAGTTACGCAGATGGTGGACCAGCACCGGCCCCACGATAGCGGGGCCGATGGCATAACATGTCGTTCAGACTCAAAATCATCATCGGTGTAGCCCTGATTCAGGGGACGCTGCTGTTGTTGCTGACCTGGAGCAGCGTCCAATATCTGATCCAAACCAATCAGCAGGAACTGGCGATCCGTAATGAAACCCTCACCCACCTAATTGCCGAGATAACCCATGACGCAGTGCTAACCGGCGACCTTGAGCGACTGGACAGAATATCGCAACAGGCAATCCTTTCCCCGGAAATCATCTATCTGCGTATCATCGACATGCAGGCTCGTCGGACCCTGATCGAAACCGGCGCTGCACAGTCAATCGGTAGGCCTTTCGTGCAGGATACCCGTTTCGAAGACGTCGATGACGGCATCTTCGACACCGCCGTAATGATCCGGGAAGGCAATCAAACCCTGGCCCGCGTGGAGCTGGGGCTGTCAATATCACATGCCGTTGCTCTGATCGAAGGTGCACGCAACAAGCTACTGGCGATCGCGGCCATCAGCGTTCTCCTTGTGACCCTGTTGTCCTATTTTCTGGGGACCTGGCTCACGCGCGGACTGACGCGCCTGAGGCTGGCGGCGGGCGCCATCGCCAATGGTGAATTCGGTCGCCAGGTGGAGGTGCTCGGGGATGACGAACTGGCCGACGCGGGCCGCTCCTTTAACACCATGTCACGCCATCTGGCGGAATCCCAGGAGGCCATGCAGCGCAGCATGACCGAGAGCCAGCACCTTATGGAGGTGCTAAAAGAAAAGGATCAACGCCTGACAGCCATCCTGACTACGGCGGTGGATGGCTTCATCACCCTCGACGCACATGGGATTATCGACGACATCAATCCCGCCGGCGCCGCCCTGTTCGGCTATACGTCACAGGAACTGCTCGGCCGCAACGTCTCTTGCCTGATGCCGGAACCCGACCACAGTCACCACAATGATTACCTAAGACGCTACCTGGCCGGCGGCGAGCGCAAGATCATCGGTATCGGACGGGAAGTCACCGGCCTGCGCAAGGACGGCAGTACCTTCCCGCTGGATCTGGCGGTATCCGAAATGAGGCTAAACGGCCAACCGATGTTCGTCGGCCTGGTGCGCGACATCAGCGAACGCAGACAAATCGAGGCGGCAGCGCGCCGCAGTGCCGCCATGATGGCGGCGTTGGTCAATGCTAATCTGGACGCGCTGGTTACCATCGACATGCAGGGTCGCATCGTAGAATTCAGCCCTCAGGCCGAAGCCATGTTCGGCCTTTCACGAGATGAAGTGCTGGGCAATAATATGGCTGAAAGACTGATTCCGGCCGAATTGCGTGACCGGCATACAGCCGGTATGGCCCGCTATACCGCTACAGGTGAAGGGCCAGTAATAGGGCAACGCATCGAAGTTTCAGCCATGCGCGGCGATGGCAGCACCTTCCCGGTCGAACTCACCGTGCAGGTGATCAAGGTCGATGGCGATACTCTATTCACCGCCTTTCTGCGCGACATCTCCGAACGTAAGGCGGCGGAGGCGCAACTGCAGGAGGCCAAGTTACAAGCAGAGACGGCCTCCGAGGCTAAGTCCCGTTTTCTTGCACACATGAGTCACGAGATACGCTCCCCGCTGAGCGCGGTGCTCGGTTCCGTGGAGCTGCTGCTGGACGAAACTCTCAGCCAGGA
>DJFY01000078.1 GCA_002431545.1 Cellvibrionales bacterium UBA5860 | reverse complement strand
CAAGACACTTATCACATCGGCGACTGGCCGCTATGCACATTGTTACTACACAAGGACAGCAACTATCCCTGGTGCATACTCGTACCCAGGCGCCCAGGCATTGTCGAAATTCACCAACTTGACTCCGATGACCAGACTCGCCTCATACGGGAATCAACACTGCTGACGCAGGCGATGACTGCACTGTTTTCTCCCGACAAACTTAATATCGCCGCTCTGGGTAATATCGTCCCCCAACTACACCTGCACCATATCGCCCGGTATCGCGTTGACCCCGCCTGGCCCGCACCTGTCTGGGGCGCGATCGAACCGGTAGCGTACAAACAAGATCTGGCAACACAACGGATCGAAAGCCTACAACAGACACTTGAGGCAAGCAGTCTGATGTTCTGACGGAACAGCCAGGGAGAACGGGGCGATTGAGTCTGGGCCTGACCTGGGCGGGCGCCCGATCAAGACCGTCGCACAGACAACAAAAAAGGCCCCGGTTAAGGGGCCTTTTTCATCTCTCAATCTACCACCGACAATCAGTTCGCCATGTCTTTAAGGGCTTTCAGTGCAGTCACCTTGACCGAAGTACTCGCAGGACGCGCTTTGAACATGGTTTCCTCGCCCGTAAAAGGATTAATTCCTTTGCGTGCTTTGCGGGCAGGTTTCTTGACCGTTTTTATTTTGAGCAGGCCGGGCAGAGTGAACTCTCCGACGCTGCGTTTTTTAATGTGGCGCTCGATAACCGTGGTTAACTCACTCAACACATCGTTAATCTGGGACTTGTTCAAACCGGTATTATCGGCGATCTCCGAGACAATCTGGGACTTGGTGTACTTATTCTGGATCGCAGTCACTTTTTTTGCTGGTGCTGCTTTTTTAACAGGCGCGGCCTTCCTGGCTGAGGCTCTAGTTGCAGGTTTTTTGACAACTTTCTTTACAGCTCTGGATTTACTCGCAGCAGCTTTGGTCCTGGTGGCGGATCGCGCTGGTGCTTTAGCTTTTCTCGCAGCTGGTTTTTTTGCGGCCATTTGTTTTCCCTTCATGGTAGATAGTGGGTTGAGTGAATATGTAGCGGACCCCCTTAAAAATAGAGTGGTTCTACATCTCTATCCGCCACGGCGCTATATATAAAGCATATGGAAATAGGCCGCAACCTTAAATTGGGATTTGCCGGGTTTTTTCGCAAATTTTTGACTTTTTCGGTGAAAAACGGGGCAAAACTCCGTTTGGAGCGACATAGATAGCGCCGCCAACGGGATACTTTATCGCGACAAGCGGAGTGCTATAATGCGCGCCGCTTTTACATTGGACCCCAGACGCCATCACATCTGGAAAAGCAGTACTTTGCGCAACCATTAACCTGTGAGCGAATTGTTATGCCGATATACGAATACACTTGCAGCAGTTGTCAGCGGGAAACCGAAGTTATTCAGAAAATTTCCGAGGGCCCACTCGAAATATGTCCACACTGCAATGAAAAAGCTTTAACCAAGAAACTAACCGCCAGCGCTTTTCGTTTGAGTGGTAGCGGCTGGTATGAGACCGATTTTAAAACCGGTGATAAGAAAAACCTCGCTGGTGATAAATCCGGCGACGGAAAAAACAGTACCGACACCAAGTCCGGGGACTCCGGTTCAGGAAGCTCTGGCTCTGTCGACAAAAGCAGCTCCACCGCCGGTAACAAGTCGGAAAAAAGCCCAAAACCGGCAGCCAAACAAGGTGCTTGAAATTAGCTTTGCAATGCGGACACACCTATGAAAACACGCTCTGAATATTGCGGGAGAATAGATTCTTCTTTCCTCGACCAGGAAGTGACGCTATATGGCTGGGTCGACCGACGCCGCGACCATGGCGGCGTTATTTTTATCGATCTGCGCGATCGCGAGGGTATTGTCCAGGTCGTGTTCGATCCCGACTGCGGCGCGCACTTTGAAACTGCAGATCGCGTTAGAGGGGAGTATGTACTGCGTATTTCAGGGCGCGTCCGGGCGCGCTCGCAAGAGACGATCAATCCGGACATGAAGACGGGGACGCTGGAAGTCTACGGTAGCGAAATCGAAATCCTCAATGACGCCGAGACTGCCCCATTTCAACTCGACGCGCACACCAAGGTTGGCGAGGAGGTTCGCCTCACCTACCGCTATGTCGACCTCAGGCGTCCGGATATGCAGCGCAACCTGCGTATTCGCTCCCAGGTCACAAGCTGTATTCGACGCTTTCTCGACGACGCCGGCTTTCTCGACATCGAGACACCGATACTAACCCGCGCCACACCAGAAGGCGCGCGCGACTACATCGTGCCCAGCCGCACGCATGCGGGTAAGTTTTTTGCATTGCCTCAATCGCCACAATTGTTTAAGCAACTATTAATGGTGTCCGGTTTCGATCGCTACTATCAGATTGCAAGGTGCTTTCGCGATGAAGACCTGCGTGCCGACCGGCAACCGGAATTTACCCAGATTGACATCGAGGCTTCTTTTATCAGCGAACACGACATCATGTCGGCAACTGAAAACATGATGCGGCTCCTGTTCTCGACGCTATTGAACACCGATCTGGGCGAGTTTCCCGTCATGACCTACGCCGATGCCATGCAACGCTATGGCAGCGACCGTCCGGACCTGCGCATTCCACTGGAACTCGTCGATGTAAAAGACCTCATGACCGAGGTCGATTTCAAGGTATTTTCCGGACCCGCCAACGACGATGACGGCCGGGTAACCGCGCTGAAGGTTCCCGGCGGCAACGAACTCACGCGCAAGCAGATCGACGACTACACGAAATACGTCGGTATCTACGGCGCGCGCGGCCTTGCCTATATCAAGGTCAACGACAAAAACGATCTTGATGAGGGCTTGCAATCTCCCATCGTCAAGTTCCTGCCCGAAGACATCCGCCGGCAACTGCTGGACCGCGTCGCTGCCGAGAACGGCGATCTGATTTTCTTCGGTGCCGACAAGGCCAGGGTCGTTGCCGAAGCGCTGGGCGCGTTACGCAACAAGCTCGGTGAAGATCTCGACCTCTATACCTGCCAGTGGGCTCCGCTTTGGGTAGTCGATTTCCCAATGTTCGAAAAAACTGATAGCGGCGCCTGGACACCCCTGCACCATCCCTTTACGCAGCCCGACTGCGGGCCCGACGAACTGAAGACTGATCCCGGCAAAGCGCTGAGCCGGGCCTATGATATGGTGTTGAACGGTACGGAACTCGGCGGTGGCTCCATACGAATTCACGACGAGAAAGTGCAGCAGGCGGTATTTGAAGTTCTGGGTATCAGCGCGGACGAGCAGCGGGAAAAGTTCGGCTTTCTTCTCGACGCCCTGAAATACGGCTGCCCGCCCCATGGTGGACTGGCTTTCGGTCTGGATCGCATCGTTATGTTGATGCTCGACGCCGATTCCATTCGCGATGTCATCGCTTTCCCGAAAACCCAGTCGGCGCAATGTTTGATGACGGATGCGCCCGGCATCATCGGTAACGAGCAACTGCGCGAACTTAATATACGTTTGCGGGAGATACCCGGCGATACCGGCAACAATTAGGCAGGCAAGGCGTAACCGAAACAGCACACCGCACCCGGGAACGAACAGGACGACGAGAGAAAAACATGGCCGGCCACAGTAAATGGGCAAACATCAAGCATCGCAAGGCGGCCCAGGATGCCAAGCGCGGCAAAATGTTCACCAAACTCATTCGGGAACTGGTAGTTGCCGCCAAAGCTGGTGGCGCCAGCCCCGATGACAATCCGCGCCTGCGCGCCGCAGTCGACAAGGCGCTCGGCGCCAATATGAAAAGGGACACCATCGACAAGGCGATCCAGCGTGGCGCTGGCGGTACCGACAGCGATAACTACGAAGAAGTGACCTACGAAGGCTACGGCACTAACGGTGTCGCCGTTCTCGTCGAGTGCCTGACAGATAACCGCAACCGCACGGTATCCGATGTGCGCCACGCCTTTACCAAGCGCGGAGGTAATCTGGGCACGGATGGCTCGGTGGCCTATCTGTTCACCCGCACCGGCCAGATTTATTTCGCAGCCGGCGAGGATGAAGATGAATTGATGGAAGCAGCTATCGAAGCCGGTGCAGAAGATGTCATCACCCACGACGACGGCAGCATTGAGGTGCAGACAGCCTGGCAGGACTTCATGCCGGTTAAAGATGCGCTGATTGACCACGGATTTCAGCCGGAATCGGCTGAGGTCACCATGCTGGCATCGACAACAGTCGAACTGGATCTGGACGGCGCTGAAAAAATCATGGCGCTGGTCGACCATATTGACGATCTCGACGACGTGCAGAATGTCTATACCAATGCCGATATTCCCGATGCGGTGCTGGAGTCACTAAACAAGTAAGCCAAACAGACAAGTCAACAACCCAGACTTAGGGGGTAGTTTTACCCTCGCCCATCACTTTCCCTCCATACGAGTAGTCAAAGGAGCTCATAGATGAAAGTAGTTAAAAAAACCGCTGAATACACCGTCTACCAGAAACGATCCGGTCGCTATGCCGTCAAAGACGCGGATAAAAACTGGGTAAACGAAAGCGACAAGGTCGCCATTTTGCTCAACGAAGGGTTGATCACGGCGCCGGCACCGAAGCCCGCCGAACCTGAGCAGGAAGAGACCGAAGCTACCGAAGACACTGCCGCCGAAGCGGTAGACGAGCAAGCAGCTGATAGCGAAGCCGAAACGGGCGAAGCAAAAGAACCAGCGGAATAGCTTTTGACGGCATACTGACCGCGGTCAGGCAGACACCAGCGGCCACCGGTGCAACAGGCGCACTGCCGTCTTGACCTTAGCTGATGGGGTTGCAACACTAGCGCGCAGTCTTCAAGCGGACGTTCCATGCCCCAAATCCTAGGCATCGACCCCGGATCCCGGCGCACAGGATTCGGTCTGATCGACAACACAGGCGGAAAAAATCGCTATATCGCGAGCGGGGTGATTCGAGCCACGGAAGCCTCGCTACCGGCACGACTCAAGATCATCGCCGAGGGTGTGCATCAGTTGATTGAAGAATATCGACCGGAGCTGATGGCTATCGAGGAGGTTTTTTTCGCTCGCGATCCGCGCGCCGCGTTGCGCCTGGGGCAAGCCCGGGGCGCTGCCATTGTCGCGGGCGTGCAGGCCGACCTGCCGGTTGCCGAATATAGCGCACGCACTGTCAAACAGGCTGTTGTCGGCAATGGCGGCGCCGACAAAGCGCAGGTTCAGCATATGGTGCAACGTCTGCTCGACCTGCCTGCCGCGCCACCGGAAGATGCCTCAGACGCCCTGGCAGTCGCTTTGTGTCATGCACACAATCTGGGCAAACACGCGGTGCTGCAGCAGGGACGCCGTTATTCCCGTGGACGCCTGCGATGAACCGGTCTCGGCAAAACCTGGTTATTCGGACTCCTGACTCATGATTGGACGTCTCAGCGGCCGTCTGGTCGAAAAGCGCTCGGAGCAACTTTTAGTCGACGTCCAGGGTGTCGGCTACGAAGTATTGGTATCTCTGAATACCTTTTTTCAGGTACCCGATCTCGAACAGGCACTGACCCTGCATACGCACCTGGTGGTGCGCGACGAGGCGAACGAGCTCTAGTATTGGTATCTCTGAAT
>DJFY01000095.1 GCA_002431545.1 Cellvibrionales bacterium UBA5860 | reverse complement strand
CCGTGTGCGGTGCTGTCCGCTTCGGGTTGGTGCACGGTTCCTTTGCTTACCACGTTGACAGGAAACCGGGCAATATCTCATGCCGAAATACCCTTGCCGCTTATTTTCCCGGTGCTTTTTGATATAAATCATTTCATAGGTACTTATTTGCCACATTTAGTGGCTGTTCGCCGATAATGGCGGCGCAACGCTAAGCCCCATTCGTCCTTCACCATAAGGAACACAGCATGCGCGAAGTATCAGCACCCTCTGTAAGTGCGTCTTACAACCTGAGGGTGGTGAAACAGTTCGCCATTATGACTGTCGTCTGGGGCATCGTCGGTATGCTGGTGGGGGTTGTTCTTGCCGCCCAGCTGGTGTGGCCGGAGATGACGCTCGATATTCCCTGGTTGCATTTCGGCCGGCTCAGGCCACTTCACACCAACGCGGTAATTTTTGCTTTTGGCGGCTGTGCGCTGTTCTCCACGTCATACTATATTGTGCAACGTACCTGTCAGACGGCGCTGTTTGCGCCGGGTCTGGCGGCATTTACTTTCTGGGGCTGGCAGGTGGTGATTGTTGCCGCCGCCATCACCCTGCCTCTGGGGCTGACGACCAGCAAGGAGTACGCTGAGCTGGAGTGGCCTATCGATATTCTGATTACCCTGGTATGGCTGAGTTACGCCGTCGTATTTTTTGGCACCATTGCCCAGCGTAAACCCCAGCATATATATGTCGCCAACTGGTTCTTTGGGGCGTTTATTCTTGCGGTAGCGATGTTGCACGTGGTTAACAGTGCTGCGGTTCCCGTCAGTTGGTTCAAGTCCTACTCGGTTTATGCGGGCACTATCGATGCCATGGTGCAATGGTGGTACGGGCATAACGCCGTGGGGTTTTTTCTCACTGCGGGTTTTCTGGGCATGATGTATTACTTTGTGCCGAAACAGGCCGAGCGCCCGGTGTATTCGTATCGCTTGTCCATTGTGCACTTCTGGGCACTGGTGGCGGTGTATATCTGGGCCGGCCCACATCATCTGCATTATTCGGCACTGCCGGACTGGGCCCAGAGTCTGGGCATGGTGATGTCGCTCATTTTGCTGGCCCCATCCTGGGGCGGCATGATCAACGGCATCATGACCCTGTCTGGCGCCTGGGAAAAGCTACGCACCGATCCGACTCTGCGTTTTCTGGTGGTGTCGCTGTCTTTTTACGGCATGTCCACTTTCGAAGGGCCAATGATGTCGATCAAAACCGTGAACGCCTTGTCTCACGCGACGGACTGGACCATCGGCCATGTTCATTCGGGCGCGTTGGGCTGGGTGGCGATGATTTCCATCGGCAGTCTGTATCACCTGATTCCGATTTTGTATGACAAACCCAAGATGTACAGCATCAAGTTGATAAATGCACATTTTTGGCTGGCGACCATGGGCACAGTCCTGTATATCGCTTCCATGTGGGTCAACGGTATTGCCCAGGGTTTGATGTGGCGGGCCTTCAATGCCGACGGCACGCTGACCTATACCTTCGCTGAATCCATCGAGGCCAGTATGCCCGGTTACTACGTGCGGTTGCTGGGCGGCGGCCTGTTTTTCCTGGGCATGATCGTCATGGCCTTTAACGTCTGGCGGACCTGTGTCGGCGATGTGCCGGCGCGGGCGCCAAAAGTCGCGGCAGCAGAGCGATAGCGCCATGAAGCATGAAGTCGTTGAGAAAAATATCGGACTGATGGTGCTGCTCACGCTCGTGGCGCTGAGTTTTGGTGGGCTGGCGCAAATTATTCCGCTGTTTTTTACCCAATCCACGACGACGCCGATCTCGGGTCTGAAGCCGCTGCCGGCATTAGAGCTGGAGGGGCGCGACATCTACATACGCGAAGGCTGTCACGTGTGTCACACGCAGATGGTGCGCCCGTTTCGCGCCGAAACCGAACGCTATGGCCACTATACCGTCGCCGGTGAACAGGTATACGAGCACCCGTTTTTGTGGGGATCGAAACGCACCGGACCGGACCTGGCCAGGGTGGGGCAACGCTACAGCGATGAGTGGCATCGGGCGCACCTCTACAACCCGAGAGACGTGGTCCCCCGCTCCAATATGCCGGCCTTTCCCTGGTTGTTTTACAACATCGTCAGCGGTGAGGACACCGCGGCCAAGATGACGGCTTTGCGCAAGGTCGGTGTCCCTTATACGGATCAAGACATCGCCGGGGCTGCAGACGTTTTTGCCAAGGGCGATGTCAAGGAGGTCGATGCGCTGGTCGCCTATCTACAGCAGTTGGGCACTTTGCTGAAACAGAAGCGCTAGCGACAGTGGCCGGTCGCCGGGCGCAAAACCGCGCCTACCGGTTTAACCTGCAACATATTCGAAAAGAGGACAACACGTGGATCTGGGCACCCTGCAGGGTATTGGTACCGCGCTGGCCATGGTGGCGTTTATATCCGTCTGCCTGTGGGCTTACAGTGCAGGTAACCGGCGTCGCTTCGACGATGCCGCGCAGCTGCCTTTTGCCGATGACCTGCGGTCGGGTGCCGGCGACGACAATCCGGTGGCCCCAAGTAAAGCGGAGAAAGCGGAGTAGGGCATGAGCAGCTTCTGGAGTATCTGGGTTATCGCGATTTTTGCGATCACGGTGGTAGGCGTTTGCTGGGTGCTGTTTGCCAACCGCAGGATCGAACTGGACGAGCCGCTCAAAGACGACGAGCCGCGCAAGACCGGGCATGTATCGGATGGTATCGAGGAATACGATAATCCCTTACCGGCCTGGTGGTTCAATATGTTTGTCATCACCGTTGTCTTCAGTGTGATCTATGTGTTGCTTTATCCGGGACTGGGTAATTTCCCGGGATTTTTGGGATGGACTTCCACCGGTCAGTGGCAGCAGCAGGAGGCGGAGGCCGACCAGCGCTTCGCGCAACTGGCAGCGCGCTTTGAGGACCTGACTATCGAAGAGCTTTCCTTACACCCGGAGGCTGTAAAAATTGGCGCTCGCCTGTTCGGTAACAACTGTGCGGTTTGCCACGGTAGTGACGGTGGCGGTGCCTATGGATTCCCCGACCTGACCGACAAGGACTGGCTCTATGGGGGTAGTCCCGAGGCCATAGAGACTTCAATTCGGAACGGGCGCCGGGGCGCCATGCCCGCCTGGTCCGGCATTATCGATGACGGGCAAATCAATCAGGTCACGGAATATCTGTTCAAGCTGAGCGGACGCGACCACGTCGCCGGTGAAGCGGCTGCCGGAGAAAAAGTCTATGCCACATATTGCGCCGCGTGCCACGGCGTAGATGGTGGTGGCAATCAGGCTCTCGGTGCCCCCGATCTGAGTGACGCGGTGTGGCTTTACGGGCGCTCGCCGGAACTTATCAAGGCCTCTATCCGCAGCGGTCGTCAGGGTGTTATGCCGGCGCAAGGTGAAATGCTGCATGCGGGCAAGATCCGGTTCCTGACGGCTTACGTTTACGGTTTATCGCGTCAGTAGGCCGCGTATTCGGAATCAGTCGTGGCCAAAGCAAACGAGCAACAGTCAGCCAGTCGGGAGGACTCGCAGATTGTGCCGGTGCGACAGGAACCCCATGTTCTTTACCTGTACGAGACCCGCAAAAAAATCTATGCGCGGCGTCTGGTGGGTGTTTATCGCAAGTTAAAAAAACGCAGCGGTATACCCCTGTTACTCGCTTATGCGCTGTGTCCCTGGTTACAGATCGACGGGCGTCAGGCCCTTTGGTTCGATTTGCCGGAGCGTAAATTTCATATCTTCTGGCTGACGTTCTGGCCCCAGGATTTCATGTTGCTGGCCTGGTTGCTCATAATCTGTGCGCTGGCGCTGTTTACGGTGACGGTGTTGGTGGGCCGAGTGTGGTGTGGCTTCAGTTGTCCCCAAACTGTATGGACCATGATGTTCATGGGCGTAGAGCATTTTTTCGAGGGTGGACGCAACAAGCGTATCAAGCTGGATATGGCGCCACTCAGCTTCGATAAAGTCTGGCGCAAAGGTGGCAAGCACACGGTCTGGTTACTTATCGCATTTTTGACCGGCTTTACTTTTGTCGGTTATTTCAACCCGATTCGTGAGCTAACGGTGGATATGTTCCACTTCGAGGCCGAGCCGGCGGCTGTCTTCTGGATATGCCTGTTCGCCGGTATGACCTATATGAATGCCGGCTACCTGCGCGAACAGGTTTGCATGTACATGTGCCCCTATGCGCGCTTTCAATCGGCGATGTTCGACCCCGACACGCTGGTCGTCTCTTACGATGCCGCCCGTGGAGAACCGCGCGGGCCACGGCGTCACGATGTCGATCCGCGGGAGATTGGCCGCGGTGATTGCGTCGATTGCAGCATGTGTGTCCAGGTATGCCCGGTGGGTATCGACATCCGCGATGGCCTGCAATATGAGTGCATCAGTTGCGGTCTGTGCATCGACGCCTGTGATTCGATCATGGATAAAATGGGTTATGCCAAACGCCTGATCAGTTTTACCACCGAAAATAAATTGGCGAGCGGGGTTTCTCGTATCTTGCGCCCCCGGCTGTTCGGTTACGGTGCGGCGCTGATGTTGATGGCGGGTTTGTTTCTCGCCACCCTGGTGGCGCGCGTGCCGCTCGAGTTGGAGGTCATTCGGGACCGCGCGTTGCTTTACCGGGAAACACCCCGCGGCCTGATCGAAAACATCTATACGCTGCGCATCAACAATATGGACGAGCGCGAGCACGAATACCGTGTCAGTGTGGCCGCGGAGTACGATTTCAGCTTGATCGGAGACACGCAGGTGCGTGTCGGTGCTGGCGAAGTGTCCACCCATTTGCTGCGGCTGGAGCTGGATCCGGGTTTGCTGAAAACCGGAAATGCGGATGTGCGGTTTACGCTCGAAGCCATTGATGATGCGAAAATTCGCGATACCGAGGAGAGCCGGTTCATTGGCCCCTACATACGATGACTACAGGCGACCAACAATACCCGGCCTACGCATGGCCTGGAGAGGTATTCGGTGAAGGCGGATAACGTAGCCGCGGTTGTGCCGTGGTACAAACAATTCTGGCCCTGGTTTTTAATCGCCTTGCCGGCCTCGGTGGTGATCGCAGGTCTCAGTACACTGGTGCTGGCTGTGCGCCACAGCGACGCCCTGGTCAGCGACAATTACTATCGCGATGGTCTGGCGATTAATATGGTGCTTGAACAGGATCAGCAGGCAGCGGCGCGCGGTCTCGCGGCAACGATATACGTTGCGCGAGATGAGCAATTGCGTGTCGAGCTGGACGGTAAAGGCGATCTGCCGCAGACCCTGACATTGGAGTTTCAGCACCCCACGAGTGCGGCACAGGATCGAGTTGCCATTGCGGTCTCGGCGCGTCATGGACTGTACTATGGTGGTCCGCCGGAACTGTCCGCGTCGCGCTATTACCTGCGCTTGTTGCCCGGCGCACTGGAGGACGTCGCCGGCCGGAAGTCGGCGATCTGGCGTCTGCAGGGCGAAATCGATTTGCGCACTGTCGCGGATACGGCAGGTGTACGTATTACAGCGAATCCGGTGAGCGATACTGGCATCGAAGGTGGGCATTCCCCATGATTCGGGAGCGCCCATGAAAAGTGACACGGCCGGTAGCCTGGCCGGGACGGTGGAACTGTCCGGCGCTCGGCAGAAAACCGCACAGCGCATCAATTGTTTTCACTGTGGTCTGCCGGCGCGCGATACTCGCTACAGCGTTGTTATCGACGGCGAGCCCCGGCCCATGTGTTGCCCTGGATGTCAGGCGGTGGCCAGCGCCATCGTCGCCGGCGACCTGCAGCAGTTCTATCGCTATCGCGCCAGGGACAGTGAGCGTCCGGAAGAATCTGACGCCACTGCTTTTGCCGCCTTTGATTTACCCGAGGTGCAGGCGGACATCGTGCGTGGTCAGGCCGACGGCAGCGCTGCTGTCGACCTGGCTATCACAGGGATGACCTGCGCCGCCTGTGCCTGGTTGATTGAGCAGCATGTGGGCCGTTTGCCGGGTGTGGTCCAGGTGGGGGTCAACGTCAGTCGGCACCGTGCCCGAGTGGTTTGGGATCCTGAGAAAACCACACTTAGTGCGTTATTGGCCTCTTTCGTCGCCATCGGCTACCGCGCCAGTCCGCTGGGCGAGACGAACGGTCTGGACGAGCTCGCGGCTGAGCAGCGGCGGCACCTGCTGCGCCTTGGCGTGGCGGGCATCGGTATGATGCAGGTTGGTATGTTGGCGGTCGCGCTTTACGCCGGCGCTATTCAGGGTATGGACGCGCACTGGGGACAATTGTTGCGTTGGGCCAGCCTGCTGGTGGCTAGCCCCGTAGTGTTTTATTCGGCGAGACCTTTTTTTGCCGGCGCGCTACGCAGTTTGCGGGTTTGGCATCTCACAATGGATGTACCGGTGGCGCTGGCTATCGGCATCGCCTATGCCAGTAGCGCCTGGGCAACAATCAGTGGCGGCGGCGAAGTTTATTTCGATGCCGTATCCATGTTCACCTTCTTTCTTCTCCTGGGGCGTTTCCTCGAATTGCGTGTACGTTACCGCAACGAACTGCGCATGGGCGAAGTCCAGCAAAAGCTGCCGCTTACAGCACTGCGCGTTGCTGGCGAAGGCCACGAGCTGGTGCCGGTTAAATCCCTGAGAGTCGGGGATCAGGTGCGGGTCGGCGAAGGCGAGTACCTGCCGGTAGATGGAGAGGTGATCGAGGGTGAAAGCCGCGTCGTCGAGGCGATGTTAACTGGCGAGCAGGCGCCGGTCCTCAAGAAACCCGGCGCGGAAGTGTACGCCGCCACCCTGAATACACGCAACGGTTTGCTGGTGCGGGTGACTGCCGTGGGTGCCGGTACCCGGCTGGCCGCAGTAGTGGCCACCATGGATCGAGCGCTGACTGAAAAACCGCCGCAAGTGGCGATGGCCGATCGCCTGGCGGGCTTATTCGTTGGCGTCGTTTTATGTGTCGCCTTGCTTGTCTTTGCTTTCTGGTGGCAGTACCGGCCCGACGATGCTCTCTGGGTTACGTTGTCGGTACTGGTGGTCACCTGCCCCTGCGCGCTTTCCCTGGCGACCCCAGCGGCCCTGGCGTCTGCGACTTATTTTCTGCGGCGTCGCGGTCTGTTGGTGCGTCGCGGCCACACTTTGCAGGCGCTGGCGTCTATCGACCGCGTTATTTTCGACAAGACCGGCACGCTGACACACGGCGAGTTATCGATAGCGGAGGTGCAGTGTTGTGCTCACGCGGCACCTGTGGACCGCGCTCGCGCGTTGGCGCTGGCGGCGGCACTGGAGCGGGCTTGTCGGCACCCGGTCGCCCGCGCGTTGGCAACACACGATACCGGAATCCGAGCCGGGCAAGTCGATTATCAGCCGGGCGGAGGGGTGAGCGGGATTATCCACGGGGAAAGACTGGCCCTGGGCAGTGCGAGCTATGTTGGTCAAACACTGGGCTGTGTCATTGCCGAGCCTCAGCACGCGATGAAAGCGGTCGAGGGTTTTTACTATCAGCGCGTGGTTCTGGCTGACGCCCGCGGTGCGCTGGCCTGGATTGTCCTGGCCGACGGCTTGCGTCCAGGTGTGCGCGGGGCTCTTGAATGTATAAGCCGACTGGGCCTGGAGATCGAATTGCTCAGCGGCGATCAGTCCAGCGCGGTCGGCCGGTTGGCCGGAGAGCTGGGTATCGCGCAGTGGCGCGCCGCTTGCAGCCCGGAGCAGAAACTGGCGCGGGTGCGAAAGTTGCAGGCCCGGGGCGAAGCGGTGCTGATGGTAGGCGATGGTATCAACGATGTGCCCGTGCTCAGCGGTGCCGACGTTGCCGTGGCGGTCGATCAGAGTACTGACTTTACCCGGCAGGCGGCGGACGCGGTCCTGTTACACGGCGATCTCGCTGTGCTCGCCGAAAGCATAAGGCACGCGCGTCGGACGGCGCGGGTGATTCGCCAAAATCTGGGCTGGGCTTTGTTTTATAACGTGGCGGCTTTGCCGCTGGCGGCTATGGGTCTGGTGCCACCCTGGGCAGCAGCCATCGGCATGTCCGCCAGCTCGGTACTGGTCGTGCTCAACGCCTTGCGCCTGCAGCGGCCGGTTGCTCCGGGGCGCGCACGGGTAACTGGCTAATCGGTGCAGCGATGGAAAGCCTCTACTTTTTGCTTCCCCTGTCTCTGGTCGTGCTGGCGGTGGGCATCGCGCTGTTTTTCTGGGCCGTGCGCAGCGGTCAGTACGACGACCTCGATGGCGACGGCGAGCGTATACTTTTCGACGACGCTCCGGCGCGAGACGCGGCTGATAATCCGGCTGGAACAAAGCCGGCGCCAGGTCGGCCTGCTAACACCTGTCGCCAGCGACTAACAGATGTGCCGAGTGGCGGTAGCGATCTGTGATCATCGGCTTCCCCTGTAGTGGCTGATATCGCTGCTTCCCTTGTCGCCATGACTTTGCTGGGTTTGCTTGGTGCCGGACACTGCGTTGGTATGTGTGGTGGTATCGCGGGCGCGCTCGGGTTTGCCGGAGACGAACGCGGCGGTCTGTTTGTGTTCATGTACAACCTGGGGCGGATTGGCAGCTATGCGATCGCCGGCGCGATAGTGGCGACGCTGGGTTACATGGGTAGTGAATACCTCGCCCTGGGTCCGGTGTTGAGAGCACTGGCTGGCTTGTTACTCGTGGCTATGGGCTTGTATCTGGCGGACTGGTGGCGGGGCTTGGCACTGCTGGAGCGCGCCGGATCGAAATTGTGGCGTAAGTTGCAGCCGTTGACGACCAAAGCCTTGCCGGTACGCAGCGCGTCGGGCGCGGCGGGGCTGGGCATGGTTTGGGGCTGGCTGCCCTGTGGCTTGGTATACAGCGCGCTGGCTTATGCAGCGACCGCGCCATCGCCCTACCTGGGTGCCGCGACCATGCTGGCTTTCGGTTTGGGGACTTTGCCCGCCATGCTGGTTGCCGGCTGGGCTTCGGGTCGGGTGGCGGCACTGCTCAGGGCCCGTCGTTGGCGCCAGGGGTTCGCGTTGGTCATTCTCGGCTACGGCTGTTGGCTGCTACTGCAGGCCGCAGGGCTCTCTCGGCATGCGGGCCATTGACGGTCTTGCTGTCGGCGTATTGATATCGATCAATCATCCCGTGTGCGGGGGGCGAAAGTGCGTGGTATAACCGTTGTTAAAATTAAAGGGCTCAGTGGAGCAGGGGGTTGATGGTGTTTGGCTATGTTCCTGGATTGCTGTTTCATCCGCGCGAGGCGTGGCAAAAGATCGCCGACCTGAACGACGAGCAGATCAAACGATTGCTGCCGTACCCCATAATTATGGCGCTGTTGCCGGCGGCTGGTTTTTACATCGGCACGACCAAAGTGGGTTGGACTCTCCTGGGTAAGGATGTGGTGCGTATCACTGAGGCCAGTGCGATCCCGCTGGTGGTGCTCATGTATTTCGCCCTGCTGGGCGCAGTTATTTTTATCGGGTTGATGGTCAACTGGATGTCGGAGACCTATCAAACGGCGTCGTTCCCCATCAAGGGCGTGGTGTTGATGGGTTATGCCTGCACGCCGATCTTTCTCGCGGGTATTTTCGCGGCGTATCCCATCTGGTGGCTCGATATTCTGCTTGGCTGCGCGGCAGCGATTTATACCATTTACCTGGTTTATATGGCAGTGCCGACGTTGATGAAAGTGCCCTGGGACAGGGGTTTTCTCTACGCCAGTGCGGTTTTTATGGTGGCGCTGGTCTACGTGGTTGCCGTCCTGGTCGGAATTACCCTGATCTGGGAATATATAGCGACGCCGGTTTTTACGGACTAGTCAGGAAAGTCTGGCTTAATTCCGAACATTCGGTAAGTTTTCAATGCATCGGTGGGCGAGATTCTGTCGGTCTTTCGGGTGGCGCGGGTGACGCGCCGGCCTGGTGAAATACCATTCGGTAGGTGCCGGATTCGCGCGCGAAACCATTTGTAGCCAGTAACACGTTTTCCGGTTGTCGCTCGTCCCATTCGTAGCAGGTGACCAGCGCCACGTCGCCGTAGAACAACACCTCGTCAGTCTGATGCACGATGCGCGGGCAATTGGGGTTCTGAAAAATACTGCGCCAACTGGCGAGGATAATCCTCAGCTCGGTGAGTGGGCTGCTGCCAGGATGTATGCAGGCGACCGGGTTTATACTCGCCCAGACATCCCGCATCACTTTCATATCGCGGCCCCAGAACGCCTGGTAAAAGGCGTCGTTGCAAAAAAGAATCTCTTCGTGGTTTTTCATGGCTGCTGCTTGTATGAAAACACTGTTTGTTAATACCTTACATTAGCGACGCACGCTGGCTTCGATTGCTTCCTGCAAGTCGTTGCGAATTGTCGTCCCAACTGGCCAGGTGATGTAGCAGCGCGGGCCTGCTTCCGGCATCGGGGCGGAAAAAACCCGGCAAGCCCCGGTGTTATCACAGGCTAATGACCACTTTGCCAAAATGGCCCTGGGCTTCCAGGTGGCGATAGGCTTCGGGCGCTTGCCCGAAGTCGAAGGTTTTGTCGATTACGGGTTTAACTTGATGAGCCGACAAAGCGCGATTCATATCCTCGAACATGGCGCGACTGCCGACATAGATGCCCTGCAGATTAACAGATTTGCGTAAGACCACATCGGGGTTCACTGCACCGCCAAACCCGGTGAGAACGCCGATCAGGCCGACCATGCCACCAAAGCGGGTAGCGGTCAGGGACTTTTCCAGGGTGCCGGCACCACCGACCTCGACGACCTGATCGACGCCCTTGCCATCGGTCAGATCGAGAACTGTTTTTTCCCAGTTCGGGTCACTTCTGTAGTTGATGGTTTGCCAGGCGCCAAGTTCCCGGGCGCGCGCCAGCTTGGCGTCGCTGCTGGAGGTGACGATCACCTGGGCGCCATGCAGGACGGCAAATTGCAGGGCAAATATCGAGACACCGCCAGTCCCCAGCACCAGTACCGTGTCGCCGGCTTTGATGCGGCCCTTGACGATCAGCGACTGCCATGCAGTGAGTGCCGCGCAGGGCAGGGTGGCGCCTTCTTCGAAGCTCATGTAAGACGGCAGCTCCACCAGGCCGCTTTCGTCGAGGACGACCTGCTCGCTCAGCACGCCGTCCAGGGCGCCGCCCAGGGCACTGCGCATAACATCCGAGGTAATCTCGCCGGCGATCCAGCGCTGAAAGAATGTGGTGATGACCCGGTCGCCTGGTTTGAAGCGGGTGACTTCGGCCCCGGTTTCGACAACCTCGCCGCAACCATCTGAATTCGGAATCAGAGGCAGGCTGACGCCCATGCCGCCGTGCAACACGGTCATCAGGTCCCGGTAATTAAGCGACGAGGCGCGAATGCGCAGCCGCACCTGATGTGGGGCAAGTGGAGCGCTGGCGCGCTCGGCGAGTTTCAGGTTGTCGATGCCTTTGGCGTGGAGTTCGTAGGCTTTCATGGGCTAACTCGAAAACGGTTAATGGTTGGCCTGGTTTCTGTCGGCGAGCCGCTCAGGACTGGTAGACGTTCATGGCAAGGCCGATATCTCGCCCGAGATCCAGTGCGTTATCGAGCGGCATGTCAGCACAGCGACGTATCAGCTGCTTGGTCAGTCGCAGGGCGTCGTGGTTGTACGCGGCCAGCTGGTGGGCCATAGCGGTGGCCGTGGGCAGGAGTCGCTCTGCCGGGACGATGCGATTGATCAGCCCCATTTCCAGCGCTTTCGCTGCATCGATGTTATCGCACAAGGCCAACAACTCAAATGCGGCTTTGCGCCCGATCTGGTGTACCAGCGGTGGTGCCACACCGGCAGCCGGCATGCCCAGTTTGACTTCGGGATAACCGAAGACCGCGTCTTCGGCGGCGACCACCAGATCGCAACTGACGGCGAGGTTACAGCCGCCCCCCAGGGCATAGCCGTTGACCGCGGCAATCATGGGTGTGTCGAAATTCACCAGCAGTTTATAAAATTCGATAGCGTGATTGACAGAAGCCGCGACCTGGCGCGGTGACGGCGGCGCCTCGTCTCGGCCGGATAAATCTGCACCGGCACAAAAGGCCCGGCCCTCTGCGGCGATAACAATCACCGCGACGCCGGAATTTTTCTCGGCCGCGATAAGTGCGTCGCTCAGTTGATCCACCAGTGCGCTGCTCATGGCGTTTAGTTTCTCGGGGCGGCTCAGGGTAATCAAGCGTACGGTGCCGTCGTCGCGGCTGGTCACCAGATTGCTCATCAGTGGTACTCCAGAAGGCATGATTTAACAGTATAGATGGGCTCGACCCGATAGTCTGAACGCCCCTCGAAGGCTTGCGGTGGCTTCAGGGTGGTGTGGGAACGGTCTTGCCGATATCGAAGCAGACTTGCCGCGCGCAGGCCATCAACGTGCCGTCGGTGGCGTGGATGGCGACGCCCACATGCAGTTTGCGGTCGACAATGGGCGCCAGTTGCCAGGCGCTGATGATGTAGTCCCGCCCGGCGTGCAACGGCTGCTTGATACTCCCGGTGCAACTGCCGAGTACCAGAATGCCCAGTTCCCGGTGCCGCAGCTTGAGCGCGTAAACGCCGGGGCAATCCAGTGCCGACCAGACATAGACCGGTAACACCTGGCCCTGGGCATCGGCAAAATGGTTGTTGGGCCGCCACAGCGCCGCCGCCAGGTGAGCGCCGACCGGCTGGGATTCGACATTGCTCACCGGCCCTATCGCGAGGCCCAGCCCTTCGCCCGGCGAGCGTAGCGGACTACAGACAAAACAGCCGCGCCGGTCAGAGGCGTGGAGGAACACCGACTTGCCACTGATCGAGCGCGCCGTATCGGCGTCCAGTGGCGGTGGTATTTCGAGTTGACAGTGCGCCGGTCGAGCGGTACCCAGCAGTTGTCGGCCGAGCCACGCGGTGACGCTATCGGAGTCGACGTCGCGTCGCACGAGTAGCGGCGCCTCGACGGGAAAACTGCGGTGAATGCGGATTTCCGCGTCGCCGTCGATAAACTGTGCCATCAGCCCACAGATATAGCCCCCGTTGCCGCAGCCGGGGGCGCCGTTATACAGGGCATCAATGGAAACCGTAGAATTGGTCACAGCGTGGGCTAGGGCCTTTTTCCGCCCAACGGCGTTATCAGTTGATTATGCAGACTCACTACACTGCACGCCTTCTGCCTTTGTGAAACAAAGAGTTGGGTGAAAAAACCGCTCTCGGCAGGAGTATTCATTTAGCGTTAACAGGCCTTAAAGGCTCGCCGGCAGTTATTGACGGTGCTTATCGTGCAAGACATTGTAGATTTGCCAGGGGAGAAGATAAACGCTTACCCTACACCCGAGTCCAAATTCCGGTGCAGGTAAGCGTGATCGAGAACAAAACCCGGTCAAGTGAGGAACGCCAGCTGGCGACTGTCGCCATGCACGAGGCCGGGCATGTGGTCGTATCCCACTATTACCGGCGCAAGGTCTACGGCGCCAAGATCGGGGATCACGCTTCTGCTCAGGGCCGTAGCGTGGTACGTTTCGAGTTGACGCCCCATGTGGGATCAGTGCATTTGCGCCTGAATGAACTCGACCGGCTCTGGCCTCTGGCGGTACGCGAAACGCTGGTGACCACGCGAATTCGCTTTGCCGGACCCATGTCCCAGGCGATTTACCTGAAGCAGTCCTACCGCGATGTGCACGGCGGCCAGGATTACCGCGACGCGTTGCTGGAATTACTGCGCCTGGAAAAACTCAGGCTAAGCTTGCCCCGGCCGGACGAGCTGGACACCTGTTATAAGGACGACGATGTACTGGATCGCGTGGCGGAAGACCTGATCGAATTGTTTGTCGAGCGGGAATATATTAATTACGTGGGTCGCGTGGCGCGCGGCCTGATAGCAGAACAGGAACTAACCGCGGCACAGATCAGCGAGTTATTACAAGATATGCCTTTGCACGATTGGGGTGACGACTCGGGATCCTGATCGGAGCAGACTTCGGCAAGCGTTTGAAGCGGATCGCTACAATCAACTTAACGTAAAACAGGGGTAAACCATGAAATTTGATAACAGAGTGGCTTTGATTACCGGTGCGGCGTCAGGCATCGGTCTTGGCACGGCAAGGCGTTTTATCGAGGAAGGGGCGACGGTGGTCGCCGTGGACGTCAATCAGGACAAACTCGATGCAGCGGCAGCCGAGCTTGGCGAAAAATATGTCCCAAAGATCTGCGACATCACCAAGGTCGACAATATCAAAGCGCTCATTGGCGAAGTTGGTGTTGAGTTCGGCCGTCTCGATACGCTGGTGAACAATGCAGCCTGGGCTGAATTCAAAAACCCGGAGGAGGTCGAAGAGGAGGGTTACGACGCCCAGATGGACGTGCTGATCAAGGGGCCGCTATTTCTGGTCAAACACGCCGCGCCCATGCTGCGCGATGCGCCAAACGGTTCGGTGGTCAATATCGCCTCGGCAGCCGCAGTCATGGCTATCGACAAATACTGCCCTTACGGAATCGGCAAGGCGGCCATACTCAAGTTCACCGAAGACAGCGTCATTACCGTGCCGGGGATTCGTCACAATGTGATACTGCCGGGCTTGATCGATACGCCCATTCTGCCCGCCATTTACGGTGAGGAGGCTACGGGCCAGTTGAAGACAGAGGTGCCGAAAGTTATGCCCTGTGCCCGCGTCGGCCAACCGGAAGATATCGCCAATGCGGTTTGTTTTCTGGCCTCGGATGAAGCGACCTATGTCAATGGTTGCCCGATGTTTGTCGACGGTGGTATGCATCTGGTGAACGCATTCAGCCTGATTTCCGGTTCCCAGTAAAACGGCCCTGCAAACAAACGCAGCGCCGGTGTTTAATCGGCGCTAAAAACAAACCTATAGTTGAATACTTGATTAAAAAGGGGAGCAGTAGTGGCTGAACTCGAAGGCAAAGTAGCGGTAATCACCGGGGGCGCCAGCGGTATTGGCGAGCGCAGTGTAGAGCTTTTTGTCGAGGAGGGGGCGCGTGTTGTCATCGCCGACATGCAGGTCGAGCGCGGCCAGGCCCTGGCTGCCCGGCTCGGTGAAGCGGCGGTATTTGCCGAGGTTGAAGTGCGCAAGGAGGAGCAGGTCAAGGCCGCTGTCGACCTGGCGGTAAGTACCTGGGGACGCCTGGATTGCATTTTTAACAACGCCGGCTTTGGCGGTGTGCTTGGACCGGTGCAAGACACGCCCGTCGATGAATTCGACATGACCTACGACGTGCTGGTCCGGGGTGTTTTTCTCGGTATGAAACATGCCGCGCCGATCATGAAGAAACAGAAGTCTGGCAGCATCATCAATACCGGCAGCATCGCAGGCCTGAGCGCCGGTTACAGCCCCCACGCCTATGCCGGTGCCAAGTCGGCAGTGATACATATGACGAAATCCGTAGCCATGGAGCTGGGCGAGCACAACATTCGCGTGAACGCTATTTGCCCGGGTTTTATCGCGACGCCACTGGCGGCAAACACTGTCGGCAAGTCCGACGAACTCGTCGACCGGGTCAAACCGGCCTTTGAAAAAAGCCAGGCGATTCCGCGGGCCGGTGTGCCCGACGACATTGCCCAGATGGCGTGTTGGCTGGCGGGCGGGCGTTCGACATTTGTGACCGGGCAGGCGATGGTAGTTGACGGGGGTTTGATAACCGGCCTCAAATGGGAGGACCAACCGGGTTTTCAGAAATCCTACCACCCGATCAAAGTCTACCGACCTCGATCCGAGCGGTAGCTATAGTCTAGGCGGGGAGCAGTCCGAAAAAGCTGAGGATGCGATCTTCCTGGCGTAGCGCATCGCGATATCCCAGATCGAGCAGCGCCTGGCAGAATTCCGGCTCGAACAGCAGGTAGCTGGCGGCGCTGGCACCGCCGCCCTTGGCGCTGGCGCCGATCGCACGCAGAAAAATGCGCATGCTGCGCGGTAGCAGGTGGGCATAGACCTCGGCAATCTGGTCGATGGGTTCGCTCGGCGAAATGCAAATATGATCGATAAAACGCAGGTTGTGCGCAGCGGCCTGTTCTGGGATTTCCCGCGTCAGGTTGTTGATCGATTGCAGTGTCTCCAGATCGCTTTCGATTGAATCGATAAACGCGCTATTCAATAACTGGCTCAACATCTGCCCTACGGACGGAGGATGCGGATCTTTTTCTATCGCTTCCACGTGCTGTGGGTTGTCGCTGACGCCGACAATAAAAAGTTTATCCGCGCCGAGATGTAGCGCCGGGCTGAGAGGTTTCAGCTGGCGTACGGCGCCGTCGCCGTAGTAACTGTCGTCGATGGACGTTGCCGGAAAGATTGTCGGAATGGCCGATGACGCCAGCAGGTGGTCTATGGTTAGACCACAGCGTATGCCCAGCCGCCGACTGCGTTCCCAGGTATCGTGCCGGCCCTGAAAAAATGTGACTGAGCGACCTGTGCCGTAATCCATTGCGGTCGCGCTGACCGCAGTCAGTTCACCGCGAGCGATGGCCTCGTCGATGTAACGAAAGCGCACCAGCTGCTTCAGCAATTCGCGCAGGGGGCTGTTGTCCAGCAGGGCGAGCGCCCGGTGTTTGCTGTAGCCGCTGTGAAACAGGGACCAAATCAGGCATGAGGTGTTTCTTATCACGCCGGGCAGGTCGGTCCGGTAGACATTTTCCGCGCGCAGCGTGCCCCAGATGTTTTCAAGCTTACTTACGCGCTGGCGCAAAAACCCGGGGCGGCCGGCAACCGCCAGCGCGTTGATGGCGCCTGCCGACGTGCCGCAAACAATCGGAAAAGGGTTGTGCGTGCGGCGCGGCAGGAGTTCGGCAACGGCCTTTAACACGCCGACCTGGTAGGCAGCGCGTGCACCGCCACCGGAAAGTACTAGCGCGGTCGTCATTGGGATATTCGGTTGTTCACTTCAAAGCGGTTTGCGTAAACATGCATCAGTAGATTCCCAGGGCCAGGCCGGCAGCCATGGCAAGGCCCAGATCCCGGCAGCGTTGCGCCCCGTCCTCGTCGAGTTCACCGACAACGATAACCGGTTCCGTCACGCGCCGCAGCGGATAACCTGCCGCAATGCGATCGACTTCACGTACCGCGCCGGTGCCGTCGTTACCGGCGCCCACGAACAGCGCATACGGCAAATTCAGTTGATGTGGTTCTGCGGGATAGAAAGTGCGATCGAAGAAATCCTTCAAGGCGCCGCTCATGTATCCGAAATTTTCCGGCGTGCCAAAAATAATGCCATTTGCCCAGAGCAGATCTTCCAGTCCGGACGTAAAGGCGGTTTTGAATCTGATGTCGACGTCCTTTTCCTGTCGGGCGCCAGCCAGTACCGAGGAGGCCATGCGCGCTGTTTTGTCACTCTGGCTGTGGTACACGATCAGCAGATGGGGCATCGGGCAAGGCTAGTTAAATTTTGCGGTAAAAGCAAAGCTGGCTAAACTCAAAAAAAACTACACGGACGTAGTATGCCGTATTTTCTTTTCTGTTTTAGTCTCGCCACCTATTCTTCCTGTTTGTGGCCGCGCCTGCCGGGATTGCTGGAGCTCTCGATGATCTGGGCTTGTGCCGCAGGTGGTGTTCTTGTCGTGGCCCGCCAGCCACTGAAAAAGCTAATTTCGCACGCCGGGCCCTTGCGAAAAGTCGACACACCGGACAGAACAGATGATTCGGGTAAAGGGGCAGATCCGGAGAAAATGGCCGGGTTTCGGGTTTTATCCGTTTGTCTGATTGCCATCGCTGTCGGTGTCACTTGCGCGACCCTTTGGGGTAACGACCGTTTGGTCGGGACCTTGCCCGCGACCCTGGACAAAACGGATTATGTTCTTGTTGGCGTGGTGCGCGGTTTGCCCTCGCGCGGTGAACGGGCCACGCGCTTCCTGTTCGATATTGAATCGCTGCAGCTTCCGCCGGGCAAGGGTGTCGCGCCGGCTGTCCCGCCCCGGCGCGTGCTGTTGAACTGGTATGGCGGGGAAACTCTGGTGCCGGGTCAGCGCTGGCAGTTGACAGCGCGCTTGCGTAGTCCGCGCAGTTTTGCCAATCCAGGAGGCTTCGACTATCGCGCCTGGTTGCTGAGCCGAGGTATCGATGCAACCGGTTATGTACGCGCCGGTTCGCCGCCTGGACAAATGGCACCGGCACCCGGTTACAGACTTGACCGTTGGCGCCACGAGGTCGGCGCTGCCATCGATCGCATAACAGATGTTCCGGGTACGGGCCGGCGTTTCCTGCGCGCGCTTGCCATCGGCGACGGTCGCTCCTTGTCTGAAGCGGACCGGGAAAGGCTTCGTGCCACCGGTTTGTCCCATCTGATGGTTGTTTCCGGACTGCATATCGGCATGATTGCCGGGGCCGGTATGCTTGTCGGAGCGGGAATCGGACGCGCGTTGGTGGCTGTGGGCGCCGTCGCGACGCACCGGAGTGTGGCGGCGATTGTCTCCTGGCTGCTGGCGCTGACTTACGCGCTGCTGGCAGGTTTGTCGCTGCCTACGCAACGTGCCCTGATCATGCTCTCGGTGTTTCTTCTGGCCGTGCTGATGCAGCGGAAGACGCGTCCCGCTGTGGCTTTGATATGGGCGCTGGCGTTACAGGCCGTGGTCGATCCACTGGCAGCGCTGTCGCCGGGTTTCTGGTTGTCTTACGGCGCGGTAGCAGCTTTTATCTGGTATTTTTCGCCCCGGCCGCGTCGTTCCACGGGACTGGCGCTGCTCGAGGCCCAGTTGCTGATCTTTGTC